>NZ_CM142715.1:0-392500 GCF_054898065.1 Pseudomonas sp. MDT1-85 | reverse complement strand
GCCTTCGCCACTGGTGTTCCTTCCTATATCTACGCATTTCACCGCTACACAGGAAATTCCACCACCCTCTACCATACTCTAGCTCGTCAGTTTTGAATGCAGTTCCCAGGTTGAGCCCGGGGATTTCACATCCAACTTAACGAACCACCTACGCGCGCTTTACGCCCAGTAATTCCGATTAACGCTTGCACCCTCTGTATTACCGCGGCTGCTGGCACAGAGTTAGCCGGTGCTTATTCTGTCGGTAACGTCAAAACAGATACGTATTAGGTAACTGCCCTTCCTCCCAACTTAAAGTGCTTTACAATCCGAAGACCTTCTTCACACACGCGGCATGGCTGGATCAGGCTTTCGCCCATTGTCCAATATTCCCCACTGCTGCCTCCCGTAGGAGTCTGGACCGTGTCTCAGTTCCAGTGTGACTGATCATCCTCTCAGACCAGTTACGGATCGTCGCCTTGGTGAGCCATTACCTCACCAACTAGCTAATCCGACCTAGGCTCATCTGATAGCGCAAGGCCCGAAGGTCCCCTGCTTTCTCCCGTAGGACGTATGCGGTATTAGCGTCCGTTTCCGAGCGTTATCCCCCACTACCAGGCAGATTCCTAGGCATTACTCACCCGTCCGCCGCTCGCCACCAGGTACAAGTACCCGTGCTGCCGCTCGACTTGCATGTGTTAGGCCTGCCGCCAGCGTTCAATCTGAGCCATGATCAAACTCTTCAGTTCAAACATCTTTGGGTTTTTAAGAAACCCTAAACTTGGCTCAGCAATCGTTGGTTACATCTTTGATTTCTCGCGGAGTAACTTGTGATGCTGATAATCTTGTTGACTATCAGTCTGACTCCACAAGCACCCACACGAATTGCTTGATTCAGTTGTTAAAGAGCGGTTGGTTAAGATCTTTCGTCTCAACCGAGGCGCGCATTCTACAGCAGCCTCTGTTGCTGTCAAGCGGTTATTTTCAGAAGTTTTCAAGGTTTTCCTCAACAACTTCAACCACTTGCGCTTTCGATCTCTCGTTAGCGGGAGGCGAATTCTACAGCGTTACTCGCTGCTGTCAACACCTCTTTTTCTCCACTTTCGACCGAGAAGATCGAACCGTCAAAAGAGCCAAACAACACCGCCCTTTCAACTCCTTCTGGCTTCGATGAACTGAAGCGTAACCGCTGTCGAAAACTGCGTAACTCTTTGTTTACCAAGGAGTTTTCCGTTTCGACTGCGCCGGAAGTGGGGCGAATTATAGACTTCCAGAATCTGCCGTCAACCCCTGATTACGCTTTTCTATCAATAACTTGCAGAAAGCCTGAAAACTGCACATTTCCTTCTATATAGGGAAAGCAAAACTAGCCCTGCTATATATAGAAGGAATGCTCATAGCACTCCAGACGCCTTGAACCCAGCAACGACGCCAGCATCCAGACCCAACACCCGCTGCAGAACCTCCAGCGTGTGCTCACCCAACAAAGGAGGCGCACTACGGTACTCCACCGGAGTCTCGGACAGACGTATCGGGCTCGCCACCTGCGGCACCATCCCGGCCAAAGCATGAGGCAGCTCAATGGCCAACCCACGCGCCTGAACCTGAGGATCGGCAAACATCTGAGCCAGATCATTGATCGGTCCGCATGGCACGCCTGCCTGCTCCAACTGCGCCACCCATTCGGCAGTAGTCTTGAAC
Source organism: Pseudomonas sp. MDT1-85 (assembly GCF_054898065.1). Classification (NCBI taxonomy): domain Bacteria; kingdom Pseudomonadati; phylum Pseudomonadota; class Gammaproteobacteria; order Pseudomonadales; family Pseudomonadaceae; genus Pseudomonas; species Pseudomonas sp. MDT1-85. Next base: position 390,820 of record NZ_CM142715.1, on the reverse strand, counting down.
ACGGTCGCCTGGCGGATCAGCGGAATCAATACTGCTCGGTTAGCCACCCGCAATTTGTTGGTCGCAAAACGTGGATCATCCGCCCACTGCGGCTGACCAGCCACCTGCGCAAACTTGCGGAACTGCCCATCGTTTCCCACGGTGAGGATGAAATCACCATCGGCCGTAGGAAAGTCCTGATAAGGCACGATATTCGGGTGAGCGTTGCCCAGGCGTTTAGGCGCAACGCCTGTAGTCAGGTAGTTCATCGCCTGATTGGCCAGACAAGCCACCTGAACATCCAGCAATGCCATGTCTATATGCTGACCGCCACCGCCCTGATCCCGATGAGCCAAGGCCGCCAGGATCGCTACCGTTGAATAGAGCCCGGTCAAAATATCTGTCAGCGCCACACCGACTTTCACCGGGCCCGCACCTTCATCTCCTTCGGGACGACCGGTCAAACTCATCAGACCGCCCAAGCCTTGGATCATGAAGTCATAACCCGCACGCTTGGCATACGGCCCGGTCTGACCGAAGCCGGTGATCGAGCAATAGATCAGCTTCGGATTAATCGCCTTGAGCGACTCATAGTCCAACCCATAAGCCGCCAGGCCACCGACCTTGAAGTTTTCAATGAGGATGTCAGACTTCGCCGCGAGCTCACGCACGATCTGCTGCCCCTCTGGCCGCGTGAAGTCGATAGTCACTGATTGCTTGTTGCGGTTGGCGGACAAGTAATAGGCCGCCTCGCTGGTGTTCTCGCCATAAGCATCTTTAAGGAACGGAGGCCCCCAGGCGCGCGTGTCATCGCCATTGCCCGGGCGCTCGACCTTGATGACTTCGGCGCCAAGGTCCGCCAGGATCTGCCCGGCCCAAGGCCCGGCAAGCACCCGCGATAAATCCAGTACCCGTAGATGCGAAAGCGCGCCCATGGCCGTTCTCCTATTAATAGAACGCCTGGATGCCGGTCTGCGCGCGACCGAGGATCAGCGCGTGGACGTCATGCGTACCTTCATAGGTATTCACCACTTCCAGGTTGACCAGGTGCCGAGCGACACCGAACTCATCGGAGATGCCGTTACCACCCAGCATGTCGCGCGCCATGCGAGCAATGTCCAGGGACTTGCCACAGGAGTTGCGCTTCATCATCGAAGTAATCTCGACGGCAGCCGTGCCTTCATCCTTCATACGACCCAGACGCAGGCAGCCTTGCAGCGCCAGAGTGATCTCGGTCTGCATGTCAGCCAGCTTCTTCTGGATCAACTGCGTGGCCGCCAATGGACGACCAAACTGCTTACGATCCAGGGTGTACTGACGAGCGGTGTGCCAGCAAAACTCGGCAGCGCCCAGTGCGCCCCAGGAGATGCCGTAACGTGCCGAGTTAAGACAGGTAAAAGGACCTTTCAAACCACGGACATCCGGGAAGATGTTCTCTTCAGGGACAAACACGTTGTCCATGACGATCTCGCCGGTGATGGATGCACGCAAGCCAACCTTGCCGTGAATGGCCGGAGCGCTCAGACCTTTCCAGCCCTTCTCCAGAACAAAACCACGAATGTCGCCCGCGTCGTCCTTGCCCCAAACCACGAACACATCGGCGATCGGGCTGTTGGTGATCCACATTTTGCTGCCGGTGAGGCTGTAGCCGCCTTCCACTTTGCGTGCACGAGTAATCATCGCGCCCGGGTCGGAACCATGGTCAGGCTCGGTCAGACCAAAGCAACCGATCCACTCACCCGAGGCCAGCTTCGGCAGGTATTTCTGCTTCTGTGCTTCGGTGCCGAATTCGTTGATCGGCACCATGACCAGCGAGGACTGCACGCTCATCATCGAGCGATAGCCGGAGTCGACACGCTCGACCTCACGGGCAATCAGACCGTAGCTGACGTAGTTAAGGCCGCTGCCACCGTACTGCTCAGGAATCGTCGCACCCAACAGACCCACTTCACCCATCTCGCGAAAGATCGCCGGATCGGTCTTCTCATGGCGGAAAGCTTCGAGAACGCGCGGAGCGAGCTTCTGCTGAGCGAATTGCTGAGCCGTGTCGCGAATCATGCGTTCTTCTTCAGTGAGCTGTTGATCCAGCAGCAGGGGATCGATCCAGTTGAAGCTAGCTTTACCGCCCATGAGTGAGTCCTCTCGAATCGGGTCAAATAACGTGGACCGATCCTAGGCCGGGTTCGGCTTCACGACAAACGAGGATTTTGCATACTGTTGTGCTAATTTCTCACTCCGTAACGTCGCAAAAATAGCTTATATGCGATGTATTAGTGAGGTTGACGTACATGCGCAGGAAGATCCCCAGCACTACCGCCCTGATCAGCTTTGAAGCTGCAGCGCGCCACGAGAGCTTTACCAAAGCCGCCCAGGAACTTTCCCTCACACAGGGAGCGATTTGCCGACAGATCGCCAGCCTTGAGGAGTTCCTCAGCGTCGAACTATTCCGACGCTCCCGGCGCGGAGTGAAGCTGACGGAGGCCGGACTTTCCTACAGCCGCCGAGTGGCCACCCAGCTCGACGCGGTTGAACGCGATACCTTGTCAGTGATGGGCCAGCAAGGCGCCAACGTGATCGAGCTGGCGGTGGTGCCAACCTTCGGTACTCAATGGCTGCTGCCACGGCTCAAGGACTTTCAGCACAAACACCCGGAAGTGACGGTTAACCTCACCAACCGCACCCGCCCCTTCCTGTTTGCCGACACCGAATTCGATGCCGCGATCTATTTCGGCGACGCCGACTGGTCGGGTACCGAATCCCACAGGCTAATGGGCGAAAATCCGATGCCAGTGTGCAGCCCCACGTTACTGGGAAGAAAAACCAACCTGAGCCCCAGTGAAATCGCCGAACTGCCCCTGCTCCAGCAGACCACACGCCCTTACGCCTGGCGCCAATGGTTCAACTCTCAAAACCTGAATATCCCGCGAGACATGACAGGGCCGCGTTACGAGCTATTCTCCATGCTTGCTCAAGCGGCGATGCACGATATGGGGATCGCGCTGATTCCACCTTTCCTGATTCAACGCGAATTGGCAGAGAAGCGCCTGGTGATTGCTAACGCCCAGGCACTGTCGAGCATCAAGGCCTATTACCTGATGATTCCCGAGCGAAAGGTCGAATCTGCGTCTTTAAGGGCATTTCGCGATTGGCTGGTTAATCAGGCACAAAGCTACAGCCTAGAAGGATAAAGGCTCCACCTTATAAGCTGACCCCGTAGTCAGGAAGACAAAAGCACTACAGATATAAGTATTTGTCGCATATTGGCAGACTGTACCGAGGAGTAGCACAAACGTCCTACAAAGGCCTGAGTACGTGGCCTTGAGCCTCTATTGGCAGGCAATGACGCCTCATTCACCGTGCCGATGTGTAAATTCTTGAATTTTGGACAGAATCCTCACAAGCCGCGGCCTGCAAGGGATTGCACCGATCAGTGCGACATTCGGTCACGGGGTGACTTGTAGTTAATTTTCCGTCACCCGTCATAATCCCTTGAAGGGCACAAAGTTCGCCTGCAAAATGCCGCGCCCCGCCCTGATTTGGTGGGATCGTGCTGATCGGCCGCCCCAGACGCACCATCCGAAGTGCTTGGGTTTACTCAATAAGATCACGCAGGAGATTTGACGTGCACATTGGTGTTCCTCTCGAAACCCAGACGGGTGAAACACGGGTTGCTGCAACCCCGGAAACCATCAAGAAGCTGATCGGCCAGGGTCATAAAGTCACTGTGCAAAGCGGCGCCGGTATTAACGCCAGCGTTGTCGACAGTGCTTATGAAGCGGCAGGCGCGACCATTGGCAGTGCCAATGATGCCTTTGGCGCAGAGCTGATTCTCAAGGTGGTTGCCCCCAGTGACAGTGAGCTGACGCTGATAAAGAGCGGCACCGTTGTGGTGGGTATGCTCAATCCGTTCAGCAATGAAACCATCGCAAAGATGGCCGAGTGCGGTATTACCGCGTTTGCGCTGGAAGCCGCGCCGCGCACCTCCCGCGCCCAGAGCCTGGATGTGCTGTCGTCCCAGGCGAACATCGCCGGCTATAAAGCCGTGTTGCTGGCCGCTCACCACTATCCACGCTTCATGCCGATGCTGATGACTGCTGCGGGCACCGTGAAAGCGGCGCGCGTGCTGATTCTCGGCGCTGGCGTAGCCGGTTTGCAGGCGATTGCCACGGCGAAACGTCTGGGAGCAGTCATCGAAGCGTCCGACGTGCGTCCTGCCGTGAAGGAACAGATCGAATCCCTGGGTGCGAAATTCGTCGATGTGCCGTACGAAACCGATGAAGAGCGCGAATGCGCAGTCGGTGTCGGCGGTTACGCACGCCCCATGCCGGCCAGCTGGATGCAGCGCCAGGCCTTGGCCGTGCACGAACGCGCCAAGCAGGCTGACATCGTCATTACTACTGCGCTGATCCCGGGCCGCAAGGCGCCGACGCTGCTGAGCGCCGAAACCGTGGCGCAGATGAAGCCAGGCTCCGTGGTCATCGACCTCGCGGCAGCTCAGGGCGGCAACTGCCCGCTGACCGTCGCCGATCAGGTGGTCATCGAAAATGGCGTGACCATTTGCGGCCCGACCAATCTGGCCGGCGCGGTCGCGGCAGACGCTTCGGCACTGTACGCGCGCAACCTGCTGGACTTCCTGAAGCTGGTCTTCAACAAAGAAGGCCAGTTTGAAGTGAACCTCGAAGACGACATCGTCGCCGCGTGCCTGATGTGCCGCGACGGCCAAGTCATCCGCAAAAACGCCTAAGCAGGGATTCAGACGATGGAAGAGCTTATCTCCCCCGGTATCTACAACCTGATCATCTTCGTGCTGGCGATTTATGTCGGTTATCACGTGGTGTGGAACGTTACACCTGCACTTCACACGCCATTGATGGCGGTGACTAACGCCATTTCGGCGATTGTGATCGTCGGCGCCATGCTGGCGGCAGCTTTGACCGTGACCCCACTGGGCAAGACCATGGGCACCCTGGCGGTGGCTTTGGCGGCAGTGAACGTGTTCGGTGGTTTCCTCGTGACACGCAGAATGCTTGAGATGTTCAAGAAAAAAGCCCCGAAAGCCGTAAAAGAAGAGGCGCCCAAGTAATGAGCATGAATCTGGTAACGACGCTCTACCTGATCGCGTCGATCTGCTTCATCCAGGCCCTAAAAGGTCTGTCGCACCCAACCACGTCGCGGCGCGGCAATGTCTACGGCATGCTCGGTATGGCGTTGGCGATCCTCACTACAGTGGGCCTCATCTATAAGCTAGGGGCAGAGCTCGCTACTGCCGGCATCGGTTACGTCATTATCGGTCTGTTGGTCGGCGGCACCGCCGGTTCGATCATGGCCAAGCGCGTTGAAATGACCAAGATGCCGGAACTGGTCGCCTTCATGCACAGCATGATCGGTATGGCTGCAGTGTTCATCGCTATTGCAGCGGTGGTCGAGCCGCAGTCTTTGGGCATCGTTAAACAGCTGGGTGATTCGATTCCGGCGGGCAACCGTATGGAGCTGTTCCTTGGCGCTGCCATCGGTGCAATTACCTTCTCCGGTTCGGTGATTGCGTTCGGCAAGCTGTCGGGCAAGTACAAGTTCCGCCTGTTCCAAGGCGCACCAGTACAGTTCAGCGGTCAGCACAAGCTGAATCTGCTGCTGGGTCTGGCGACGCTGGCACTGGGCATCACCTTCATGCTGACCGGCAATCTCAGCGCGTTTGCTCTGATGCTGGCCCTGGCCTTCGTGATGGGCGTGTTGATCATCATCCCGATCGGCGGCGCAGACATGCCCGTGGTGGTGTCGATGCTCAACAGTTACTCCGGCTGGGCCGCAGCAGGTATCGGCTTCTCGCTGAACAACTCGATGTTGATCATTGCCGGCTCGCTGGTCGGTTCGTCCGGTGCGATCCTCTCGTACATTATGTGCAAGGCGATGAACCGTTCGTTCTTCAACGTATTGCTCGGCGGTTTCGGCAACACAGCAGACGCCGCTGGCCCGGCAGGCTCGAAAGAAGCCCGCCCGGTGAAATCCGGTTCGGCTGACGACGCCACCTTCCTGCTGACCAACGCCGACACGGTGATCATCGTTCCGGGCTATGGCCTGGCGGTGGCCCGCGCGCAGCACGCATTGAAAGAGCTGACCGAGAAGCTGACCCACCGCGGCGTGACCGTGAAGTATGCGATTCACCCGGTTGCGGGTCGGATGCCTGGCCACATGAACGTATTGCTGGCCGAGGCCGAAGTGCCTTACGACCAGGTGTTCGAGATGGAAGACATCAACTCCGAGTTTGGTCAGGCCGACGTGGTGTTGGTGCTCGGCGCCAACGACGTGGTCAACCCGGCCGCCAAGAACGACCCGAAATCGCCGATTGCCGGCATGCCGATTCTCGAAGCGTTCAAAGCCAAGACCATCATCGTCAACAAGCGCTCAATGGCCAGCGGCTATGCCGGTCTGGACAACGAGCTGTTCTACCTGGACAAGACCATGATGGTTTTCGGCGACGCCAAAAAAGTCATCGAAGACATGGTTAAAGCCGTCGAGTAAACCCTTCGGCAACCTGAACGCCCTGACTCGTCGGGGCGTTTTTGTTTGTGGCTGTTACCGATCCGGTAAAGGTGTTTTGTCTGAAAGGCCCAGAATAGACACCTCGAATGCGACCTTGGTAGCGGGACGGGCGAGGCTCAAATTCACTAGACTGCGCACCTTGCTTTCCGTTGCCCGAGATAACAATCCATGTACCGTGACCGTATTCGCTTGCCTTCATTGTTGGACAAGGTGATGAGCGCCGCCGACGCTGCCGCTCTGATTCAGGACGGCATGACCGTCGGCATGAGCGGCTTTACCCGAGCCGGCGAAGCCAAGGCCGTGCCTCATGCCCTGGCCGAGCGTGCCAAGGTCGCGCCGCTGAAAATCACCCTGATGACCGGTGCCAGCCTGGGCAACGACCTCGACAAACAATTGACTGAAGCTGGCGTACTGTCGCGACGCATGCCGTTCCAGGTGGACAGCACCCTGCGCAAGGCGATCAATGCTGGCGAAGTCATGTTCATCGACCAGCACCTGTCGGAAACCGTAGAGCAACTGCGTAACCAACAACTCAAGCTACCGGACATCGCGGTGATCGAAGCCGTGGCAATCACCGAGCAGGGCCATATCGTACCGACCACCTCGGTAGGCAACTCGGCCAGCTTCGCGATTTTCGCCAAGCACGTGATCGTCGAGATAAACCTGGCTCACAACCCGAATCTCGAAGGTCTGCACGACATCTATATCCCGACCTACCGGCCGACCCGCACGCCTATTCCGCTGGTGAAGGTCGACGACCGCATCGGTAGCACCGCGATCCCGATACCGCCCGAAAAAATCGTCGCAATCGTGATCACTAATCAGCCTGACTCGCCGTCCACTGTCTTGCCGCCGGACAGCGACACACAGGCCATCGCTGATCACCTGATTGATTTCTTCAAACAAGAAGTGGCTGCCGGGCGCATGACCAACAAACTCGGCCCACTGCAAGCCGGTATCGGCACCATCGCCAATTCGGTGATGTGCGGCTTGATCGACTCGCCGTTCGAAGACCTGACCATGTACTCCGAAGTGCTGCAGGATTCGACTTTCGATCTGATCGACGCTGGCAAGCTGAGCTTTGCTTCGGGCAGTTCGATCACTCTGTCGAGCCGGCGCAATGCCGATGTATTCGGGAACCTGGAGCACTATAAGGACAAGCTGGTGCTGCGCCCCCAGGAAATCTCGAACCATCCCGAAGTGGTGCGGCGCTTGGGCATTATTGGCGTCAACACTGCGCTGGAGTTCGACCTGTACGGCAACGTCAACTCCACCCACGTCTGCGGCACGCGAATGATGAATGGCATCGGCGGCTCCGGCGATTTCGCGCGCAATGCGCACCTGGCGATCTTTGTCACCAAGTCGATTGCCAAGGGCGGCGCGATTTCCAGCGTGGTCCCCATGGTCAGCCACGTCGACCACACAGAACATGACGTCGACATTCTCGTGACCGAGATAGGTTTGGCCGACCTGCGTGGCCTGGCACCGCGTGAGCGCGCCCGGGTCATCATCGACAACTGCGTTCACCCGGACTATCGCCCAGCCTTGAATGACTACTTCACTGCCGCTTGCGCAGTTGGCGGTCACACCCCGCACATCCTTCGCGACGCCCTGAGTTGGCACATTAACCTGGAAGAAACCGGGCGCATGCTGGCGGTGTAGTTGATACAGATGGCAGCTGACGCAAACACAGTTTCGTCAGCTCGCGGTGATAAGACTCCACGCCGTAAAAAACTGTACTGCTGTACCGGTCTTTTCCTACGGTATTTTCCTGCCTTTTGCGTTGAATTGAGTAATAATGCACCTAATTAGTGCGAACAAGTACAGTTGCCTCAATTTAGACCAGTACAGCGCCTTTTAACAGTTAACTGGTCTCTCACAATACAGGTGAACTGTATCTACAGAGAGTGGCCAAACGAGAGGATCATTGGCATCAGTTAAACCACTACCTAATCCCGCCATAAGCGGAAGGATGTCAACCATGGAACGTACACTCAGTTCCGAACTGTTCTTCGAAGACAAAGCTGTAAACACCCAGGCTTCCATGCCTCTGCGCGTTCTCGCCAACCTGATGCTGTGGCAGCGCCGCATCTCCAGCCGCCATCAATTGGCTCGTCTGGATTCGCGTCTGCTGGCTGACGCAGGGATTAGCGAAGCACAGCGCTACGAAGAGCTGAGCAAGCCGTTCTGGCGCTAAGTTAGCGTCGCTGGCCCTGATTCTCCGGATCCACCGCCAGCAACCCGAATCGAACAAACAAAACCCGTCGTGGGAAACCACGACGGGTTTTGTCGTTTTGGAGCTTCGTATTGAGTCGTACAAAGGGAGGCAATCATCAATAGGTACAATTTTAAAATAACCTATATTCAACCAATACAGTTTTATTGGACTGTTCTAATCGATGTACACAAGCCTAATATCCAGACAGAACGTGGCGAACGCTTTACGACAGGCGTCTGATCCTGCGCCACCTCTAAACCGGTCTATCCAAAGGAGCTATCCCATGTCCCGTCTACGTCTGCTCAGTGCTGCCGCCCTGCTTGTCGTGGCTGCCAATTCCCACGCCACCAGCTTTATCGTGACCACCGATTCCATTGTTGGTGGGCTGAAGTCCTCCTCCGACGCTACTTCGGACATCTCGTCTTCCTTTCGCGATGACAAAATCGTCCGTGCTGCTCGTGACGATGCCGCCAGTTTCGTCGCCAGTGAAGGCGCCATTCGTGGTGTGAAACTGGAAAGCGCTCTTGACCATATCCGCCAACAGACTCCACAACTGAATGCGACCGACGCACAGCTGGCCCAGGCCATCCTGACGATTTAAGCGACAGCTCTGACGTGGGACACGCCCGTCGTGTCCCCATGTTTCGGCACTGGCTCTAGCCCGGGCATTGCGCTAGCCTTGGGACTCGCTTTCAGCTATCGAGTCTCATGCGTTTTCTTTCAAGTCTTTCGATCACTGCGGTTTTTCTTGCGGCTTGCTGGTCGGGTTCGGCCCATGCCTTCGATGCTTTCAACCTGTCTACGCAAGGCACCGTGGCCAGTGGTTATGCCACCAGCATGGTGACCTCCGCGCCCTTCGACCATAAGCTGCTGATCGCCGCCCGGGATGACGCTGCCGCGTTCATTGCCAGTGACGGCCAACTGCGAGGAGCGCAACTGGAGGCCGCCTTGATTTACCTGCGTCGGACCCAGCCAAAACTTCATGCCAGCGACCTTGAACTGGCACAGGCAATTCTCGTCCAATAGTTATCCCTTGTTCCTCCGGAGTCGTTCCATGCGTAACCCGCTGATTGCTGCCACCCTTGGCCTGCTGTTGTTGGCCGACGTGGCCCAGGCGCACACCCTGGTAGCCACCAGTAACATCATCATTCGTGCCTCCGAGCGCACGCTTGATTTCACGTCCGATACCACCACGTCCATCCGTGATTCGAAGATTGTCCGTGAAGCCCACGACGATGCGGCCAGTTTCGTCGCCAGCGACGGTGAAATCCGTGGTGCGCACCTGGAAGCGGCCTTCGACACCTTGCGCACCCGCGTACCGGAAGCCCGAGACGCCAGTGATCAGGTTCTCGCCGAAGCCATCCTCGCCCTGTGAAGTCATTAGGCGCCTGGCTGCTGGCCGGGGTTGTGTTGCTGCTCGGCAATACGGCTCAGGCCGGCCTGCAACTACGGCTCAAGACCGACGGTCTGAGCCCCGCGCAACAGCAGGCCAGTCAGGCGCTGCTTGATGAAGCCATGCAGGCGTTACCGCCGCGCTTCATTGAGCAACTGGACCGGCGCATTGATGTCGGCTGGACCGACGATATGCCGAGCGATGCTTACGGTCAGGCATCGCTGGTGTCCGAGCTGGACCTGAATCGCAATCTTCTCGCCAGCCTCACCAACGGCAGCGCCGCGACCCAAAAAACGTACCGCCCTCACGGCACCGTGCGCCGGGAAATGCTCGCCACGGTGTTGCACGAACTCACCCATATTTATGACCGCGCGCGTCTGTGGCCAGACGCCGAGCGCACGCTGATTCAGCGCTGCAAGCAACGCAACAGCAGCTCCGGGCTGATCGGCATCCCCGATCAATGCCGCGGGCAGACGGAACGACGCTGGACCCTCAGCGACGACCCTCGCCTGCTGGATTTGGCCGGTTGGCCGCAATACGTCGGTAGACGCGGAGTGCGAGAACAACACAACCGGCAGATTGCCCGCAGCCCGGACATCTACGAGACGAGCAGCCCGAAGGAGTTCGTCGCGGTCAATATGGAGTATTTCCTCCTCGACCCAAGCTATGCCTGCCGTCGCCCTGCACTGTATCGCTACTACAAAGAACATTTCGGTTGGGCGCCCGCCGCCAAAGACACCTGCGCCCAATCATTCGCCTTCCTCAATGCGGGTAACGACTTCGCCAAGCAGCCCTTGGGTCAGGTCGATCCGGAACGGGTTTACGCTGTTGATTATCTGCTGGCAGAGGCCAACCAGAACTGGGTCAGCCGCTGGGGCCACAGCATGCTGCGACTGGTGATCTGCGCACCCGGTCGGCCTCGTGGGCCGGATTGTCGACTGGATCTGGATCAGCATCTGGTGTTGTCCTACCGCGCCTTCGTCGGCGACGTACAGCTGTCGAGCTGGGACGGGCTGGTGGGCAAATACCCGTCGCGCCTGTTTGTCTTGCCGCTGGCCCAGGTGATCGACGAATACACCAAGACCGAACTGCGCAGCCTGGCTTCAGTGCCTCTGAACCTGTCGCACAGCGAGATCGAAAATGTGGTGGAGCACGCCGCGGAGATGCACTGGAGTTACGACGGCAACTATTTTTTCCTGTCCAACAACTGCGCGGTAGAAGGCCTGAAATTACTGCGCAGCAGTACCAACAATGCGCAACTGGTCGGCCTCGACAGCATCATGCCCAACGGTTTGCTGGAAGTGCTCAAGGGCCGCGGATTGGCGGACACCAGCGTGCTGGACGATCCCCGCGAAGCGTTACGTCTGGGCTATCGCTTCGACTCCTTCCGCGATCGTTATCAAGCGATGTTCGAAGTACTGAAGAAGCATTTGCCGATCAAGCAGGACAAGGTCGAGGATTGGCTGGCCTTGAAAGCGGAAGAGCGGCGCAAATGGTTTGACCAGGCTGACTTGCGTACCAGCGCGGCGTTGCTGCTGCTGGAGCAGGCCAGTTTCCGTCAGCAGGTTGTATTGGCTCAGGACGAAGTGAAGCAACGTTATCTGGGCGCTCAGGAATTGAAGAATGGCAGCATGGATAAGGCCAATGCGACCTTGCAGCAGATTCTCGCCAACAGCGGCTTCCTCAGCCGTCCGGCCGAACTGCTCGGCACCGGTGGTTATGGTTTGCCGCAGCCGAACGAGTGGACGCGCCTGGAGTCGGAAAGCAGCCTGCGCCAGAAGCAGTTGCAAGCACTGACTGGGGATCTCGATAAGGAAGTCAGAGCATTGCTCGACCCGAGTCGGGCCGCCGAAATGGCCGCCAACGAAGCCAATTTGAAGCAGGTTGGCGAACATTTGAGGAAGTTGCACAAGGCAGCAGGTGGGTTGGAGTTGCCCTGAGGAACAGGCCCCCAAAGACCGAGGGCCTCAGAACGTAGTCCTGAAGCCCTCGGTCTTGCTGTTTAGTCTGTGCCGCGAGGCTCTAATTCCTCTGTATCAGGAACTTTGCCTTCAGCTGACCCGCGCTTTACGTACGCCGTCAGACAAGGCTGCACACAGGCTGAGTACGCCCTCCACAGCCTGATCCGGCGTCGAGGCATTGGCGATGTGATCGATCAGCGCCGACCCCACCACCACACCGTCGGCCAGACGCGCGATGGATGCCGCTTGCTCCGGTGTGCGAATACCAAAACCGATGCTGATCGGCAGATCGGTATGGCGACGCAGACGGGTGACGGCTTCTTCGACATGTTCCAGAGTCGCCGCGCCCGCACCGGTCACACCCGCCACCGACACGTAGTAAACAAAGCCGGAACTGCCGTTCAATACCGTCGGCAAGCGCACGTCATCAGTCGTCGGAGTGGTCAGACGAATGAAGTCCAGGCCCGCTGCCTGTGCCGGGTCGCAGAGCTCGCCGTTATGCTCGGGCGGCATGTCGACCACGATCAAGCCATCGACACCGGCCTCTTTGGCTTCAGCGATGAAACGCGGCACGCCGTACATGTGAATCGGGTTGAAGTAACCCATCAGCACCAGCGGCGTCTCGTTATTGCCTTCGCGGAACTCGCGAACCATTTGCAGGGTTTTCGCCAGGTTCTGTTTAGCGCCCAAGGCACGAATGTTGGCCAGTTGAATCGCCGGGCCATCGGCCATCGGATCGGTGAAGGGCATGCCCAACTCGATCACATCGGCACCCGCTCCCGGCAAGCCTTTGAGGATCGCCAGAGACGTATCGTAGCTCGGGTCGCCGGCGGTCACGAAGGTCACCAGGGCGGCGCGGTTTTGTTCCTTGAGTTCGGAAAAACGCGTTTGCAGGCGGCTCATCAGTGTTTCTCCTGCTTGGATTGCTCTTGTTGAGAGTGTTCCATGTGGTGCATCACGGTTTGCATGTCTTTGTCGCCACGGCCGGACAAGTTGACCACCATCAGGTGATCTTTCGGCAGCGTCGGTGCGCGTTTAAACACTTCGGCCAGGGCATGGGCACTTTCCAGTGCAGGAATAATCCCTTCCAGACGGCAGCATTTGTGGAACGCGTCGAGGGCTTCGTCGTCGGTCACCGAGGTGTACTGGACGCGGCCGATGTCATGCAACCAGGCGTGTTCCGGGCCGATGCCCGGATAGTCGAGGCCGGCGGAAATCGAATGAGCGTCGATGATCTGGCCGTCATCGTCCTGCAACAAGAAAGTACGATTGCCGTGCAGCACGCCCGGTACGCCGCCGTTCAGGCTAGCCGCGTGCTTGCCGGTTTCGATGCCATAACCGGCGGCTTCGACGCCGATGATCTCGACGCTCTTGTCATCGAGGAACGGGTGGAACAGGCCCATGGCGTTGGAACCACCGCCAATGCATGCCACCAAACTGTCGGGCAGACGGCCTTCCTGGGCTTGCAACTGCTCGCGGGTTTCCTTGCCGATCACAGCCTGGAAGTCACGAACCATGGCGGGATAGGGGTGCGGACCGGCGACGGTGCCGATCAGGTAGAAGGTACTGTCGACGTTGGTCACCCAGTCACGCAGGGCTTCGTTCATCGCATCTTTAAGGGTGCCGGTGCCGGCGACCACCGGGATCACTTCGGCGCCCAGCAGCTTCATGCGAAACACGTTCGCTTGCTGGCGTTCGATGTCAGTGGTGCCCATGTAGATCACACAATCGAGGCCGAACCGCGCGGCCACGGTGGCGGTCGCCACGCCGTGCATGCCAGCGCCGGTCTCAGCGATGATGCGTTTTTTGCCCATGCGCCGCGCCAGCAGGATCTGGCCGATGCAGTTGTTGATCTTGTGCGCGCCGGTGTGGTTCAGCTCTTCGCGCTTGAGGTAAATCTTCGCGCCGCCACAGAACTCAGTCAGACGCTCGGCGAAATACAGTGGGCTTGGACGTCCGACGTAATCTCGCTGGAAGTAGGCCAATTCTTCTTTGAACGCCGGATCTTCCTTGGCCGCTTCGTATTCACGGGCCAAATCGAGGATCAACGGCATCAGGGTTTCGGCGACGTAACGGCCACCGAACGCGCCAAACAGGCCGTTGGCGTCGGGGCCGTTGCGCAGATTAGTCTGGGTCATGGGTCGCTCCAGTTGTATTCGAGAGGTGACGATGGGGTTCACTCTACCCCTGACATCCCGCACTGAAAACCGATAAGATCGCCACAACCTGTCAGGAAAACTCACAGATACCATGAGCCACGACCTTCCTCCGCTGAACGCCCTTCGCGCCTTCGAAGCCACTGCCCGCCTGAACAGCGTCAGTCAGGCCGCCGAACAGCTACACGTCACTCATGGGGCGGTCAGCCGACAACTCAAGGTGCTGGAAGAACACCTCGGCGTGAGTCTGTTCATCAAGGATGGACGCGGCCTTAAACTCACAGATGCCGGGGTCCGTTTGCGCGATGTCAGCGGCGAAGCCTTCGAGCGTTTACGCAGCGTTTGCGCCGAATTGACCCAAAGCACCGCCGATGCGCCGTTCGTGCTCGGTTGTTCGGGCAGCCTGCTGGCGCGCTGGTTCATTCCGCGCTTGGGGCGGCTCAATGCGGACCTGCCGGATCTGCGTTTGCACCTGTCGGCTGGCGAAGGCGATCTCGATCCACGGCGGCCTGGCCTGGATGCTTTGCTGGTGTTTGCCGAGCCGCCATGGCCGGCAGACATGCAGGTCTACGAATTGGCCAGCGAACGCATCGGCCCGGTCATGAGCCCACGATTCGTCGGCTGCGAAAGACTGCAGAATGCACCGGCTCATGCGCTGCTGACCGAACCCTTGCTGCACACCACCTCACGCCCGCAAGCCTGGCCTAGTTGGGCACAGCAAAGCGGCCTCGACGCCAAGGCGCTGAAGTACGGTCAGGGTTTCGAGCATTTGTATTACTTGCTGGAGGCGGCAGTGGCCGGGCTGGGTGTGGCCATCGCGCCCGAGCCGCTGGTGGCCGAGGACTTGAAGGCCGGTCGCCTGGTTGCGCCATGGGGTTTCTGTGAAACCCCGGCGCAACTGGCGTTGTGGCTACCCAAGCGCGCCGCGGACGGGCGCGCTCGGCAATTGGCGCAGTGGCTTAAAAACGAACTGCGCCAGGCCTCTTAATTACCGCGTTTGCACAGCAGATAGGCCGCGAGCAGGCCCAGCGCCCCAACGGCGACGCCGGCGGTAGTCCAAGGATGTTCCTGGGCATAGTCACGCGTCGCGATCCCGGTTTCACGGGTTTTGACCTTGACCTCTTCATAGGCATCGGCGAGCAGATGGCGGGAATGTTTCAGCGCGTTCTCGGCGTTGCTTTTCAGCGTTTTAAGGGTTCTACGCGACTCGTCCGAGGCGTCGTCCTTCAGGCTTTCCAACGATTTCAGCAGACTCTCGATCTCGGCTTCCATGCTTTGCAATGAGGCTTTGCGTAACGAGGTATTGGCCATGGTGGATCTCCTGCATTGTTTGAGTTGCGTGTGTTGGTTGGGACTTCAGGGGTTCGAGAAAGTGCAGTAAATCTGAACTTCCCCTCGGATTGGTCGACAGAAGAAATAAGAAAAATCACTGCTAGGCTGTATTTCACACCCTTAGGAGAACGCCATGACTGACCATCACACCTACAAGAAAGTCGAGCTGGTTGGCTCATCCACCACCAGCATTGAAGACGCCATCAACAATGCCCTGGCCGAAGCCAACAAAAGCCTCAAGTACATGGAATGGTTTGAAGTGACCGAAACCCGCGGACACATCAAGGACGGCAAAGCGGCACACTTTCAGGTGACGCTCAAAGTCGGGTTCCGGATTGCCAGTAGCTGAGTTTGAGCTAGTCTTCTGAACTTGCGCGCTGGCCGAATGCCATAGGAAATGGCAAAGCGCTACGTGGTGAGCGCATCCGGCCGAGAGCTGGATGCCCTCCCCCTATTGATCCGACCAGGGAGTGCAACCCATGAAGAAGTTTATTTTGGCGGTAGGTTTGTTGAGCCTGGCGGGAACAGCCTTTGCCCAGGGCAAGTCGTGCGACGAGCTGAAAGCCGAAATCGCAGCGAAACTGGATGCCAAGGGTGTTTCCAATTACACACTGGAAATCGTCGACAAAGGCGCTGCTGCTGACGGAAAAGTCGTCGGCACCTGTGAAAAAGGCTCCAGGCAAATCGTCTACAAGCAGGGCTGACCGCCCTCGAAAATGAAAAAGCCGACGCAATGGCGTCGGCTTTTTTGTGGGTGCAACTTGAGTGTCAGCCCTTCATGACCTGCGCCAGCAGCTCATAGGAGTGCAGGCGATCGGCATGTTCGTACAGGTCACAGGTAAAAATCAGCTCATCGGCCTGAGTCTGTTCGATCAGCACTTCCAGCTTGGCGCGGATTTTCTGCGGGCTGCCGACCATGGCAAGGCCCAGGAAATCACCGACCGCTTCTTTCTCATGGGGCAGCCACAGGCCGTCCATGGTCTTCACTGGCGGGCGTTGCACCAGGCTCTGGCCACGCATCAACGCGAGAATCCGTTGGTAGACCGAGGTTGCCAGGTAGTCGGCCTGCTCATCGGTATCCGCGGCCACCAGTGGCACGCCGAGCATCACGTAAGGCTTATCCAAAACCGCTGAAGGCTTGAAGTGGTTGCGGTAAACGCGAATCGCCTCATGCATGAACCGCGGTGCGAAATGTGAAGCGAAGGCGTAGGGCAAACCGCGCTCACCCGCCAACTGTGCACTGAACAGGCTCGAACCCAACAACCAGATAGGAACATTGGTGCCGGTACCCGGCATGGCAATGATCCGCTGGTCTGGCGTGCGCGGGCCGAGGTGACGCATCAGTTCGGTCACATCTTCCGGGAAGTCGTCGGCGCTGCCGGAACGCTCACGGCGCAAGGCGCGGGCGGTCATCTGATCGGAGCCAGGGGCGCGACCCAGGCCCAGATCGATCCGTCCCGGGTAAAGGCTTTCAAGGGTGCCGAACTGCTCGGCGATGACCAGCGGCGCGTGGTTGGGCAGCATCACGCCACCCGAACCGACACGAATGGTCGAAGTGCCGCCAGCCAGATAACCCAGCAGAACGGACGTCGCCGAACTGGCGATCCCGTCCATGTTGTGGTGCTCGGCAACCCAGAAGCGGTTGTAGCCGAATTTTTCAACGTGCTGCGCCAGATCCAGGGAATTGTGCAGGGACTGGGCCGCACTGCCGTTCTCCCGCACGGGCACCAGATCGAGGGTCGAAAACTTGATATCGGACAGTCGTTTCATAAACCTGCTTCTCCAATGGGTAAGCAGGTTTTTTCACGAACGAAAACCTGCCGAGTCTATAAGCGTGTTCTATGCAATGAGGGCATATACCCGAGTTTCAATAGGAGAGACAAAATTCCTACGCAATTAGAAGACTGATCAGATGAGGTGAACTTTGCCGGACGGTCTATCCTCAGAACCCTGGTAACCGAAAACCACGAAGGCGCGACGTTTCGCGCCGGATCTTGAGGAGGCAAACATGGCTATCACAAAGAAAGCATCGGCTCATTGGGAAGGTGATCTAAAAACAGGTATTGGCTCGATTTCTACGGAAACCGGCGTTCTCAGAGACGCGCCCTACGGCTTCAAGGCCCGTTTCGAAGGCGGTAAAGGCACCAATCCGGAAGAGCTGATCGGCGCGGCTCACGCGGGCTGTTTTTCCATGGCGTTTTCAATGATTCTCGGCGAGGCCAACCTTAAGGCCGACAGTATCGACACCAATGCCGAAGTTACCCTGAACCAGGTAGACGGGGGCTTCGCAATCACAGCGGTAAAACTGATTCTCAAGGCGAAAATCCCCGGGGCGACCCAGGCGCAATTCGAGGAACTGAGTAACAAGGCCAAAGAGGGTTGCCCGGTGTCCAAAGTGCTGAATGCGAAAATCAGCCTGGATGCGACGTTGGTCAACTAGATCAAAAGATCGCAGCCTTCGGCAGCTCCTACAGGTCACGCGACCCCTATAGGAGCTGCCGAAGGCTGCGATCTTTTTTGCTCTGAATTACAGCCTGAATGGCGAAACTGTGGTCGAATAAATGACAGCAGCTTCAGCGCATCACCCTGCGCGCTGCCTTAAGGGAGCTTCAACCATGAAACGTTTTGCCTTGGCGATTATCTGTTGCGCGCTGACCACATCGGCCCTCGCGGCACCGAAATCCTGTGAGGAACTCAAGGCCGAGATCGAAGCCAAGATCCAGGCCAATAACGTCTCGTCCTACACCCTGGAAATCGTCACCAATGACGAAGTGCACGATCAGAACATGGTCGTGGGTTCATGCGAATACGGCACCAAAAAAATCATCTACCAAAAGAATGACCGCTGATCTGCCTCACATAACGCAGTTGGCCAATCGATCTTCAGCAACGATTTCCCGCTTGGCGTTGTACAGCCGGGCGCTGGGGGTGAACGCTATAGAACGCGCTTCCAGCAGATAACGCTGGCCGGCCTCGAAATGGTCGTAGTTGATGGTCAGGTAGCACAGCCGCTCCAGCGGAGCATTCATCAAGCCCGAGCCGCCACCAAACACTTCAAAGTCGAAACGTACCCTTAGTTCATGGCTTCCCGGGGTGACCTGGAAGTAACGCCCGTCACTCAGCCGCTGATTGTCCAGCCGTTCGGCCATCAGGAGTTTCCCGCCGGGGCTCGGCGTCGCGAAGTCGACCCAGGCCATCTGCGGATCGACCGCCGGCAACGGACTCGTGCAACCGACGAAGGCGCCTGCAGCGAGCAACAGCAACAACCTGCGCATGATGAATATCCCAAGGACTGATTATTCAGCATAGCGTCGATCAGGTACGTTGGCAGCCTGCCGGTGTGCCCTGTCCAATCACTTTTCGCTGTTGATCGTAGAGCTTCGCCCACGGCCGAAAGCCGATATTTCCTGCTTGCAGCTGATACCGCTGACCGGCGTTGAAGTCCTTGAATTTCACATTCAACTGGCAGTCGCGCCACAGTGGCTCGGCGTCGGGACCAATGTTGGTCGGCTGGACCGCAAACAAGTAGCGAACCGTCAGCTCATGGCTACCGGGTTGCACCTCGAAGTAGCGCTTGTCGATGGAAGCCTTGTCATCGACTTCTACCGCTTGCAGCGCGGTGTCTTCCTGCCGTGTATCCAGATCGATCCATGCCTGTGAAGGATCAGGAGAGGGCAGTCCAGCACAACCGGCCAGCATCAGCAGGCCTCCCGTCAGCATCAACTTGCGCATAGCGGAGCTCCAATAGGCGGGATAGTCTTGCGGGCAGACTTTCCAGGGATGATTCATTTTGATCAGGCCGCGTCCAAGCCTTGGGTTACTTGATCGCGTTTTACGCATTTTGTTTCCGGGGATGCTTTTTTTGTTATTTAACGGCTGCACCAGCATCAGCTATTACGGCCAATTGGCCAGTGGTCAGCTGCACTTGCTGCGGGCACGTGAGCCGGTTTCCAGTGTGATTGCCGACCCAGACCGCGATCAGCAATTGCGCGCGCATCTGGCCCAATCACAAAAAGCCCGGACATTCGCCAGCCAACGCCTGCACCTGCCGGACAACCAGAGCTACCGCCTGTACGCCGACATCGGGCGGCCGTTTGTAGTCTGGAACGTCTTTGCCACGCCGGAGTTTTCGCTGAAGCCACAGAACCATTGCTTCCCCATCGCAGGCTGCGTCGCCTATCGAGGGTATTACAGCCAGAGCGCTGCCCGCGGTGAAGCCGCGTTGCATCGTTTGCAAGGTATGGACGTGTCGATTGGCGGCGTCGAGGCCTATTCGACGCTCGGTTGGTTCAACGACCCGATCATGAGCTCGATGATGGGTTGGGGCGACGAACGGTTAGCCACGTTGATTTTCCACGAGCTTGCCCATCAACGTTTTTATGTGAAAGACGACACCGAGTTCAATGAGTCCTTTGCCACCTTCGTCGAACAGGAAGGCACTCGCCAGTGGCGTGCATTCCGTGGCCTGCCAGCGGATAACGGAGCGTTGGTGCAGCAACGCGACCAGTTCATCCAATTGATTATGGACGCCCGCAAGAGGCTGGAACGACTTTACGCCCTGCCACTGCCTGCCGAGCAAATGCGCGAGCGGAAAGCCGCAGAGTTCGAACAATTGCGCCGTGAATACCGGACGCTACGCGACAGCCGATGGGCCGGGAACAAACGCTATGACGCCTGGATCAACACTCCGATGAACAATGCCCGACTGTTGCCGTTTGGTTTGTACGACCAGTGGGTGCCGGCGTTTGCCACGTTGTTCAAACAGGTTGATCGGGATTGGGTAAGGTTTTATGCGGAGGTGGAGAAATTGGGCGCGTTACCGGCTGAGGAACGTAAGGCGGCGCTGAAGGTGTTGGCGGGATCAAAGAGTCCCGGTGGCTGAACGGGCCTCTTCGCGGGCAAGCCTCGCTCCTACAGGAGCTTTTCGATCATCTGTAGGAGCGAGGCTTGCCCGCGAAGGCGTCTTTGAATGTCACAACCAACAACGGATAGTCCCCGACCCTATCCACCAGCCCCGCTCGCAACGGATTGGCGACGATGTATCGAGCAACTGCCTGCAAGTCTTCTTCCTTGCGAATGGCGCGATCATGATAGCCATGCTGCCAAACCGGGCCTTGACGTCGAATCGAGCGATTGACCGTCACTGCAATCCGGGATTTGGTACGGGCCATCAATTTAGGTAGCTGAGTATTTTGTAACTCAATCAGCCAATGAAAATGATCGGGCATCACTACCCAGGCTAACGATGTTGCAAACCCTTCTCGCTCAGCCGTTCTAAAAGCATCGACCACCAGACGCCCATTCTTGATGCTGCGAAACAGCGGTTCTCGATTCAAAACCACCGCAGTCAGCAGGTAAATCTGCCCGGACTCCGAATATCGCCCGGAGCGCAATCGATGAGCATGTTTGAGTTCTGGCAATGATGATCCTCCTTGATCGTGGCTGGAGTGTTAAGGCTAGGACGATAAGAAAGTATTGGAGTGAGAACAGTTGCTCAGGATGTGTCTGGGGGGACGCCTTCGCGGGCAAGCCTCGCTCCTACAGATGATCGAAAGCCCCTGTAGGAGCGAAACTTGCCCGCGAAGACGATTCAACTAACGCTGCAAAAACGCCTGATGCATCTCATCTAGCGTCTCGAAGTGATACGCCGGTGCTTCGGCGCTCAACTCCTCCCGGCTGCCAAACCCGTATCCCACCGCCGCCGCGTCCAGTCCATTGCTGCGAGCGCCGATCAGATCGTGTTTACGGTCGCCAATCATCAGGGTATTGGCCGGGTCCAGGCCTTCTTCGCTCATCAAGTGCGCAATCAGCTCGACCTTGTTGGTTCGCGTGCCATCCAGCTCGCTGCCGTAAATCACTTTGAAATGCTTGGCGAAGTCGAAGTGCCGCGCGATTTCCCGGGCGAATACCCATGGCTTGGAAGTCGCGATGTACAGCTGTCGCCCTTGCCCAGCGAGGGTTTCCAGCAGCGGCGTGACGCCATCGAACACGCGGTTCTCATACAGGCCGGTGACTTTGAAGCGCTCGCGATAGAAGTTCACCGCTTCCCAGGCCTTGGGCTCGTCGAAGTCGTAGAAATGCATGAACGCCTGCAACAACGGCGGGCCGATGAAGTGCTCGAGCCTGGTCAGGTCCGGCTCATCGATGCCCAATTTGCTCAGGGCGAACTGGATGGAGCGGGTGATGCCTTCGCGCGGGTCGGTCAGCGTGCCATCGAGGTCGAACAGTACGGTTTGGTAATGCATGAAAAATCCTGAGCAATAGGGAGACACTTTCCATTATCAAGAGGCTTATTATCAAGAGGCTTGGAGCTGGTCGTAGCCTTCGGCCAGATGCAGATCCTTGAGCTTCACGTAGTTCGCAGCGCTGTAGGTGAAAAAGGCTTTTTCCTTGTCAGTCAGCGGCCGGATCTGTTTCACCGGGCTACCGACGTAGAGGAAACCGCTTTCCAGACGCTTGCCCGGGGGTACCAGGCTGCCAGCGCCGATGATCACATCGTCCTCGACCACCGCACCGTCCATGACGATGCTGCCCATGCCGATCAGAATCCGGTTGCCCACGGCGCAACCGTGAAGCATGACCTTATGCGCGATGGTCACATCGTCACCGATCAGCAGCGGGAAGCCATCGGGGTTGAATGGTCCGGCATGGGTAATGTGCAACACGCAGCCGTCCTGCACGCTGGTGCGTGCACCGATTCGGATGCGATGCATGTCGCCGCGAATCACTGTCAGCGGCCAAACAGAGCTGTCTTCGCCGATTTCGACGTCGCCGATCACCACTGCCGAGCCGTCGACAAAGGCGCCTTTGCCCAGCAGCGGCGTGTGGTTCTGATACTTGCGAAGGGTCACGATAGGCTCTCTCTCTTTTGCTGATAGCTGCGGTGAGCGTCGATTGTAATTAAGATGGGGCCATGTTTCTTCCCGCATGTTTTCCAGCCAAGGTGCCAACCGTGAGCGTGAACAACCCTCTTCTGCAGTCCTACGACCTGCCGCCGTTCTCGGCGATCCGTGCCGAACACGTGCAACCGGCCATTGAAAAGATCCTGGCTGATAACCGCGCCGCCATCGTCGACATCCTCAGAATCCAGGGTATACAACCGACCTGGGCCGGCCTGGTGCTGGCGATGGATGAGCTCAACGATCGTCTGGGCGCCGCCTGGAGCCCGGTCAGTCACCTCAATGCCGTGTGCAACAGCGCCGAGTTGCGCGAAGCCTACGAGTCCTGCCTGCCGGCCTTGAGCGCCTACGCCACCGAGCTGGGCCAGAACCGTGAACTGTTTCAGGCCTATGAAGCACTGGCCAACAGCCCAGAGGCCGCCGGTTTCGACGTGGCGCAGAAAACGATCCTGGAACACGCCCTGCGTGACTTCCGTCTGTCGGGTATCGACCTGCCTGCGCTTGAACAAAAGCGTTACGCCGATGTGCAGAGCAAACTATCGGAACTGGGCAGCCGCTTCTCCAATCAGTTGCTCGATGCCACCCAAGCCTGGACCAAGCACGTTACCGACGAAGCCGCCCTCGCCGGTCTGACCGAGTCGGCCAAGGCGCAAATGGCCGCCGCCGCACAAGCCAAAGAGCTGGATGGCTGGTTGATCACCCTGGAATTCCCGAGTTACTACGCGGTGATGACCTACGCCCAGGACCGCGCCCTGCGCGAAGAAGTCTACGCCGCCTACTGCACCCGCGCGTCGGACCAAGGCCCGAATGCCGGTCAGAATGACAACGGCCCGGTCATGGAAGAAATTCTCGACCTGCGTCAGGAACTGGCAAAACTGTTGGGCTTCGCCAGTTTCTCGGAGCTGAGCCTGGCCACCAAAATGGCCGAGTCCAACGATCAGGTGCTGAGTTTTCTGCGCGATCTGGCCAAACGCAGCAAGCCGTTCGCCGCCCAGGATCTGCAACAGCTCAAGGCCTATGCTGCCGAACAGGGTTGCCCGGACCTGCAAAGCTGGGACAGCGGTTTCTACGGTGAAAAACTTCGTGAACAGCGCTACAGCATCGCCCAGGAAACCCTTCGCGCGTACTTCCCGATCGATAAGGTTCTGGGTGGGTTGTTCAGTATCGTCCAGCGCCTGTACGGCATCGAGATCGCCGAGCTGAAAGGCTTCGACACCTGGCATACGGATGTCCGCCTGTTCGAAATCAAGGAAAACGGCCAGCACGTCGGCCGGTTCTTCTTCGACCTGTATGCCCGCGCCAACAAACGCGGCGGTGCCTGGATGGATGGCGCCCGCGATCATCGCCGCACGATCAATGGCGTGCTGCAAAGCCCGGTGGCGAACCTGGTGTGCAACTTCACCCCGGCCGACAGTGGCAAACCAGCCCTGCTGACCCACGACGAAGTGACCACCCTGTTCCACGAATTCGGTCACGGCCTGCATCACCTGCTGACCCGCGTCGAGCACGCGGGCGTGTCTGGCATCAACGGCGTGGCCTGGGATGCGGTCGAGCTGCCAAGCCAGTTCATGGAGAACTGGTGCTGGGAGCCGGAAGGTCTGGCACTGATTTCCGGTCATTACGAAACCGGCGAGCCATTGCCTCAGGATCTGCTGGAGAAAATGCTCGCGGCGAAGAATTTCCAGTCCGGCCTGATGATGGTCCGCCAGCTGGAGTTCTCGCTGTTCGACTTCGAATTGCACGCCACCCACGGCGACGGTCGCAGTGTGCTGCAAGTGCTCGAAGGCGTGCGCGACGAGGTTTCGGTCATGCGTCCGCCGGCCTACAACCGTTTTCCCAACAGCTTCGCTCACATTTTCGCCGGTGGTTATGCGGCGGGTTACTACAGCTATAAGTGGGCTGAAGTATTGTCGGCCGATGCCTTCTCGAAATTCGAAGAAGAGGGTGTGCTCAATGCCGAGACCGGTCGCGCGTTCCGCGAAGCGATCCTGGCGCGAGGCGGCTCCCAAGAACCGATGGTGCTGTTCGTCGACTTCCGTGGCCGTGCCCCATCGATTGACGCACTCTTGCGCCACAGCGGCCTGAGTGAGGACGCGGCAGCATGAGTGAGGGACCTGTGATTACCAAAAAACGCTTTATCGCCGGGGCGGTGTGCCCGGCCTGCAGCGAGCCGGACAAGTTGATGATGTGGAGCGAAGACGCCGTTCCGCATCGCGAGTGCGTGGCCTGCGGTTATTCCGACACGCTGAATGAACAAGGTCTGTCGGTGCCCAAGGAGTTGGGCACACGGGTCAATACTTCGGCACTCAAGGTGCCGGACGCCAAGGTCCAGGCCGTGCAGTTTTTTCCGAACCCGAGGTTGAAAAAGAAGCCAGACGAGCAACACTGAGTGCTGGAAACCACCTTCCACTGCGCCATGCAGTGGGAGGTATCCCCTACTCGACATGCGCCGATTTGAACCAGTTCTTCATCGAGCAACTGGCAAATGGACTCGTGCTGCAATCACCATTGGCCATCGCCGTACGAAGTTTGTCGACATCGGCCTGCATCATGTAACGCACACCCTCCTTGAAATGGGTGCTGTCACCAAAGCCGCCTTGGGTCATTTCGTTCAGGGCATCTTCTTTGCTCCAGCCCTGCACGACCACTCGGTACATCGCGGCCATCAGGCCGGTGCGATCAGAGCCGTGCTTGCAGTGCATAAGCACAGGCCCTTTGGCCTCGGCGGTCTGAATTGTGCGGAGGGCCTTGAGTACATCACTGTCATCCACGTGATTGGTGCGGTAGGGCAACTGTATCTGCTCGATACCTGGAGTAGCCAACCAGGTTGAATCCGATTCGGGCAGGAAGGTAATGATGGTGCCGACCTTGAGCTTTTCCAGTAACGGTACTGCTTCGCGATCGGGCAATGCGCTACGGAAAAGCGTCGGGGACATTTGAAAGAGGTTGTATTGCACCTCGACTGATTGAGCCCACTCCGCCGGGCGGGGCATAACGCTGTCATTCGCGTGAGCGAGTGTCAGATTGAAAAATGTGGCCAGCGACAAAAGCAACATCGCAAGTAAGAGGCGCGGTAGGGACATGCTCAGGCGACCGTCATGAAAGGGCTGGTAGATGACGCATACCTTGCAACCGGAGGGGTCAAAGGCCTGTGAGTCAGCCGTCAAAGAATCGTGAATCGAACGACGTGCGCCTGCTTTCGTGGCGAAAAAACGGCTTTTGGCTAATTGATGCAATACGGCTTCTGCCGAGAGACAGTTTTTAACCGCGGACAAGTTAAACTCAAGTGCAAAAAACGGCACTGAAACTCCGTCCGTTTTTTGAATACATCCTTAAACTTATTATTGCCTGCTATTTACCTATTACAAGCGTTCAATCGTAATCAAGGATTAACGATCTTCGAATAAGCGTTCGCCAGTGCCAGGAGAACTGCCTTGTCTTGTGCGTCAATATCACCATCGCCGTCCACATCAGTGCGTGCAGCGCCCATGGTGAAAGTTTTGCCGCCGTCCGTGGACACGGCCTCGCGGGTAGGAGAATCAAACAGCGAGTAGGTGACCACTTGATTTGGTGCGTCGTAACCCTCTTCCTTCAGTGCAAACTGCATGGAAACCCTGACTTCATTCGGACTAACGATAGACGGAGTCGCGAGTTGCAAAAAAATACCACGCTGATTATAAGACGACATTACGTAAATCCTTTTAATAATGAGTACACGACAACTTCGTGCGAAGCGAATAGTACTAATTAGCCCCATCACTTTTCTATTGGCAATATGTTTCTCATGGTTGCAAAAACTTATTTTTTTGAACTAAAAACAATCTAATACAATTGTGAATAATATTCAGGCGCCGAACGGCACTGGCTGATTCCATCGAGCCGATATACTGTATGAACATACAGCTAAAGGAATTTTATCGATGGCTATTCTCCTCCCACCTCGCGGACGCGGCACCGCCACCAACCCGCACAACCGTTTCGCGCCAAGCCGTTCGGTGGCCGAGGATGACGGCTGGTATCAGGAAGCGCCGATCACCCAAGGCACCGAGGTGCGCATCGAGACGGCAAAAACCATCATCACCCGCAACAACTCGCCGGACCTGCCCTTCGATCGTTCGATCAACCCTTATCGCGGCTGCGAGCATGGCTGCATTTATTGCTACGCACGGCCCAGCCACGCCTATTGGGACCTGTCACCGGGGCTGGATTTCGAAACCAAACTGATCGCCAAGACCAACGCCGCCGACGTGCTGGAGGAGCAACTGTCAAAGCGCGGCTATCAATGCGCGCCGATCAACCTGGGCTCCAACACCGACCCTTATCAGCCCATCGAGCGTGAACACAGAATCACCCGCAAGACTCTCGAAGTGCTGCTGCGTTACCGCCACCCGTTGACCATTATCACCAAGGGCTCGCTGATTCTTCGCGATCTGGACTTGCTGGTCGAACTCGCCGAGCAAAGACTGGTGGCGGTGATGATCAGCCTGACCACGCTGGATGACGAACTCAAACGCATCCTCGAACCGCGCGCAGCTGCACCCAAGGCACGACTGCGGGCGATCCGGGTGATGCGCGAAGCCGGGATTCCGGTGGGCGTGTTGTGCTCCCCGATGATTCCAATGATCAACGACAGCGAACTCGAGAGCCTGTTGACCGAAGCTCATGCGGTCGGCGCGCAAAGCGCGGCCTACATGATGTTGCGCCTGCCGCTGGAAGTGGCGCCGCTGTTCGAAGAGTGGCTGGCCGCCCACTATCCTCAGCGTGCAGCTCATGTGTTGAGCCTGATCCGCCAAAGCCGTGGTGGTGAGCTCTACGACAGCCGGTTCGGTGCCCGAATGCGCGGTGAAGGGCCGTTTGCCGACCTGTTGGCGCAACGCTTCGCCAAAACCATCAAGCGCCTGGGGCTCAATCGTCGGGAAGGTTTCAATCTGGATTGCGAAGCCTTTTGTCCGCCGGGTCGCCAAATGTCGTTGATTTAAGGACAATTGGCCCTATGGTTGAGTAGAAAACGATACTCCGCATTTAGGCTGGTCACGTTTTTTGTGACCTGGAACACTCGTTCTAGAGCGTTTTATTCAGTTTGAGTTAAGTTTCAACGGCTACCTTGTTCATCGAGTGACTGACGGGTCTGGCTCTTCGACCTGGATGTTTTTTAAACAGCCACTGGGCTTTATACCGGACAAAACGGGAAAATTCCCTGACTCCGCCAAAGAGGATGAATTATGAGTGACAAGGATAAACAGCCGTTGGCTGCGTCGGCTTCAGCCCAACCCGAGGCGGAAACCGCCGATGCAGCGCTGAAGCATATCGTTGACGGCTTTTTGCACTTTCATCACGAGATCTTTCCGCAGCAGGAAGAACTCTTCAAAAAACTCGCCACGGCCCAGCGGCCTCGGGCGATGTTCATTGCGTGCGCCGATTCGCGCATCGTTCCTGAACTGATCACCCAAAGCGCCCCCGGCGATCTGTTCGTGACCCGTAACGTCGGCAACGTCGTGCCACCCTACGGACAGATGAACGGCGGCGTTTCCACGGCTATCGAGTACGCGGTACTGGCTTTGGGCGTGCAACACATCATCATCTGCGGGCACTCCGACTGCGGCGCGATGCGCGCAGTGCTCAACCCGCAGAGCCTGGAAAAGATGCCGACGGTCAAGGCTTGGTTGCGGCATGCCGAAGTGGCAAAAACCATGGTCCAGGACAACTGCAATTGCACTGATGAAAACGAAAGCATGCACATCCTCACTGAAGAGAATGTGATCGCTCAGTTACAGCACTTGCGCACGCACCCATCGGTGGCCTCGCGCATGGCCAACGGTCAGTTGTTTATCCATGGCTGGGTTTACAACATCGAAACCAGCGAAATCAATGCTTACGACGCGGATCAGGGATGCTTCCTGCCGCTCGATGGCAGTCATCCGATTCCGGTGGCGACGCCCAAAGCGCGCTTCTAAATCCTCGTATGGTTTAGCCGAGGCTGCTGATCTGGCAGCCTGGCTTTGCCATGCCTGAAGAAAACTTCGGGAGAGTCACCATGCGTGCTGCTCAATTAAAAGCTGTTCTGCCACGGGAGCTACTGGCTTCGGTGGTTGTGTTTCTGGTCGCCCTGCCGTTGTGCATGGGTATCGCCATCGCCTCGGGACTACCACCGGCCAAAGGCCTGATCACCGGCATCATCGGAGGTCTGGTGGTCGGCTGGCTTGCCGGATCGCCGCTGCAAGTCAGCGGTCCGGCGGCGGGGCTGGCGGTATTGGTGTTCGAACTGGTGCGCCAGCATGGTATTGCAATGCTCGGGCCGATCCTGCTGTTCGCGGGTTTTCTGCAACTGGTGGCCGGGCGTTTGAAACTGGGTTGCTGGTTTCGGGTCACGGCGCCAGCGGTGGTGTATGGCATGCTCGCCGGGATTGGGGTGCTGATCGTGCTGTCGCAGGTGCATGTGATGCTCGATGCCGTGCCCAAGCCGTCGGGGCTGGATAATCTGGCGGCCTTCCCCGCTGCAGTGATTCAGGCTTTGCCGGCGTTTGGCTGGCAAGCGGGTTTGCTCGGGTTGTCGACTATCGCCGTGATGTGGCTGTGGGAAAAATTCCGTCCGCACTCCCTGCGTTTCGTTCCTGGAGCATTACTGGGAGTCGGTCTGGCAACGATTGCCAGCCTGGTGCTCGCATTGCAGATCAAACGTGTGGAAGTCCCGGCCAATCTGGCGGAAGCCATCGATTGGCTGCGCCCGGCGGACCTGCTCAATCTGGCAGACCCGGCCTTGCTGATCGCTGCCTTCGCCGTGGCCTTTATCGCCAGCGCCGAAACTCTGCTTTCGGCCGCTGCCGTGGATCGCATGCACAATGGCCAGCGCTCTGACTTCGACCGCGAATTATCGGCGCAAGGTGTGGGCAACATGCTGTGTGGTCTGCTCGGCGCGCTGCCGATGACCGGGGTGATCGTGCGCAGTTCAGCCAACGTCCAGGCCGGCGCCACCACCCGACTGTCGACGGTGTTTCATGGTCTGTGGTTGCTGGCCTTCGTGCTGCTGCTATCGAGCGTGCTGCAAAGCATTCCGGTGGCAAGCCTGGCAGGCGTCCTGGTTTATACCGGTTTCAAACTGGTGGACCTCAAGGCCTTTCGCGGCTTGGGTCGTTACGGCCGGATGCCGATGTTTACCTATGCGGCGACCGCATTGGGAATCATCTTCACCGACCTGCTGACCGGCGTGCTGATCGGCTTCGGCCTGACACTGGCCAAACTGGCCTGGAAGGCTTCGCGCCTGAAAATCAGTCTGATCGATCTGCCGGCGGACGGCGAGATGGAGCTG
This sequence comes from Pseudomonas sp. MDT1-85, assembly GCF_054898065.1. NCBI lineage: Bacteria > Pseudomonadati > Pseudomonadota > Gammaproteobacteria > Pseudomonadales > Pseudomonadaceae > Pseudomonas > Pseudomonas sp. MDT1-85. The sequence goes on along the minus strand of NZ_CM142715.1, from coordinate 361,036 downwards.
CGACTCGTGGGGGCGGCGACCTTCCTCAAGGTACCGGCGCTGACCCAAGTGCTGGGGAGCATTCCCGCAGGCACAACGGTGCATGTGCCACTCAATAACCTGAGCTACATCGATCACTCGTGTCTGGAGTTGCTGGAGGAGTGGGGTCGGGCCAATGCGGCCAAGGGTTCGAAGCTGCTGATTGAAGCGCGAGGGTTGAAGCGCAGGCTTGAAGGACGGTTGCGTACTACAACCGGAGTAGGTTCAGCCGTGTAGATGATACTGTGGGAGCGAGCCTGCTCGCGAAGGCGGTGTATCAGTCGACATCAAAGTTGAATGACACACCGCTTTCGCGAGCAGGCTCGCTCCCACAGGGGTTTGTGTTGACCGATGGATCAAGCCGCTGGCTGATCCAGCTCAAGGCCCACGCCCAATTGGCGCGACAGGCACGGCCAGCGCTTCCACGCGGCGCCGGTGTCCGGGCTGTTGAGTTTCTCGCGGTAGGCCTCTACCGACTCCAACGCGAAACTTTCATCGTTAAGCATCTCGTCCACAGCGTGATGCACCGCCTCATCCAGTTGATTGGCAAATTCCTCGCCGATCAGTTGGTGGGCAATCAGGTTGGCAACAGTCATGTCCAAGGGGATCAATGGCTGGCCAAAGTGCTTGATGTACAGGTCGTTGACCTCTTCGACCAACCGATGCGCCAGATAAGCTTCGTCCAGCAGACTGTCCAGGCCGATATGACCGGCCATGATCGCCGGCGGCTGGAGGAAGAACTGCTCGGCGATTTTCAATACCGGCTTGATCTGCGACTCGATGCCCGCTTCCCTGGCGACTTCATTGGCTGCATCCAGCAAATCCGGCACTTGTTCTATGTACGCGGCCACAAAACGCGTCATTACGCCATTGGCATCGACATCCGGCAATTGGATGGCGGAGTGAAGGTGCGGCAGTTGGGTTTCCAGTTGACGAGTCAACAGGCCGGTCTCGGCCTCATGTTGTTGGGCTTTTTGGATCTGCTCGCGCAATGCGGCGGTGTTCATGAAAACTCCAGGAAACAAAGGCAATGAAATAGGGGAAGACATAACGTAGCTGGCTTATGAAAAAGCCTAAGACGTATTTGTCATAATTATTTCATCCTTGAGACGCCTACGTTATATCGATTTGCCACCACTCGTCTGCATCCTTCTCCATTCGTGACCTGGAACGCAAGTCCAACCTGTTTCAGTCGATTTACGCCATCGCATTGCGAGGTGGCAGTCGCTGTCTATACTCGGTTCTGAATGGAGTTAGCTGATGACGCCCGACTGCATATGCAGCAAGGCTCGGCGATTCAAGTTCGTAGTCTGAAAAAGCCGCTCCCTTGCCGCAGGTGAAAGCCGGCGGGATAAAAAGAACTATAAGGGGAACCCGCAATGATGCGACATCCACATGTCTGGATGGGCCTCCTGTTGTGGTCGATTTTCAGTCAGGCGCAAGCGGCCTGGACTGTGAATATGGCGCCTGGAGCGACTGAAATCAGTCACGCAGTATTCGATCTGCACATGATCATTTTCTGGATCTGTGTGGTGATTGGCATCATCGTCTTCGGCGTCATGTTCTGGTCGATGATGGTCCACCGCCGCTCGACCGGGCAGGTGGCCGCCAAATTTCACGAAAACACGACCGTTGAAGTTCTATGGACCATCGTGCCCCTGCTTATCCTGGTGGCTATGGCGGTCCCGGCAACCGCCACGCTGATCCAGATGTACGACAACACTGAGCCGGATATCGATATTCAGGTCACCGGTTATCAGTGGAAGTGGCACTACAAATACCTGGGTCAGGACGTCGAATTCTTCAGTAACCTGACCACCCCCGCCGATCAGATCCACAACAAGGAAACCAAGGGCGAGCATTACCTGTTGGAGGTCGACAAGCCGCTGGTGCTGCCGATCGGTGCCAAGGTGCGCTTTCTGGTGACCTCCGCCGACGTCATCCACTCCTGGTGGGTGCCGGCCTTCGCGGTCAAGCGCGATGCGATTCCGGGCTTCGTCAATGAATCCTGGACCCGCGTCGAAAAGCCCGGCATCTACCGTGGCCAGTGCGCCGAGCTGTGCGGCAAGGATCACGGCTTCATGCCGATCGTGGTCGAGGTCAAGGAAAAGGCCGATTACGAAACCTGGCTGGGCGAGCGCAAGGCGGAAGCTGCGCAGCTCAAAGAGCTGACCAGCAAGGAATGGACCCTAGATGAGCTCAAGGAGCGCGGCGACAAGGTCTATCACACCGCTTGCGTGGCCTGTCACCAGGCCGAAGGTCAGGGTCTGCCGCCGATGTTCCCGGCACTCAAGGGCTCGAAAATCGCCACCGGACCTATCAAGGATCACCTGAACATCGTCTTCCACGGCAAACCCGGCACCTCCATGGCGGCATTCGGCAAACAACTGTCGGAAGTCGATATCGCAGCCGTCGTGACCTACGAACGTAACGCCTGGGGCAACAACAAAGGTGACATGGTCACCCCTAAAGAAGTGCTGGAGCTGAAACAGGCGGAAAGCAAATGACCCGGTTTATTGCGTACGTAAGGAACCGCTCGGGGCATGACGCCCCGGCCCGCCCAGCCCATCCGTTTGCAGGAGACAGGACATGACTGCTGTAGTCGATGACCATGTTCATACCGGCACCGCCCACGCCCACGGCCCCGCCAAAGGCCTGATGCGCTGGGTGCTGACCACCAACCACAAAGACATTGGCACGCTGTACCTGTGGTTTGCGTTCTCCATGTTCCTGCTGGGCGGCTCGTTCGCCATGGTGATCCGTGCCGAACTGTTCCAGCCGGGACTGCAAATCGTCCAGCCGGAATTCTTCAACCAGATGACCACCATGCACGGTCTGGTGATGGTCTTCGGTGCGGTGATGCCGGCCTTCGTCGGCCTCGCCAACTGGATGATCCCGTTGATGGTCGGCGCGCCGGACATGGCCCTGCCGCGGATGAACAACTTCAGCTTCTGGCTGTTGCCGGCGGCGTTCATCCTGCTGGTATCGACCCTGTTCACCCCCGGCGGCGGGCCGAACTTCGGCTGGACCTTCTATGCACCGCTGTCGACGACCTACGCGCCGGAAAGCGTGACGTTCTTCATCTTCGCCATCCATTTGATGGGGATCAGTTCGATCATGGGTGCGATCAACGTGATCGCGACCATCCTCAACCTGCGCGCCCCCGGCATGACGTTGATGAAAATGCCGCTGTTCGTCTGGACCTGGCTGATTACCGCGTTCCTGCTGATCGCGGTGATGCCGGTACTGGCCGGCTGCGTGACGATGATGCTGATGGACATCCACTTCGGCACCAGCTTCTTCAGTGCCGCCGGTGGCGGTGACCCGGTGTTGTTCCAGCACGTGTTCTGGTTCTTCGGTCACCCCGAGGTGTACATCATGATCCTGCCGGCCTTCGGTGCCGTCAGCTCGATCATTCCGGCCTTTTCGCGCAAGCCATTGTTCGGCTACACCTCGATGGTCTACGCCACGGCGAGTATTGCGTTCCTGTCGTTCATCGTCTGGGCGCACCACATGTTCGTGGTCGGCATTCCGCTGGTGGGCGAGTTGTTCTTCATGTACGCCACGCTGCTGATCGCGGTGCCCACCGGGGTCAAGGTGTTCAACTGGGCCAGCACCATGTGGCAAGGCTCGCTGACCTTCGAGACACCGATGCTGTTCGCCGTGGCGTTCGTCATTCTGTTCTCCATTGGCGGGTTCTCCGGGTTGATGCTGGCCATCGCCCCGGCGGACTTCCAGTATCAGGACACCTACTTCGTGGTCGCGCACTTCCACTATGTGCTGGTGCCGGGGGCGATCTTCGGGATCTTCGCCTCGGCCTACTACTGGATGCCGAAATGGACTGGCCACATGTACGACGAAACCCTCGGCAAGCTGCACTTCTGGCTCTCGTTCATCGGCATGAACCTGGCGTTCTTCCCGATGCACTTCGTGGGCCTGGCGGGCATGCCGCGGCGGATTCCGGACTACAACCTGCAGTTCGCCGACTTCAACATGGTGTCGTCGATCGGTGCGTTCATGTTTGGGGCCACGCAGATCTTCTTCCTGTTCATCGTGATCAAGACCATTCGTGGCGGCGAGCCGGCACCGGCCAAGCCGTGGGATGGCGCCGAAGGCCTGGAATGGAGCATTCCGTCGCCGGCGCCGTATCACACCTTCACCACGCCGCCGGAAGTGAAATGAACACCGTAACCCATGTGGGAGCGGGCTTGCTCGCGAAGAACGATGACGCGGTCTGTCCGCCAAACCGCGGCGCCTGCTTCGCGAGCAAGCCCGCTCCCACAGGGTTCTCGGCAGAGGTTAAGCATCATGGCTGATTCGATTTCGATGAAGAAACTGGTCACCCGCCTGTTGCTGGTCGTGGTAGCGATGTTTGTCTTCGGCTTTGCCCTGGTGCCGATCTACGACGTGATGTGCAAGGCGTTCGGCATCAATGGCAAAACCTCCGGGCAGTATGAAGGCGAGCAAACGGTCGACGCCTCGCGGCAGGTTCGCGTGCAGTTTCTGTCGACCAACGCCGCCGACATGGCCTGGGATTTCTATCCCAAGAGTGATGAGCTGACCGCTCACCCGGGGGCGGTGAACGAGATGATTTTTATCGCCCATAACCCGACTGATCGCCCGATGAGCGCTCAGGCGGTTCCGAGCATCGCGCCCAGCAACGCAGCCGCGTACTTCCACAAGACCGAATGTTTCTGCTTTACCCAGCAAGTGCTGCAGCCCGGTCAACGCATCGAGATGCCGGTACGGTTCATTGTTGACCGCGACATGCCCAAGGAAGTGAAGCACCTGACGCTGTCCTACACGCTGTTCGATATCACCGCACGTCATCCGCCCGTGGCTGTTGCAGCAAGCACCGGCGGCTAGGCGTTAAAGCGTGCCCGATAAGGAGAACAATAAATGGCAACTCACGAACATTATTACGTTCCAGCCCAAAGCAAATGGCCGATTATCGCCACGGTCGGCATGTTCGTCACGGTGTTCGGCCTGGGCACCTGGTTCAACGACCTGAAGGCTGCGCGTCCGGAATCCCATGGTCCATTGATCTTTTTCGTCGGCAGCCTGCTGCTGGCCTACATGCTGTTCGGCTGGTTCGGTACGGTGATCAAGGAAAGTCGCCAAGGGTTGTACAGCGCACAGATGGACCGCTCGTTCCGCTGGGGCATGAGCTGGTTCATTTTCTCGGAAGTGATGTTCTTCATCGCCTTTTTCGGTGCGCTGTTTTATGTGCGCAACATCACGGGCCCGGCACTGGGCGGTGAAGGCACCAAAGGCATCGCTCACATGTTGTGGCCAACGTTTGAATTCACCTGGCCGCTGCTGAACAACCCCGACCCGAAACTCTTTCCTCCACCCAAGGAAGTCATCAGCCCCTGGGGCCTGCCGCTACTCAATACCGTGCTGCTGGTGAGTTCCAGCGTCACCGTGACCGTTGCTCACCATGCCTTGAAAAAAGGCCACCGCGGCGCACTGAAAATCTGGCTGGCACTGACGGTGTTGCTCGGTTGCGCGTTCCTCGGTTTCCAGGCCGAAGAATACCTGCACGCCTACCACGAACTGGGCCTGACTCTGGGTTCCGGCATCTACGGCGCAACGTTCTTCATGCTCACCGGTTTCCACGGCGCACACGTGACCATGGGCACCATCATTCTGTTCGTGATGCTGATGCGGGTCATGCGCGGGCACTTCGATGCCGACCATCAATTCGGCTTCGAGGCGGCGAGCTGGTACTGGCACTTCGTGGACGTGGTGTGGATCGGTCTGTTCGTTTTCGTCTACGTGCTCTGAGCCTTGGCTCTCATGACTACCAAGGCACGTGAGACACCAACTGGCCGCTGAAAAAACCCCAGGCGATCAAGCCGACAGTGGTGGCGGCCAGCGCAACACGAACACTCAAGGCGATGACCAGGCGATTCGAGTGGCTGTCGTCCTTGACCAGAAAAAACAGGCCGCTGAACAGGCTGACAACCGTGGCAATCAGCATCAGGACGATGGCTGCTTTGAGCATGGTGACACTCCGGGGGACAGGCGATGCATTTGAGTATAGCTATCGCGATTACCGACTTTCTGGCGACGCCATGAAACGCTTTCGGCCGGGCCTCGGGCCGACCCTGGTGGTCGCGATGCTGCTGCCTTTGCTGGTGTCACTCGGGTTCTGGCAGTTGAGCCGGGGCGCGGAGAAAAGCGCGCTGCTGCAAAGCTACGCCGAGCGCCGCGCAGCCGAACCGATGGCCAGCACCGAACTGCAACACACCGAAGATCCGGCCTTCCGCCGGGTTCGCCTGCACGGCCAGTTTGATGCCGAACACAGCCTGCTGCTGGACAACCGTCAGCGCGACGGCAAGGTTGGGGTCGAGCTGCTGCAACCGTTCCGGGATCAGGCAACCGGGCTCTGGCTGTTGGTCAATCGTGGCTGGTTGCCGTGGCCGGATCGGCGCACACCGCCGTCATTCACCACACCGACTCAAGCATTGAGCCTCGACGCCTGGATCTACGTCTCCCCCGGCGCAACGTTCCAGTTGCACGCCGACCCAGACGCCACGACCTGGCCACAACTGGTCACCGCCATTGAACCGGCCAGGCTCTGGGCGGCGCTTGACCGTGACGGTTTCGCCTACGAATTACGCGCGCAAAGTGGTCCCGCGACCTACCAGGCCGATTGGCCGGTGGTGGCCATGGGGCCGGAAAAACACCTGGCTTATGCCGTGCAGTGGTTCGCCCTGTCGATAGCCCTGCTCGGCCTTTACCTCTATCTCGGTTGGCACAACGCAAAGGAGAACAATAATGGGAGCGGCCATGAATCCACCCGGCATGTCTGAGGCGAAAACGCCGGTAAATCGTCGGCGCGGGCGCTTGCAGTTGTTACTGATCCTGTTAGGAGTGGTGGGTCCGATGATCCTCGCCACCGGCATGTACAAATTGCAGTTCTGGGTGCCGGAGGGCCGCAGTTATCACGGCGAACTGATCGGCAACGGCCAGACCCGCGCCGACATCGGCGTACCAGCGCAAGAAGACCGCTGGCAGTTACTGGTGACAGCGCCCAAGGACTGTTCGGTGGACTGCCAGCAGCTGGTGTATCTGGCGCGCCAGATCCAGATCGGCCTCGGTCGCGAGGCCTCCCGCGCCAGCCATGCGCTGGCCATCGCACAGCCGCTGAACAGCGATTACGAGACTAAACTTCAACGTGAATACCCGCAGCTGCAACGTTATTCACTGGACCCGCCAACCTACATCAAAGGCGCTCAGAGCAATGACACGCCGCACCTGTGGATCATCGACCCTCACGGCAACCTGGTGCTGCGCTACGACCCGACGGTGAAGGGCAAGGACCTGCTCAACGACCTGCGCCATTTGCTGAAACTGTCGAACATCGGATAAGGGCATCGTCATGGCCAAACCTGGATTTCGCCTCGCGCTGTTTGCCACCTTGCTGGCACTGATTGTGGTGTTGCTCGGCGCCTACACACGCCTGACCCATGCGGGTCTTGGCTGTCCGGACTGGCCCGGCTGTTACGGCTTTATCAGCGTGCCGAACAGCGAAGCCCAATTGGCCCATGCCGAACTGCATTTTCCCGATGCGCCGGTAGAAGCCAACAAAGGCTGGAACGAGATGCTCCATCGTTACTTCGCCGGCACGTTGGGGCTATTGATCGCGGTGCTGGCCGGTCGGGCCTGGACCCATCGTCATCACCCGGGGCAGCCGGTGAAACTGCCGTTGTTTGTGCTGGCGGTGGTGTTCGCCCAAGCGGCGTTCGGCATGTGGACGGTGACGCTCAAGCTCTGGCCGCAAGTGGTCACCGGGCATTTGCTCGGTGGCTTTGCGACCTTGAGCCTGTTGTTTCTGCTGACCTTGCGCCTGTCCGGCGTGTTGCCGGCGCTGACCGTGCCCCGACGTTTGCAGCACTGGGCGACCGCCGGGTTGCTGCTGGTGATCCTGCAAATTGCCCTTGGTGGCTGGGTCAGTTCCAATTACGCAGCGGTGGCCTGCATCGACTTTCCGACCTGCCACGGACAATGGCTGCCACCGGCTGATTTCGCCAACGGCTTTCACCTGACCCAACACATCGGCCCCAATTACCTGGGCGGTCAACTGGACAGCGATGCCCGCACCGCGATTCACCTGACTCACCGCATCGGCGCGTTACTGGTCACCCTCGTTCTGCTCGGTCTGGCCTGGCAACTGAAGATCGTCGGCATGACGCGCCTGGCCGCCATGGTGCTGATCGCCCTTGCCGCACAAATCACCCTGGGCATCAGCAATGTGGTGTTCCACTTGCCACTGCCGGTGGCCGTCGCCCACAACGCCGGCGGTGCAGCGCTGCTGCTGACGATGGTGCTGGTCAATTATCACGCACGAACCAGTCTGGTTCGGGTCAAGCATCAGCCTCCCGTGCGCTGGCGTCTCAGCCTGCGTAAACACTCGGCCGGGCCGATAACAATAAAAGGAGAAATGCCATGGCGACCCTGATCGGCGAACGTCACAGTCAGGCAATCTGGCGCGATTATCTGGAGCTGACCAAGCCGAAAGTGGTGGTGCTGATGCTCATCACCTCGCTGGTCGGCATGTTCCTCGCGACCCGCGCCGGGGTGCCGTGGACGGTGCTGGTGTTTGGCAATTTGGGGATCGCCCTGTGTGCCGGGGGTGCGGCGGCGGTCAACCATGTGGTGGACCGGCGCATCGACGCGGTCATGGCCCGAACTCACAAACGGCCCTTGGCCGAAGGTCGGGTATCTCCGAGCGCTGCGCTGACCTTCGCCTTGGTGCTGGCGCTGCTCGGCCAAGCCTTGTTGCTCACCTTCACCAACCCGTTGACGGCGTGGCTGACCCTCGCGTCCTTGCTCGGTTATGCCGTGGTTTACACCGGTTTCCTGAAACGTGCGACGCCGCAGAACATCGTCATCGGCGGCCTCGCGGGTGCGGCCCCGCCACTGCTCGGCTGGACCGCCGCCACCGGTCATGTCAGTGCCGAACCGTTGCTGCTGGTGCTGATCATCTTCGCCTGGACCCCGCCACACTTCTGGGCACTGGCGATTCATCGCAAAGAGGAATACGCCAAGGCTGACATTCCGATGCTGCCGGTGACCCATGGCGAGCACTACACCAAAGTCCACATCCTGCTTTATACCTTTGCGCTGCTGGCTGTCAGCCTGATGCCCTACGTGATCCACATGAGCGGCGTGCTCTACCTGATGTGTGCCCTCGTCCTGGGCGCGAGGTTTCTGCAATGGGCCGTGGTGCTGTACCGTGGCACTCGGCCGCACGCGGCGATCAACACGTTCAAGTACTCTATTTACTACTTGTTCCTGCTGTTTATCGCGCTGCTCGTAGACCACTACTTACTGTTGAACCTATGACTCGAACCCAGAAAACCGTCTTCATTCTCGTCGCCTTGATCGCGCTGATCCTGGGCCTGACCATCAATAAAGTACTGACCGGGAAAAACCAGGGCGACCCGACGGCACTGATCGATGCGGGGATCATCCTGTTGCCGCAAAGCCGTAATTTGCCGGACGTGAAGATGACCGATCAGGACGGTAAGCCGGTGGCGATCAACGAGCTGAAAGGCAAGTGGAGTGTGTTGTTCTTCGGCTATACCTTCTGCCCGGACATCTGCCCGACCACCCTCGCCCAATTGCGGCAGATCAAGAGTGAACTGCCAGCGGATGCTGTGGACAAGTTGCAGGTCGTTTTGGTCAGCGTCGACCCGAACCGCGACACGCCCAAGCAACTCAAGCAGTACCTGGGCTACTTCGATCCACAGTTCATCGGGCTGACTGCGTCCTCGGTCGAAGACCTGCAGAAACTGGCCAATGCGGTGAGTATTCCGTTTATTCCGGCGGACACCAGCAAGCCTAATTACACCGTCGATCACAGCGGCAACCTCGCGGTGATCGGCCCGGACGGGACGCAGCGCGGGTTTATTCGTGCACCGTTGAACAACCAGAAACTGGTGGCGCAGCTGCCGGTGATGCTCAAGCGCGAGTAAACAACACCACCCCCTGTAGGAGCCAGGCTTGCCGGCGAAGGCGATCTTACGGACGCCTTCGCCGGCAAGCCTGGCTCCTACAGGGGTGGTATTTCAGGCATAAAAAAACGGGGACGCAATCAATGCGTCCCCGTTTTTCTTATTGCGTCAGATCAGAACGCCGGCAATACCGCGCCTTTGTACTTCTCGAGAATGAAGGCTTTCACTTCCGGGCTGTGCAGCGCAGCAACAAGTTTCTGCATCGCGGCGCTGCTCTTGTCGTCTGGACGGGCAACGAGGATGTTCACGTACGGTGAGTCGCTGCCTTCGATGACCAGCGCGTCCTTGGACGGATCGAGCTTGGCTTCCAGCGCGTAGTTGGTGTTGATCAGCGCCAGGTCGACCTGAGTCAGCACGCGCGGGATGGTCGCGGCTTCCAGTTCGCGGAATTTCAGGTCCTTGGTGTTCTCGGTGATGTCCTTCACGGTCGACAGGATGTTGTTCGAATCCTTCAACTTGATCAGGCCAGCCTTCGCCAGCAGCAACAACGCACGACCGCCGTTGGTGGCGTCGTTCGGGATCACCACGTTGGCGCCGCCCGGCAGCTCGGTCAGCGCTTTGTACTTGCTGGAGTAAGCGCCCAGCGGTTCCAGATGCACGCCGGCAACGCTGACAAGGTTGGTGCCCTTGGCCTTGTTGAACTCATCCAGGTACGGCTGGTGCTGGAAGAAGTTGGCGTCCAGACGTTTTTCCGCAACCTGCACGTTCGGCTGGATGTAGTCGGTGAAGACTTTGACCTTCAGATCCACGCCGTCTTTGGCCAGGGCCGGTTTAACGAACTCGAGGATTTCCGCGTGAGGCACCGGGGTGGCCGCGACGGTCAGGGTGTCGGCAGCGTGTGCGGAAAAGGCTGCAACGGCAGCGAACGCGACGAGTAGTTTTTTCATTCAGCTAACTCCTTGTGGGCGCCCGTTTGGCGCCTGCCAGCGAATGGCCGGCTCATGACTTATTTACGTGAGAAATGGACAACCAATTTGTCGCCAACGGTTTGCAGCACTTGAACCAGCATCAGCAGCAACACCACCGTCACAACCATCACATCCGTCTGGAAACGCTGGTAACCAAAACGGATCGCCAGGTCGCCCAAGCCGCCAGCGCCGACCACACCGGCCATTGCCGTGTAGGACACCAGTGTAATCGCTGTCACCGTAATCGCCGCGAAGATGCCCGGACGGGCTTCCGGCAGCAGGGCGTTGGTGATGATCTGACGTGTCGTCGCGCCCATGGCCTGGGTCGCCTCGATGATGCCGCGATCCACTTCACGCAAAGCGGTTTCCACCAGTCGCGCGAAGAACGGCGTGGCACCCACCACCAGCGGTGGAATCGCGCCGGCGACACCCAGGGAGGTGCCCGTGATCAACACGGTGAACGGAATCATCACGATCAGCAAAATGATGAACGGCAGCGAACGCAGAATATTCACCACCAGCGACAGCATCGCGTACACGCCTTTGGCTTCCAGCAACTGGCGCGGGCTGCACAGGAACAACAGGACGCCCAGCGGCAATCCCAAAAGCACGGTGAACAACAGCGAACCGCCGAGCATCAGCAGGGTGTCGCCGGTGGCCAGCCAGATTTCGTACCAGTCGATATTGGAAAAGAAACTCGTCAGGACTTCCATCAGCGCAGCACCTCCATGTGGACGTCGGCTGCGGTGAAGTGAGCAAACGCCGCTTCCATGTCGCCACCGGTGACGGCCAGGGTCAATTGCCCGTAAGGGACGTCTTTGATGCGATCGATGCGACCGGCCAGGATGCTGTAGTCCACTCCCGTTTCCCGGGCGACGGTACCCAGCAGCGGCGCGTAGGTCGATTCGCCCTGGAAAGTCAGACGCACGATGCGCCCCGGTACGTGAGCGAAGTCGTCACGCTGTTCACTTTCGTCGATTTGCTCGTCCTCCTGCACGAAGCGCTTGGTGGTCGGGTGCTTGGGATGCAGGAACACCTCGGCCACCGAACCTTGCTCGACGATCTTGCCGGCATCCATTACCGCCACCTGATCGCAGACTCGACGAATCACATCCATTTCGTGGGTGATCAGCACGATGGTTAGTTTCAGCTCACGGTTTATCTCGGCCAGCAGTTGCAGGACCGACGCCGTGGTTTGCGGGTCCAGGGCACTGGTGGCTTCATCGCACAGCAGGATTTTCGGTTTGGTTGCCAGGGCGCGGGCGATGCCGACACGCTGCTTCTGACCGCCAGACAGTTGCGCCGGATACTTTTTCGCGTGGTCAGACAGGCCGACCCGCGCCAGCAACTCCGCTACACGCTGGTCGATTTCGCTACGGGACAGTTCACCGGCGAGGGTCAGCGGCAGCGCGACATTGTCGGCCACGGTCTTGGACGCCAGCAGGTTGAAGTGCTGGAAAATCATCCCGACCTGCTGGCGGAAGCGCCGCAGGCTATTGGCATCCAGCGCGGTGACTTCTTCGCCATCGACGATGATCTTGCCGCCACTGGAGTTTTCCAGGCGATTGGTCAGACGCAGCAGGGTACTTTTTCCCGCGCCGGAATGGCCGATCAGACCAAAGACCTGACCATTCTCAATCGTCAGACTGGTCGGATGCAGGGCGGGAATATCCTTACCGGCGACGCGGTAAGTTTTGTGGACGTTTTGAAACTCGATCACGTAGCGAACCTTGTGGGGCGCGTTAGAAAAGGATCAGCGGTTAGCCGGGCGCGCATTTTAGCCTGTCCGTATAGAGGTTCTTAGCATTTATTTCGCATTCAACCAGCGATTTGGCAATAACGCGATCAAAGGTCAGAAAAAAGGAACGGCGCCAACTCCCCATCGGTCACTGATTAAGCAACTCGAGAATGCCTGGATGCCGTGTCCGGGCAATGGCTCATAAGCCTTGGCCCGACGGGAATCGCAACGAGGAGTTTACGTCTGATGAGTACTAAAAAGCCTGCCGCCCCAAAAAGCGCACTGGCCGGGACCGATACCCTGGACCGCAGCAACACCAACGCCAAGCTCGACAGCCTGGAAAAATTTCGCTCCGATGCCACCGAACAGGCCTTGCGCACCAACCAGGGTGTGAAGGTCGCGGACAATCAGAACACGTTGAAGGGCGGTGCCCGCGGGCCGTCGTTGCTGGAAGACTTCATCATGCGTGAAAAGATCACGCACTTTGACCATGAACGCATTCCCGAGCGCATCGTCCATGCCCGTGGTACCGGAGCCCATGGTTACTTCCAGGCGTATGAAACCCATTCCGTACTGACCAAGGCCGGGTTCCTACAAGACCCACATCAAAAGACTCCGGTTTTTGCGCGCTTTTCCACGGTGCAAGGCCCCCGCGGGTCAGGCGATACCGTGCGGGACGTACGAGGTTTCGCGGTGAAGTTTTTTACCAACGAAGGCAACTTCGACCTGGTGGGCAACAACATGCCGGTGTTCTTCATTCAGGATGCAATCAAGTTTCCTGACTTCGTACATGCGGTAAAACCCGAGCCCCACAACGAGATTCCTACTGGCGGCTCAGCCCACGATACTTTCTGGGACTTTGTTTCCCTGGTGCCGGAATCCGCGCACATGGTGATGTGGACCATGTCTGACCGGGCGATCCCCAAAAGCCTGCGCACCATGCAGGGCTTCGGCGTGCACACGTTTCGCATGATCAATGCCGAAGGCAAGGCGCGTTTCGTAAAATTCCACTGGCGCCCCGCCGCTGGCACCTGTTCGCTGGTGTGGGATGAAGCGCAGAAGCTTGCCGGTAAAGACACCGACTTCCACCGTCGTGATCTCTGGGAGTCCATCGAGAGGGGGGACTACCCGGAATGGGAATTGGGCGTACAGGTCATCGAGGAAGAAAACGAACATGCCTTCGATTTCGACCTTCTCGATCCAACCAAAATCATTCCTGAGGAAGTCGTGCCGATCACTCCGCTGGGCAAAATGGTGCTCAACCGCAACCCGGACAATTTCTTCGCCGAGACCGAGCAGGTTGCCTTCTGCCCCGGGCATATCGTGCCGGGGATCGACTTCTCCAATGACCCGTTGCTGCAAGGTCGGTTGTTTTCCTACACCGATACGCAAATCAGCCGACTCGGTGGGCCGAACTTTCACGAGATCCCGATCAACCGTCCGGTGTCGCCATTCCACAATGGTCAACGGGATGCTCAGCATCGAACTACTATCGACAAGGGACGCGCTTCCTACGAGCCAAACTCCATTGACAGCGGCTGGCCCAAAGAGACCCCACCGGCCGCGCAGAACGGTGGCTTCGAGACTTATCCGGAGCGCATCGACGCTGCGAAAATCCGTCAGCGCAGCGAGTCGTTCGCCGACCACTTCTCTCAGGCGCGGCTGTTCTTCCACAGCATGAGCAAGCACGAGCAGGAACACATCATCGCGGCCTACAGCTTTGAGTTGGGCAAGGTCGAACGCGAATTTATTCGTGTGCGGCAGGTGAATGAGATCCTGGCCAATATCGATCTGGAACTGGCCAAACGCGTGGCACAGAACCTCGGCTTGCCGGTACCGAAGGCCGGAACGGTCGAGGTGCGCAAAACGTCACTCGACCACTCCCCTGCCCTGAGCCAGGCCAACCTGCTGTCGGGGGATATCAAAACCCGAAAAGTGGCCATTCTGGCGGCCAACGGGGTGGATGGCGCGGCGATTGATGCGATGAAGAAGGCGCTGATGGCCGAAGGTGCGCACGCCAAACTGCTCGGCCCGACCTCGGCCCCCGTGACAACCGCCGATGGCAAAGTGCTGCCGGTGGATGCGTCGATGGAAGGTTTGCCTTCTGTAGCGTTCGACGCGGTGTTTGTGCCGGGTGGCGCGGCGTCGATCAAGGCGCTGAGTACTGATGGTGTAGCGCTGCATTACCTGCTTGAGGCGTACAAGCATTTGAAGGCCATCGCGTTGCATGGCGAAGCGAAGCAGTTGCTGGATGTGTTGAAACTGGAGGTTGATGCGGGTCTGATCGTGGGTACGGATGCCACGCTGTTCAAGGCGTTTTTTGCTGCGATTGGGCAGCATCGGGTTTGGGAGAGGGAGCCTAAGGCGAAGGCGGTTCCGGCTTAGGATTTTTATCGTTAGGAAGGGCGCCTTCGCGGGCAAGTCGGATCGCCGCCCGCTCGCTCCTACAGGTTTTTGCGTCGAATCTGTAGGAGCGAGGCTTGCCCGCGAAGCTTTTAAGGCTTACGCGGACTCAAAACCATCTGCGCCGGAATGTTGCGCAAAATCTGCTTTTCCAGCTTCAGATCAAACTCCGAATCCAGTTTCTTCACCCGTTTGGTCAGCAGCGTGGCCAGCCATGGGTAATCCTGGGTGCGCGGCGCCTGAATGCTCACATCGCATTGATAATTCACCACATCGGCGGCGATGGCATCCAGTTGACGACGAAGCTTGCTCATATCGGTGAGGTTCAACGCCACCGTAGTGCTTTCAGCCGTCGGGTCGATGACTTTGGCCTGAGGTTTGGCTTCGGCAGCCTTGAGAGCCGCTTCGGCTTTATCCAGTTCAGCCTTGCGCGCATGGACAATGGCGCTGTTGACACCACCGGTCAGCGCCGGGGCTTTGGGCATCAATACCCGGGCACGGCTGAGGGCGGTGGCTGCTGCATTCACATCACCTTTTTGCAACACGATCCGGCTGCGCAGCAAATAAGCTTCGGCCAATTGCCGCTGGTATTGCTCGAGGGATTGATCGTTGGGCGACTTGGCCTGCAAGGCCGCCAATTGTCCTTCGGCGGTGGCCAGTTCGCTGCTGGCCAGGCTTTGTTCCAGCTGTGCGATAGCCGTGGCCCGCGCATCGGGGGCCTCGGTGGCCGCCGGTGGCGTGCTTTGGCAAGCGCCCAGCAGCAGCGAAAATGCGACAAGGAGCAGATAACGGGAGGCGAACAGCTTCATTCCTGCGACTCTCTATTTGCGCAAAAAACGAGCAAGTCTACACCCCTCGACGGGGCAGGACAAAACTCAGCAGAAACAGCGCGGCGGCCGTCACCACAATCGACGGGCCGGCCGGGGTGTCCTTGAACCAGGACAACGCCAGCCCGCCACACACCGCGAGCATGCCCAGCAGGCTCGCGCCCAATGCCATCTGCTCCGGCGAGCGGGCGTGACGCTGTGCCGCAGCCGCCGGAACAATCAGTAACGAAGTAATCAGCAACACGCCGACGATTTTCATCGCCACCGCAATCACCACAGCGATCAGCAACATCAGGGCCAGGCGCAACGCCGCCACGGGCAAACCTTCCACTTTGGCCAGTTCTTCGTGCACCGTGATCGCCAGCAAAGGTCGCCACAGCGTGACCAGCAATGCCAGCACGGCCGCGCTACCGCCGAGGATCCACGCCAGATCGGCCGGGCTGATCGCCAGCAAGTCGCCGAACAGATAGGCCATCAGGTCGATCCGCACTTCATGCATGAAGCTTAGTACCACCAGGCCCAGAGAGAGCGTGCTCGGTGCGAGAATTCCCAAAAGCGTGTCGGACGCCAGTGGCTGCCGTTGTTGCAACGTCACCAGCAATACCGCCAGCAACAAGCAGCCTACGGTGACCGCAACGGTCGGGCTGACATCCAGCAGAAAACCCAGCGCCACGCCGAGCAGTGCGGCGTGGGACAGGGTGTCGCCGAAATAGGCCATGCGCCGCCAGACCACGAACGAACCCAACGGACCCGCGACCAGCGCCAGGGCCAGACCTGCAAGCAGGGCATAAAGCAGAAAATCAGCCATGCTTGCAGCTATCTCCATGAACGTGAGTCGACGGGACCGCGCTGACCACCGAGCCATGCAGGTCGTGGGCGTGGTCGTGATGGTGGTGATAAATCGCCAGGCTTTGTGCGTTTTTTCCGAATAGCTCGACGAATGCCGGATCGCCGCTGACTTGCTCGGGATGTCCGGAACAGCAGACGTGGCGATTCAGGCACACCACCTGGTCGGTGGTGCTCATCACCAGATGCAGATCGTGAGAGACCATTAAAACGCCGCAACCATGACGGTCGCGCAAGCGTGTAATCAGGCTGTAGAGCTCGGCTTGACCGGCCACATCGACGCCTTGCACCGGCTCATCAAGCACCAGCAGTTCCGGCTCGCGCAACAATGCCCGCGCCAGCAGCACTCGCTGCATTTCACCACCGGAAACACTTTGCACCGGGCTATCAATCACCTGTTCGGCACCGACTTC
Organism: Pseudomonas sp. MDT1-85; assembly: GCF_054898065.1. Lineage (NCBI taxonomy): Bacteria > Pseudomonadati > Pseudomonadota > Gammaproteobacteria > Pseudomonadales > Pseudomonadaceae > Pseudomonas > Pseudomonas sp. MDT1-85. Next base: position 343,858 of record NZ_CM142715.1, on the reverse strand, counting down.
CTTGAGGGCGGCCAAGGCCCGAGCGCGGTCCACGCCTGGCACCAGACGCAAGAAGCGCAGCACCGACAGCGGCAGTGTTGGGTCGACATGGAGTTTTTGCGGCATGTAACCGACGCGCAACTTCGGCTTGCGCCAGACGCTGCCGCTGTCCGGTTTCAGCAAACCGAGCACGGCGCGCACCAGCGTGGTTTTGCCGGCACCATTGGGGCCGATCAAGGTGACGATCTGCCCAGGCTCGACGCTCAGCTCGATGTTGTCCAGCACGTTTTGCCCGGCAAAGGTGACAGCCACCTGCTCGAGGCGAATCAGCGCGTTGCTCATCAAGCCCCCTGGCAACCCGAGCAGAGACCGATCACTTCAACGGTCTGGGCCTCGACGATAAATCCGACATCTTTGGCGCTATCAATGATCGCGTCGCTGATGGATTTTTGCTCGAGTTCGATGGCGGCGTGGCATTCGCGGCAGATCAGGAACTGACCCTGGTGAGCGTGTTCCGGGTGATTGCAGCCGACGAAGGCGTTCAGCGAGGAGATGCGGTGTACCAAGCCGTTTTCCAGCAGGAAATCCAGCGCGCGGTACACGGTAGGAGGCGCGGCGCGGCGGCCGTCCTGCTCGCTGAGCACCGCCAGAATGTCATAGGCACCCAACGGTTTGTGGCTTTGCCAGACCAGTTCCAGCACCCGCCGACGCAAAGCGGTCAGGCGCAGCCCCTGACGTGCGCACAAGGCATCGGCCTCAGACAATGCGCTATGAACGCAATGAGAGTGGTCGTGGGGACGGCTGGCAATCGGTGTTTTAGGCATGAGCGGCGACGCGTGTTGTGAGAGACGTTATTATGTTACCCGTTCTCGCCTCTTCGAGTGGTCATCGTGTCCCGACTTTTTTCCATATTTGTCGCATTTGTCGCCAGTTTTCTGCTGATTGGTTCAGCTCATGCCGAAGTCAAAGTGCTCACCAGCATCAAGCCCCTACAGCTGATCGCCGCGGCAGTGCAGGACGGCGTAGCGGTTCCGGAGGTTTTGCTGCCGCCCGGCGCTTCGCCCCATAACTACGCCTTGCGCCCTTCCGACGTACGGAAAGTGCAATCGGTGGAGCTGGTGTACTGGATCGGCCCGAGCATGGAAGGTTTCCTGCCTCGCGTGCTGAAAGGTCGTACGCTGCCCACCGTCGCCGTGCAGGATTTGCCTGGCCTGAAGCTGCGACATTTCGCCGAAGACAATCACTCCCACGTCGAAGAAGCCGACGAGCATGACCACGATCATCGCCCCGGCAACCTGGATGCGCATTTGTGGTTGTCACCGATCAACGCCCGCGTGATCGCCAGCAAAATGGCCACCGATCTGAGTGCTGTCGATCCGGCCAACGCGGCGCGCTACCAGAGCAACCTCAAGGCATTCGATGAGCGGCTCGATGCTTTGGACCTGCGCCTGAAGGCTCGTCTGGCGGGTATCGCGGGCGAGCCTTACTTCGTGTTCCACGAAGCCTTCGACTACTTCGAAGACGCTTACGGCCTCAAGCACACCGGCGTGTTCAGTGTCGCTGCCCAAGTGCAGCCCGGCGCCCAACACGTGGCAGCGATGCGCACGCGGTTGCAGGAAGTCGGCAAGACTTGCGTGTTCAGCGAACCGCCGCTGCGTCCGCGTCTGGCGGAAACCCTGGTGGCCGGGTTGCCAGTGAAACTGGCGGAGCTGGATGCTTTGGGCGGGTACACGCCAGCGACCGCTCAGGGGTATGAGCAGTTGTTGGAAAAGCTGGGGAATGATTTGGCGGGGTGTCTGGAGTCGTTGTAACCCCATAAAAAAGATCGCAGCCTTCGGCAGCTCCTACAGGGTTTTGTGTACCCCTGTAGAGCTGCCGAAGGCTGCGATCTTTTGACTTTAAAGCGCGAACGGCAACGGTGTGCTGACCTTCTGCCGTTGCGTCAGCCGCAACTGAAACTCCATCGGATCGTGAATCAACACGTCCTGTCCAGCGAAGGACTCCGCGGCGATCAACCGTGACAACCAGAACCGTACGCACGCCACGCGCAGCATGGTCGGCCATAGCGCGGCTTCGGCAGCGTTAAACGGTCGCAGCGCGGCATAAGCACCCAGCAACGCCCGCACCCGAGCACCATCAAGCTGCCCTTGCTCGTCCGAACACCAATCGTTCAAGGCAATTGCCACGTCATAGAGCATCGGTCCCGAACAGGCGTTGTAGAAGTCGATCAACCCGGTCAGGTGCGTGCCTTCGAACATCGCATTATCGCGGAACAGGTCGGCGTGAATGTTGGCTCGCGGCAGCGCCAGAATTTTCGTCTTCTGCTGTGTGATTTCATCCAGCGCCCGTTGCAGCAAATCGCTTTGTTCGGCATTCAGATGGGAAAGCAACTGCGTGCCCTCCTCCAGCATCCAGTCCAGACCGCGATCGGTTTTGCGTTTGATCATGTTGGCCTGGGTCGCCAGGTGCAGATGAGCGAGCAGCTCGCCGACCTGAGCGCAATGCTGCGCATTGGCGTTCTTGATGTGCTTGCCCGCCAGACGTGGCTGCAACAGCGCAGGTTTACCGGCCAGTTCGCGCAAGGCGACGCCGTCGGTGGTGCGCAGTGCATAAGGCACCGGCAGGTCAGCGTCGTGCAGCACGTCGAGCAGCTCGATGAAGAACGGCATCTCCTGCACCGGCCCACGCTCGACCAGGGTCAGGACAAACTCGCCCCGCTCCAGACTGATAAAGAAGTTGGTATTTTCGCTACCGGCGGCAATCCCCTGGAAATCAAGCAGGCGGCCGAGCCCGTAAGGGGCGAGAAAGGTTTCCAGCTCGGGCCGAGCCAGGGGGGTGAACACAGACATGTTTGAACTGCCAGTACGGGCGCCGCTGCTTGAGCCAGCGCCGATTGAAATTAAGAAACTACTTCCACTCAAAGATCTTCCACGACGGAATCAGCATATCCGGCTGATCCGAGCGGATGAAGTTTGCATCTGTCCCGTCCGCGCGCACCAGAAAATACGGCGGTGCGCCCTTCGGTGTGACCTTGATCGCATACAAGAAACCGTTTTGACGGTACTCCTGGATGGTTTTGTCCCCTTCCGTGCGGATCGTGACTTCCGGCTCCGGTGTCGGCGCATCGTCCGCCGCCATGACGGCCAACGGAACGGTTGCAAACAAACCAGCCAGCAACAAGCGATTTAGTGTGCGCATGATAACCTTGTCCCTTTGTCGTCAACGGTCCCGCTATTCTAGCGCCGGACCCGCCGAAAAGGTTGATCCTGCTCATGAGCCAAGCCCCCCTCGTCCTGGTGGACGGTTCTTCTTATCTGTACCGCGCCTTTCACGCGCTGCCACCGCTGACCACGTCCAAAGGCCTGCCGACCGGTGCGGTCAAAGGCGTATTGAACATGCTCAAGAGTCTGCGCAAGCAGTACCCGGACAGCCCGTTCGCCGTGGTGTTCGACGCCAAGGGCGGGACGTTCCGCGACGCGATGTTCGCCGAATACAAGGCCAATCGCCCAAGCATGCCTGACGACATGCGGGTTCAGATCGAGCCGTTGCACGCCAGCGTCAAGGCTCTGGGCTTCCCGCTGCTGTGCGTGGACAACGTCGAAGCAGACGATGTAATCGGCACCCTGGCCCGCAGCAGCGCGGCCGCCGACCGCCCGGTAGTGATATCCACCGGCGACAAGGACATGGCACAACTGGTCGACGGGCACATTACCTTGGTCAATACGATGACCGGTAGCGCGCTGGATGTGGAAGGCGTGAAGGAGAAATTCGGCGTCGCTCCCGAGCAGATCATCGATTATCTGGCGCTGATGGGCGATTCGTCCGACAACATCCCGGGCGTTCCGGGTATCGGTCCCAAGACCGCTTCCGGCCTGTTGGTCGGCGTGAACGGCGGCCTGACCGAGCTCTATGCACAGCTCGACATCGTCCCGACCCTGCCGATTCGCGGCGCCAAAACCCTGGCGGCCAAGCTCGAAGAACATAAGGAAATGGCGTTCCTCTCCTATCAACTGGCAACCATCAAGATCGACGTACCGCTGGACATCGGTCTCGACGATCTGCAAATGGGCAAGCCGGATCACGACAAGCTCGCCGAGCTTTACACCGTGCTGGAATTCAAAAGCTGGTTCGAAGAGAACCAGCGCGACGCCAAGCGCTCGGGTCAGGACATTGTCGAGATCGTCCAGGAACAGCCGGGCGCCGCCGAAGCGAAGTACGAAACTATCCTCGACCAGAAGCACTTCGAGGCCTGGCTGGCCAAGCTCGACAAGGCACCCCTGATCGCCTTCGTCACCGAAACCAATGGCACCGATGCTCAACATGCACAACTGGTGGGTCTGTCGTTTTCCGTCGCGGCCAACGAAGCGGCCTACATTCCGCTGACCCATTCCTACATGGGCGTGCCGGAGCAACTGGATCGCGACACCGTGCTGCTGGCACTGAAGCCGCTGCTGGAAAATCCGAACAAACTGAAAGTCGGCCAACACGCCAAGTTCGAAACCAATATCCTCGCCAACTGCGCCATCGCTGGCGATCAGAGCAACGGGATTATTGTTCAGGGCATTGCCTACGACACCATGCTTGAGTCTTACGTCCTGGACTCGACGGCCACCCGCCACGACATGGACAGCCTGGCGCTCAAGTACCTGGGGCAAAGCAAGACCGACATTCAAGGGATCGCGGGCAAAGGCGTCAAACAGCTGACTTTCGACCAGATCTCTCTTGAGCTGGCGGGCCCCTATGCTGCCGAAGATGCCGATGTCACCTTCCAGTTGCACCTCGCTTTGCAGGAAAAACTGGCAGCAACGCCAAGCCTGGGCAAAGTGCTCAACGAGATTGAAATGCCGCTGATGCCGGTTCTGGCCCGAATCGAGCGCCAAGGCGCACTCGTGGATGCCAACCTGCTGGGCATCCAAAGCGTCGAACTGGGCGAGAAACTGGTCGCCCTTGAGCGTGAGGCGTTCGCCATTGCCGGTGAAGAATTCAACCTGGGTTCGCCAAAGCAACTGGGCGTGATCCTCTACGAAAAACTCGGCTTGCCCGTACTCAGCAAAACCGCCAAGGGTCAGGCCTCGACGGCCGAAGCGGTATTGGCCGAGTTGGCCGAACAAGACTACCCGCTGCCCAAGGTACTGATGCAATACCGCTCGCTGAGCAAGCTCAAGAGCACCTACACCGACCGTTTGCCAGAGCAGATCAACGCTCGCACCGGGCGCATTCATACGTCTTATCAGCAAGCCGTCGCCGCCACCGGACGCTTGTCGTCCATCGACCCAAACCTGCAGAACATCCCAATTCGCACTGCCGAAGGTCGTCGGATTCGTCAGGCGTTCGTCGCACCCAAAGGCTACAAGCTGCTCGCCGCGGACTACTCGCAAATCGAACTGCGGATCATGGCGCATCTGGCCAAGGACGAAGGCTTGCTGCATGCCTTCCGCAACAACCTCGATGTACACAGGGCAACGGCCGCAGAGGTGTTTGGCGTCGAGCTGGACGCAGTCACTAACGATCAACGTCGTAGCGCGAAAGCCATCAACTTCGGTTTGATTTACGGCATGAGTGCGTTTGGCCTGGCCAAGCAGATCGGCGTTGACCGCAAACAATCCCAGGCTTACATCGACCGTTATTTCGCCCGTTACCCCGGCGTGCTGGAGTACATGGAGCGCACGCGTGCGCAGGCCGCCGAGCAAGGTTTCGTCGAAACCATCTTCGGTCGTCGTCTCTACCTGCCGGAAATCAACGCGAAAAACCAGGCACTGCGCAAAGCTGCCGAGCGCACGGCGATCAATGCCCCGATGCAAGGCACCGCGGCGGACATCATCAAGAAAGCCATGGTGACGGTGGACAACTGGCTGACATCGTCAGGCCTGGACGCCAAAGTCATCCTGCAGGTACACGATGAATTGGTGCTCGAAGTGCGTGAGGACCTGATCGACCAAGTCCGTGAGGACATTCGCGCGCATATGAGCAGCGCCGCACAACTGGATGTACCGCTGCTGGTCGAGGTGGGCGTAGGCAACAACTGGGATGAAGCGCACTGATCGGCTGAAAGTCGCCTGTGCTGCGGCCTTATGCCGCAGCACAAAATAACGAAGGGCTATAGTGCGGAAAATGACATCGATTATTTCCAATGGTTTTTGAAAATAGTCTGAACTAAATCCCTGAACCGCCACTCAGAGATACTGAATGGCTGGTGAAGCCCTTCGATGCTCCTATGTTGTGTTAAGTGTTGGCAGATATCTGGACCCCGCCCTAGCGGTCCGGAGCTTGAACCCCGGAACTTCTTCCTCCCCATATGAAGTCCGGGGTTTTTTTTGCCTGGCTTTTCACCTGTACAGCCTTACTCGGCAGTCTCGCTGCCCTTGTCCGCCAGTTCCATCCAGCCCGCCAATACAGTGTAGGCGTCTTCCAGGCCCATGCGTTTGGGTGCCGAAAACAGCTGGATAGTGATCGAATCGCCCCAGCCCTTGCGGATTTCCGCCTGAACCTTGAGCAGCGCGTTTTTCGCCGCGCCGTAAGTCAGCTTGTCTGCCTTGGTCAGCAAAATATGCATCGGCATGCCACTGGCGATGGCCCAATCGAGCATCAGGAGGTCGAAATCGGTCATGGGATGACGGATGTCCATCATCAGAATCAAACCTTTCAAACTCTCGCGACCGCCCAGATAGGCTTCGAGGTGACGCTGCCAGTGCAGCTTCAACGGGATCGGTACTTTCGCGTAACCGTAACCCGGCAGGTCGACCAGACGGCGTTCATCGTCTAGCTTGAAGAAGTTCAACAACTGCGTGCGACCCGGTGTTTTCGAGGTCCGGGCCAGGCTGGCATGTGTCAGGGTGTTTAACGCGCTGGACTTGCCGGCGTTGGAACGCCCGGCGAAGGCCACTTCAAAGCCTTCATCGTCGGGGCATTGGTCGACTTTGGCGGCGCTGAGCATGAAGGTGGACTGTTGGCACAGGCCGAGGATGGGGTTCTTGAGTTGCATGGGATTTCCGATGTGGGCGGCGCCGGGAATGGACGCGGCAAGCAGTGTCGTTTCCGTTTCAGTGACGCCAGTATATAATGCCGCAGATTTTGTGTGCGCTTTGTCCCAGCGTAGGATGAAGTTCACGAGAGCGATTAACCTTGATTGCGCATTAGAACGCAGCACGCTCTCAACCCTGAAAAGGTCGTTTTATGACGAAATGGCTGCTAGCTGCCGGTGTCTTGATGCCGCTTTACAGCGCTCAGGCTACACAGGATCCGGAAGCTGTGTACAACCGTGTTTGTGGTGCCTGTCATTCCGGCCAACTACCCATGGCGCCCCGCAAGGGCGATCAGGAAGCCTGGACGCCGAGGTTGGCGAAAGGTATGGAGACGCTGGTGCAACACGTGACCCAGGGTTTCAAGGCGATGCCGCCGCGTGGTTTGTGCATGGACTGCAGTGCCGAGGATTACCGAGCCATCATCCAGTGGATGAGCGAGTAAACCCGGTCCATAACTCTTTAACCCTTAGCCGTAGTTGGATTAGCTGATGAACAAATTGATCGTGAGTCTGCTGTTGACCGTGGGGATCTCCGGCATTGCCCATGCTGCAGGTGATGCGACTGCTGGTCAGGCGAAAGCCGCAGTATGTGGCGCCTGTCATGGCCCGGATGGCAATAGCATGGCGCCTAACTTTCCGAAACTGGCAGGTCAGGGCGAGCGTTATCTGAACAAACAGCTGCACGACATCAAGTCCGGCAAACGCACGGTACTGGAAATGACCGGCCTGCTGACCAATCTGAGTGATCAGGATCTGGCTGATATCGCCGCCTACTACGCCAGCCAGAAAGGCAGCGTCGGCGCCGCCGACCCGAAAGTCGTGGCTCGCGGTGAAGCACTGTTCCGTGGGGGCGACCTGGCCAAGGGTCTGCCAGCCTGCACTGGCTGCCACTCTCCAGATGGCAAGGGCAACGCAGCTGCCGGCTTCCCGCATCTGGGCGGCCAGCATGCTCAGTACGTCGGCAAGCAACTGACCGATTTCAGAAAAGAAGAAGGCGGCCGGACCAACGACGGCGATACCAAACCGATGCAGAGCATCGCTAAAAAGCTGAGCGACGAAGATATCGCCGCAGTCTCCAGCTATATTCAAGGCTTGCACTAAGGCCTTGTGATCGAGCGTTGTGAGTGATGCACATCTCTTGCAACGTTAACACTCGATTAATCCGTCGATGCAAACATAAAAAGGGTAGCTTTGGCTGCCCTTTTTTGTGGCCGCTGCCGTTACACTACAGCACTCAAGCCCGCCGGAATCTGTCTGAAAACAGGTCGCGCGAAGCGCCCCAATTGTCCAGGAGTAAAGCATGCGTAATCTGATCATCAGCGCCGCACTCGTCGCTGCCAGCCTGTTCGGCATGACCGCCCAAGCCGCCGAAAAACCTGAAGCGCCCTATGTCGAGCTGAGCAATCCGGTCCCGGTGGCCGTGCCTGGCAAGATCGAAGTCGTGGAGCTGTTCTGGTACGGCTGCCCGCATTGCTATGCCTTCGAACCCGTTGTTAACCCATGGGCTGAAAAGCTGCCTTCGGACGTGAACTTCGTGCGCATTCCGGCTATGTTCGGCGGCCCTTGGGACGCACACGGCCAGATGTTCCTGACCCTCGAAGCCATGGGTGTCGAGAACAAGGTTCATGCAGCAGTTTTCGAAGCGATTCAGAAAGAACACAAAAAACTGACCGACAAAAATGACATGGCGGACTTCCTGGCGACCCAGGGTGTAGACAAGGACAAGTTCCTGGCCACCTTCGACTCCTTCGCCATCAAGGGCCAGATCGTCAAAGCCAAAGAACTTGCAAAGAAATATGAAATCTCCGGCGTGCCGACCATGGTCGTCAACGGCAAGTATCGTTTTGACATCGGCTCTGCCGGCGGTGCCGAACAAGCGCTGAAACTGGCCGACCAACTGGTTGCCAAAGAGCGAGCGGCAACGAAGGCCGTCGCCAACTAAGCGCGGCACCTGCCATGCGCCGCTGGGGAACTGAACGCATCGTTGGCCTGCATCATCCGCGGGTCAACGAGCATCACCTGGAATCGACGGGGTTGCCCGTGGGCAGCCGTCTGCGTTTGCTCAGTTTCAATATCCAGGTCGGCATCAGTACCGAGCGCTATCGGCACTATCTGACCCGCGGCTGGCAGCATCTGCTGCCGCACAACGGACGTGCCGATAACCTGCAAAAAATCGGCAATCTGCTGGGCGACTTCGATCTGGTCGCCTTGCAGGAAGCCGATGGCGGCAGCCTGCGATCGGGTTACGTCAATCAAGTCGAACACCTGGCGCAGCTCGGCGCCTTCCCCTACTGGTATCAACAACTCAATCGCAATCTCGGTCACCTCGGTCAGCACAGCAATGGCGTGCTCAGCCGCCTGCGCCCGTGGGCGATTGAAGATCACCCGCTGCCGGGGCCCAAGGGTCGCGGGGCCATTCTGGTGCGCTTCGGCGAAGGTCCGGAAGCGCTCGTGGTGGTGATGATGCACCTGGCGCTAGGTGCTCGGGCCCGCAGCCTGCAACTGGCCTACATCCGCGAGTTGATTGGTGGTTATAAACACCAGGTGCTGATGGGCGACATGAATACCCATGCCAGTGACTTGCTGCAAAACTCCCCGTTGCGTGATTTGGGCCTGCTCGCGCCGCAACTGGAAGCGACTTTCCCCAGCTGGCGCCCACAGCGTTGCCTGGACCATATTCTGCTCAGCCCCACCCTGACCCTTGAAAAGGTCGAAGTGCTGGCACATCCCATTTCCGATCACCTACCGGTCGCGGTAGAGATTCGTCTGCCGGGTTCGCTCACGGCCGATGCATTGCCCGCGTTGAGTCCTGCCTGAATGAGCGACGAAACACAGCGCTGGAAAGAGAAATACCTCAAAAGCATCGAACAACAAGAAAAACTGGAACGTCGATGGGACGCCCGGCTCGACTTGCTGCGTCGTGGGCTGGTGCGCAGCACCCTGGCTGCAGAAGGTACCGATCGCGCCGTTGATCAATGCATGAAGGAAATGCGTGAAGTCGTCCGCACCGATGACATGGACGCCGGCCTGGCTGCCTTGCTGCCGCGCCTGGAAAAAGCCGTGCTCGACTCCGAGCAACGTCGGGAAACCCGGGTCGATCAAGTCAGTGCCGCACTGACAGCGCTGGTCTCTCAGCTGCAAGCGTTGCCGCTGCCCAGGGAAGTGAGCCGGCCACTGAAAAAATTCGCCAAACAGCTGGACGGACGCGTAGGCCAGGCTCGCGAAATTCCGTTGCTGCTCAGCGAGCTGAGCGGCTTGCAAGGCAAAGCCTTGAACCTGCTGGAAAACCCTGCCGAACCTGATCGTCCGGGTTTTCTGCAGCGGTTGTTCAGTAGGGAAACGGAGGAGACCACGTCACAGATCGTCGCCCCCGAATCCCAAATACCTGCCGCGCGACCTGTCGAACCGGTTGCAGCACCGGCCGAGCCCCCACAACCGATGGCCGATAAACCGCAACGGGCGTTGCCAACCGTAGAAGCCGCCCTGCCCGCCGCTATGCTTGCTCAACCACCGCAAATTCAGGTTCCAACAGTAATGGCACCTGCCGTTGAAGTTGTGGCGTTTGACCCGCCCATCCTTGAGCCAGAAGCTATGGGCAGCCGAGTGCCGGAGCCACAAACCCAACCCAATATCGAGCAACCACAAGAGCCGGTTCTGGCGATCGCCCCACCGGCCATTCAGGTTCTGTCGACAATCAATCCCGACGAACTCTCTCCGGTGGCCACCGATCCAGAGCCGTCCGGGCACGATATTCTGTATGCCCTGCCGGACTCACCGGAACCGTCCTACAGCTCTGTCGCCAAGCATATCGAAGAAACGCTGCTGGGCCTTCTCGATGATCTGGCGTTGCCCGAGCGCCATCGTCCGCAAGCCGAGGCGATGCGCGATCGTCTTCAAAATGGCTTGAACTGGTACGAACTGCTACCCATCCTCGATGACCTGGCCACATTGATGCTGGCGATCACCGACAGCGGCCAGCACGAATTCGAAGCGTATCTACAGCAACTCAACGAACGCCTCGAGTCATTCCAGAGCAACCTGCAGGCCGCGAGCGACGGCCACGCCGACAACCGCTCGGCCGCGCGCGAGATGGACACGCAAATTCGCGAGCAAGTCGACGGCTTGCAGAGCAGCATGCAGGAAGCGGCAGATCTTGATGATCTCAAGCATGTGCTGGAAAACCATCTCGAAGGCCTGCTCGGCACCATGGACCAACACCAGAAGCAGCGCGATGAGCGAGAGCAGGAAGTAGCGGCCCGTCTGCAAAGCCTGGCCGAAAGGGTTGCCCACATGGAGCAGGAAGCCCTGGGCTACCGCGAGCATCTTGAAGAACAGCGCCAGAAGGCGTTGATCGATCCATTGACCGGCCTGCCAAATCGAGCAGCCTGGAGCGAGCGCCTGGAGCATGAAATCGGCCAATGGCAGCAACATGGCAATACCCTGTTGCTGGCAATGCTCGACCTCGACCATTTCAAACGCATCAACGACAACTATGGCCATCTGGCGGGCGACAAGGTGCTGAAAATCATCGCCAGCGTGCTACGCAAGCGTCTGCGCGGGACTGATTTCATCGCCCGATTTGGCGGTGAGGAGTTTGTACTGTTGATGCCTGCCACAATCCCTATGGTCGGCGCGAAACTACTGGAAACCTTGCGCGCATCGATCGAAGCCTGCCCGTTCCACTTCAAGGGCGAGCGAGTCACCATCACCATTTCCATGGGACTGACTGCATTCAGACCCGGCGAACATAGCGATCTTGTGCTTAAAAGAGCTGATCAGGCGCTATATCGGGCAAAAAATACCGGACGAAATCGAATAGAACTGGGCTGACGGCCAATTGTTCCATTTTGTTTAAAGGTGCATTTTTTGCCGTCAGCGCCGCAAGGCAATACGTTACACTGTTGCATTATTGTCTCGCGTGTATTGCCCTTGCCATGAAATGTCTTGTCCTTATTGCGTCGCTGCTTCTATTAGCCGGTTGTGCCAGCGGCCCCCGAATCGATACCAGCCACCCTTCAGCCAATCACGACAGTCGTATTCAGTTCGTGGTGATGCATTACACCTCCGCATCCCTGGAAACCTCGCTGCAATTGCTGACCCATGGCGAAGTCAGCAGCCACTACCTGATTAGCGACGACAAGCGCGCCACTATTTATAAGCTCATGGATGAAAATTTCCGGGCCTGGCACGCTGGCGAAAGCGAATGGCAAGGCCGGACCTGGCTGAACTCCAGCTCTATTGGTATCGAGATCGTCAATCAGGGCTTTGAGGACACCCCGAACGGTCGTCTTTGGTATCCCTACAGCGAAGCCCAGATTCAGTCGATGATCTTCCTGCTCAAGGACATCAGCAAACGCCAAGGCATCAGCCCCCGCCATATCATTGGCCATAGCGACATCGCACCGATGCGCAAGCTCGACCCCGGCCCCCTGTTTCCCTGGAAGCGCCTCGCTGCCGAAGGCTTGGGAATATGGCCGAACGAGCAGGCCGTGGCGCGGCAGCAAGCGCAGTTCGCCGTGCAATTACCCACTATCAGTTGGTTTCAGGGGCAGCTTGCCCGCTTGGGCTATGCCACGCCGCAAACCGGCGAACTGGATGTAGCGACACGCAATGTACTGGCGGCCTTCCAGCTGCATTTTCGCCCATCCCGTTTCGACGGTACACCGGACGCACAAACCGCGGCTATTCTTCAGGTGTTGAATCAGACAAAATAATGACGACCGCCCGACGGTCAGCGCTTCTTCCAAATCAGCAGCTATAACTCATTGGTAATTCTTCGGATATTCCATGATGACTGCTGCTCGGGAGAGACTGCATAGTTGGTTCTATCGCCCTTGGTTTTTGGCGATGCTGGCTACTGCCTTGAGCGCAACGCTTCTAACGGTCGGCAGTTTGTTTGTGGCGATGCATCAGGTCGAGCACAACGAGAGCCAGGAAATGAATGCTCAAGGTGAGCGCTTCCTCGCCCGTCTCGAGCAACTGTTTGGACAGCTGCGCGAAAGCCTCGATGACCTGGAAGCCCAGCCTCTGCGAGGTTGTGACGATGACATGATCGCCACCCTGCAGCAGGTCAGCTTCAATTACCGCTTCGTTTATGAAGCCGCTTATATGGACACTTCGCGAATCTGCTCCAACCGCCCCCGCCAGGAAGGGGTATCGCTGATCCGACCGCCGGACATCAAGGGCCCTACCTACAGCTATTGGCTGAACACCACCACCGAACCCGATGAGAACCGCGCCGCACTAATGCTTGGGCGCGGTAATTTCCGGGTGGCAACTTCTCGCGGGCATTTGACCGACATGGTCGATCTGTCACCGGGAAGCAGCCTGTTGGTGGTGCTCGATCACGGCACCCGGGCGGTTCCGGTACTCGGTGTCGCGCAGACATGGCCCCCGGCGGAACCCTGGCCCCCGAAAAGCCGCGATGCGCTGCAAGTTACTCATACCCGCCTGATTTACCGAATGCCCACTAACACCCCCGAATATCAACTGGTACTGATCACACCGCGCTCCGGGATGCATGTGCCGGCGGTATGGTGGTGGCTACTGCCGGCTAGCCTGGCGCTGAGTGCCTGTGTAGGCATTCTGGTGTTTTTGCTGGTGCGCCAGCGTCAGTCGCTGGATGCGGAACTGCAAGGCGCCATGCGGCGAGGCGAGTTGCAGGTGTTGTATCAACCGATCTTCGACCTCGACAGCCGCAACTGCGTCGGTGCCGAAGCCCTGCTGCGCTGGCGAAGGCCGGATGGCACGCTGACCAGTCCCGACCTGTTCATTCCAATGGCGGAGAATACCGGCCAGATCCGCCAGATGACCGACTTTGTATTGCAGCGCTTGCTGGAACAGCTCGGGCAACTGTTGCGGTCCAATCCGCAGCTGTACATCTCGGTCAATCTGGCGGCCTGCGATGTCATGGTGCCGCGTATCGGTCAGGTGATGGCGCGCCTGCTGAGCGTGCACCGAGTGGCGGCCAGGCAGATTGCCTTTGAAGTGACCGAGCGCGGATTGGTGGATGTGGTGGTGGCCAGAGAAAACCTGCAAGCCCTGCGGGATGTCGGGCATCAAGTGCTGATCGACGATTTTGGCACCGGCTATTGCAGCCTCGCCTACCTGCAAACCCTACCGGTGGACTGCCTGAAAATCGACAAGGCGTTTATCGACGCGCTGGGCCATGATGCCGCCAGCAGTGGCGTGGCACCGCACATCATTCGCATGGCTCAGGCGCTGCAACTCAAAGTGATTGCCGAAGGTATCGAACACGAAGCCCAAGCGGTTTTTCTGAGCAGCGAAGGGGTGAAGTTCGGTCAGGGCTGGCTGTTCGCCCACGCACTGAGCGCCGTGCAGTTCATCGAACTGATTACCCGTGGCCGCCGACTGACCACGCGACGCCTGGATGACGAAGCCTGAGAGGGCTGCGGTTTATATCGCCAGCGCCATGTAGAACTGCGTACCCTGCCCCGGCCGCGAATAGACCCCCATCCGCCCGCCGTGCAGCTGCACGATTTCCTTGCACAGCGCCAGACCCAGCCCGGCACCGCCCTTTTTGCGGCCAACCTGAACAAAGGGCTCGAAGATCCGTCCTTGCTGGCCGTAGGCAATGCCTTCGCCGTTGTCCTCGACGCTGATAATCATCCGCTCACCATGGCGCCGGGCCTGCAAACGTATCAGTCCGTCGTGGGAGGTATGGCGCAAGGCGTTGTCAATCAGGTTATCGAGCACCCGTTCCAGTTGTGCCTGATCTGCTTGCAGCCGCGGCAACGGTCCCTGCACTTCCACCAGCAGCTCGATGCCCTTCTCTTGCGCCGGCCCGGCAAAACGCATCTTGGCCTGATCCAGCAAGTCTTCGATGGAGCACGGTGCCAGCGTGAGTTTTTGCAGGCCGTTTTGATAGCGAGAGAAATTCAGCAGGTCGTTGATCAACTGCATCAGGCGCTGCATTTCTTCGTTGACGGTGTCCAGCAGGTCGGCTTCGCGGGAGTCTTCGGCAAAATGCGTCCGCTCGCGGAACAGGCCGAATGCCATGTGCATCCCGGTAACCGGCGTGCGCAACTCATGGGAGGCGCGCAGGACGAACTCGCTGCGTACTCTTTCAAAGGCACGCTGTTCGGTGACGTCATGCAACACCATCACGGCGCCGAGAATATGACCCTGAGTATGGCTGACCGGCGTCAGGCTATACGTCAGCAATCGCGACTCCCCATCGACCTCGATGCTCAAGTCGTCCGGCGCTCGGTCCAGCGTGCCGCCGCGCAATACCAGTTGCAGTTGTTCATCCAGCTCGGGACGCTCAAGCGCCGCGCCCAGCCCTTGGCCGAAACGATCGGTGTCCCAGCCTAACTGGCGCTGAGCCACCGGGTTGAGGTGTTCGAGATGACCTTGACGATCGATAATCAGCAAACCGTCGTCAATGCTGTCGAGTACCGCTTGCAAACGTTGCTGGCCGGCGAGCAGTTCGTCGATATTGGTAGCCTGGTGCTCACGCAAGGCCTCGGCCATGATCCCGAAACGCCGGGTCAACTGGTTCATTTCCACCGCGGAAGAAATCGGCAGAGTCACTTCGAAATTGCCCTGGCCGATATTGTCAGCTGCCTGCACCAGAGCCTCGATCGGAGCCCCAAAACGCCGGGCGATCGCATGGGCGGTAATGAACCCGATGAACAACACTGCCACGCCGACCAATCCAAGCAGGCCGGCAATCAACAGTGCTCGCTCCCGGGCCTGGCGCTCGATCTCAGTGATGTTATCCAGTGCGCGCTTCTGTTCAGAGATCAAACCGTTACGCAACGCGTTGAATTTTTCCGTGAGATCCCCGTCATCACTGACTACCTGTACCGGAGCGTGGGAAAGATCAAAGGCCTGCAACAAGCTCTGATAATCAGCCTTGGCCTTTCTGAAACCATATTGGACACCTTCGCTGGACGGCTCGTGAGCAATGCCTTCGTCAAGCAATTCAAGGGAGTGCCTGCTGGATGCCTCGAACGCAGCAGGGTCAGGGTTCTCGCCAAGCACGATGATCAGTTGATCACCCAGGGTCTGACGCAGCTTCAATCCCAGATCCAGCTTGACAAAGTTGTCACGGAGCAGGGCTTCCTGAGTCCCTGCCATCTGCATCACGCTGACCAGCCCGAGCAAGAGCCCGAGCAGCGCCACGGTAATCAGTGCGGAAATACTCAGAAACAGCCGGGTGCGCAACGTCATCGCCAGTTTCATCGATTACGACTCACAGGTTGTACTGCTTGCGTTTGCGGTACAGGGTCGAGGCATCGATACCCAGGGTCTTGGCCGCCTGATCCAGCGTGTCGGCCGTGGCGAGGACCGCGCCAATGTGAGCTTTTTCCAATTCATCCAGGCTCAGCGCAGCACCAATGCGCGGCGTGTGGTTGGTCGGGGTCTCGGCCATGCCCAAGTGGCTGAGCTCTACCCGCTCCTGCGGACAAATAATGCTCGCGCGCTCCACCACGTTGCGCAGCTCGCGAATGTTGCCCGGCCAGCGGTAGCTGAGCAGCGCTTCGCGGGACTCGTCGCTGAAGCATCGGGCCGGACGCGAGTATTCCTTGACGAAGCGCGCCAGGAAACGGTCAGCCAGGCTCAGAATGTCTTCCCTGCGCTCGCGAAGCGGCGGCAAGTGCAAGGTTATGACATTCAGGCGATAGAGCAAATCTTCCCGAAAACGACCCTCACGCACCATGTCTTCCAGGTTGAGGTTAGTCGCTGCGAGAATTCGCACGTCAGCGCGACGGGTCACTGGGTCACCCACGCGTTCGTACTCCTTGTCTTGGATGAAACGCAGCAACTTTGGCTGCAAAGTTAGCGGAAAATCGCCGATTTCGTCGAGAAACAGCGTTCCGCCGTCAGCCTGATTAACGCGCCCCAAAGTGCTTTCACTGGCACCGGTGAATGCGCCACGGCTATGTCCGAAAAGCTCGCTGTCCATTAATTCGGCAGTCAGGGATGGGCAATTGATGGTGACGCAGGATTTCTTCTGGCGTTTGCTCCAGCCGTGAATCGCCCGCGACAGCTCACCTTTACCGGTGCCGGACTCGCCAAGAAGCAGGATATTGGCGTCGGTACTGGCGACCTGGCGCGCGGTTTCGAGCACCACTTTCATGGCCGGACTATAGGAATCCAGTCCCTCCTTGGGTTTTCGCACTTCACCTTCGAGAGCTTCCAGCCGCGCCGAGAGTTGGCGTACTTCCAACTGTTTGGCAGTGGCCAGACGCAACTGGTCGGGGCTGCAAGGTTTGACCAGATAGTCGGCGGCACCCGCCTGAATCGCATCCACTGCGGTGTCCACGGCCGAGTGAGCAGTGACAATGACTACTCGCATCCAGGGCGCCTGAATACGCATCTGGGCCAGCACATCCAGGCCGTTATCTTCACCCAGGCGCAAATCGAGGAAACACAGATCGAAAACCTGGCGCTGCAACAAGGCTTCGGCCTGAGCAGCGCTGGTCGCGGTGGCCACGCTGTAGCCTTCGTCTTCGAGGCAATAGCGAAAGGTTCGGAGGATCGCGGACTCGTCGTCCACCAGCAGAATGCGGCCTTGATGCTCAGTGGCTGATTCCATGTCCCTACGCTCCTTTAATTGTGGAATTTGGTTAGGCCCGGAAAAATCGGGCAACTTGCATGATTGATTGTGGTCGATTTCAGCCACATCAGCGGAGCTATCTGCTTCGCCACAAGATAAACCACTGATTTATTTAATTTTTTATTAATGAACCGTTCTTTGGCGATTGCCTGCGTCCCTTTCTGACATCCGCGCCCTTCGTTCAATTCCAAAAATATTGAAAGTTTCGGCGAATTCATCGTGCATTACGCACGGCCTTGAATGGGCCATCGTGCAGGATGCGTCTAAACCGATTTTAACAGATCATGTAACTCATTGATTTTAATGGTATTAAACCCAACAAAAAGGTGGCATGCAGGCTGCAGGTATCTGAGTCATCAGGGCATTTAATAAATCAGTGCCCGCCTACCTACCCCACAGTGGGAGGAACTTCAGGATGAATCGCCAAGGTGCCGCCCAATTGCGTATCTCGCCATTGCATATCCAGCAAGGCTTGTTCGCCCTGCTGGCATTGTTGATTACCTTGATTGGCGGCCAGCAGTTCTTGCGTTGGGAACAGAGCCAGCCGCCAGAGACGCCGCCGCACCTGTCGATTCCCCACGCCCCCCAAACCCACTTTAGTGCCGTCAGCAACCCGGCTGACAGCGACTCGATGCGAATGATGGACGTCGACCAGGCCCAGCCTGTGGTCGAGACGCCTCAGGAGCGTTGGGTGTTTTAAGCAATCGAACTTGGCGCGCTCAACGCGCCGGGATAAGCACCACCCGCAACACCTTTAAATAGAAGCGTAAGGAGAATCACCATGTTGAGCTGGGCAATCACATTCCTGATCATTGCCATCATCGCTGCAGTACTGGGCTTCGGTGGTATCGCGGGCACCGCCACGGGTATCGCCAAGATTCTCTTTGTCGTGTTCCTGGTGATGTTTATTGCTTCCTTCTTCTTTGGCCGCCGCGGTCGAGGCTGAAATAACTGAAGAAAAAGTTCGAAACACGAAAGAGGCCACAGCGCTTCTTTCCACTGCGCTACCCGAGGACGGTAGACGCATGACCAAGGGGTCGGGACGTTCTGACTGTTTCAGGGTCGGAGTGACCTACGGGTACAGGGAGTACCTGCGCAAGGGCCGGGTCAAGTAAAGCTGCGACGCAAGTTCGCCGGGGCCAAAGCGACTCGACGGACTTGCGGAAGGGCTTCAACGTGCAAAACGTTGATCTAGAGCATTCAGCTCATCTGTTATTGCTGCATATTCCCCGCAAAACCGTTTCGCGGTGTTTCTTCTTGACCGTATATCGAGAAAGCTCCGACTTTCCCGAGAAGAAAATTCGCCGCCAAACGTAGGCTTTTTCCTAAATTTCCGCCTATTTAAAAACCATCGACCTGCGGTGAAATGGCCGGCATACGGCACTTATGCCCGCCTGAATGTCGTATTCAACCCGGTTGGGACGCGGGTTTCAGATAGAAAATCTCATGCCGATTCGGCATAGGGTAGGCGTTTACGGCATTAGACGGCGCTTCCCTGCATCGGAATAGTTGCGCCTTTTTCGCTGCCTGAGAGCTGTAAATGCTCGCTCGCGGGGACCTTATACGGGGGCCGATGCAAGACCTGTTCGCCATCGAGTGTTTCAGTTCATGCATCAGCCTGAGTCAAACGCAAGTAAGGGTAAAGATATGAAGAAGGCAAAGCTTAGCCTCGCCTGGCAGATCCTCATCGGTCTGGTTCTGGGGATAGCAATTGGTGCACTGCTCAACCATTTCAGTGCCGAAAAAGCCTGGTGGATCAGCAACGTGCTGCAACCGGCAGGCGATATCTTTATCCGTCTGATCAAGATGATTGTGATCCCGATTGTGATCTCTTCGCTGATCGTCGGCATTGCTGGCGTGGGCGACGCGAAGAAACTCGGTCGTATCGGTCTGAAGACCATCATTTACTTCGAAATCGTCACCACCATCGCCATTCTGGTCGGTCTGGTGCTGGCCAACGTGGTTCATCCGGGCAGCGGCATCGACATGAGCACCCTCGGTACGGTGGATATTTCCAAGTACCAGGCCACTGCTGCCGAGGTTCAGCATGAACATGCGTTCATCCAGACCATCCTCAACCTGATCCCGTCGAACATCTTCGCGGCCATGGCCCGCGGCGAGATGCTGCCGATCATCTTCTTCTCCGTGTTGTTCGGTCTCGGTCTGTCGAGCCTGCAATCGGACCTGCGCGATCCGCTGGTGAAGATGTTCCAGGGCGTATCGGAAAGCATGTTCAAGGTCACTCACATGATCATGAACTACGCCCCGATCGGTGTGTTCGCCTTGATCGCGGTGACCGTAGCCAACTTCGGCTTTGCCTCCCTGCTGCCGCTGGCCAAACTGGTCGTCCTGGTTTACTTCGCCGTCGCCTTCTTCGCCTTCGTGGTGCTGGGCCTGATCGCTCGCCTGTTCGGCTTCTCGGTGATCAAGCTGATGCGCATCTTCAAGGATGAATTGGTGCTGGCCTACTCCACCGCCAGTTCCGAAACCGTGCTGCCGCGCGTGATCGAGAAAATGGAAGCCTACGGCGCGCCGAAAGCCATTTGCAGCTTCGTGGTACCGACCGGCTACTCGTTCAACCTCGACGGATCGACCCTGTACCAGAGCATTGCGGCCATCTTCATTGCCCAGCTCTACGGCATCGACCTGTCGATCAGCCAACAGTTGCTGCTGGTGCTGACGCTGATGGTCACCTCCAAAGGCATCGCCGGCGTACCGGGTGTGTCCTTCGTGGTGCTGCTGGCTACTCTGGGCAGCGTCGGTATTCCACTGGAAGGCCTGGCGTTCATCGCTGGTGTTGACCGCATCATGGACATGGCCCGTACCGCGCTGAACGTGATCGGCAACGCCTTGGCCGTGCTGGTCATCGCACGTTGGGAAGGCATGTACGACGACGCCAAGGGCGAGCGCTACTGGAACTCCCTGCCGCACTGGCGCAGCAAGGAAAAGCTGCCGGTTGGCGAAGTTTCCAGCAACTGACGCAAAAACCTGTAGGAGCATGGCTTGCCAGCGAAGAACGATAACGCGGTGTAACTGAAACACCGCGGCGTCCCATTCGCGGGCAAGCCTCGCTCCTACAGGACGAGGTAGCATGCACATTAGGTGTATGACGCAATCTCGCAAACAAACCCCGGAGAAATCCGGGGTTTGTCGTTTCTGCCTACCCCGCTATCATTCGCCGCAACTTCCGGGGGATTTGACTGATGCTTAATGGCCTGTGGCTTGGCTTCTTCATCGTGGCGGCCGTATCGGCGCTCGCGCAGTGGCTGATCGGTGGTAACGCCGGGATCTTTGCGGCGATGGTGGAAAGCCTTTTCGCCATGGCCAAATTGTCGGTCGAGGTCATGGTCCTGTTGTTCGGCACCCTCACCCTCTGGCTGGGCTTTCTGCGGATCGCCGAGAAGGCCGGGATCGTCGATTGGCTGGCCAAGGCGCTGGGGCCCTTGTTCCTGCGCCTGATGCCGGAAGTGCCGGCCGGGCATCCGGCCATCGGCCTGATCACCCTCAACTTCGCCGCCAATGGCCTGGGCCTGGACAACGCCGCCACGCCCATCGGTCTCAAGGCCATGCGTGCGCTACAGGACCTCAACCCCAGCGACACGATTGCCAGCAATGCGCAGATCCTTTTTCTGGTGCTCAACGCCTCCTCCCTGACCCTGCTGCCGGTGACCATCTTCATGTACCGTGCCCAGCAAGGCGCGCCTGATCCGACCCTGGTGTTCCTGCCGATCCTGCTGGCCACCAGTTGCTCGACCCTGGTCGGTCTGTTATCGGTGGCGGTCATGCAGCGCCTGCGCCTGTGGGACCCGGTGGTGCTGGCATACATGATTCCCGGTGCCCTGACACTCGGTGGTTTCATGGCGCTGCTGGCAACGCTCTCGGCGACCGCTCTGGCGAGCCTGTCATCGATCCTCGGCAACCTGACGCTGTTCGGGCTGATCATGCTGTTTCTGGTGATCGGAGCGTTACGCAAAGTGAAGGTCTACGAGGCGTTCATCGAAGGCGCCAAAGAAGGCTTCGACGTCGCCAAGAACCTGCTGCCGTATCTGGTGGCGATGCTCTGTGCCGTGGGCGTGCTACGAGCATCCGGGGCGCTGGATTTCGGTCTGGACGGGATTCGTCATCTGGTGGAGTGGGCCGGTTGGGACACGCGCTTCGTCGATGCGTTGCCGACGGCCATGGTCAAACCCTTCTCCGGCAGCGCAGCACGGGCAATGCTGATCGAAACCATGAAGACCTCCGGAGTCGACAGCTTCCCGGCGCTGGTGGCGGCGACGATTCAGGGCAGTACCGAAACGACCTTCTATGTGCTGGCGGTGTACTTCGGCGCGGTGGGCATCCAGCGCGCGCGGCATGCGGTGGGGTGTGCGTTGCTGGCGGAGTTGGCGGGGGTGTTGGGGGCGATCGGGGTTTGTTACTGGTTCTTTGGCTAACCGAGAACCCTGTGGGAGCGAGCCTGCTCGCGATGACGGTTCAACAGCCAACAAAATTGTTGAATGTGCCGACCTCATCGCGAGCAGGCTCGCTCCCACA
The DNA here is from genome assembly GCF_054898065.1 of Pseudomonas sp. MDT1-85. NCBI lineage: Bacteria > Pseudomonadati > Pseudomonadota > Gammaproteobacteria > Pseudomonadales > Pseudomonadaceae > Pseudomonas > Pseudomonas sp. MDT1-85. The sequence continues at coordinate 321,740 of NZ_CM142715.1, read as the reverse complement.
TTGATGTGTGTAGGTCTTCAGAGCCGCATGTCCATGCATCAGCAACGCATTCAACCGCACGACTACGCTCGCAGCAGAACCCTTACTTTTCTTTGATGGGTGTGCTGTCCATGACCTTGAAGCGCAACACGCCGATCAGTTGGCCGTCTTCGGTGAGCACCCGAACCTGCCATTTGCCCGCGGGGTTGCCGGGGAAGTTCTGCTTGTGGGTCCAGGCGCGGTAGCCTTCCTTGCGCCCGCCGTGGATGTCCAGAGGAATACGATCGACCTCTTTACCGTTGAATATCCAGACGTGATAGATCCGCTCGGCCAGACCCCGCGGGGCGTTGATCGCGGTGTACGCGTACAACCCACCTCCGCGAATCTGTTCGGCGCTGACTTCTTCCAGACTCTTGCCGGGAGTTCGATCCTGCATTTGAGTGCTGATCGCCACATCGGTCATCCACAGGGTCGCCGGCGGAACCCAGGAACGCAGCACCCAACCGGCGGCGCCGATGCCGACGGTGATGCTGAGGATCGCCAACGCATTGCGCACGGTGCGAATCGGGAAAATCGAGGCCAGGCTCGGGAACGACAGCACCATGGCAATGCCCAGCGCCAGCTTGAAGCTCTGGGCAGTGGTCAGGTGCAGGATGACGGGCAGGGCGGTCAGCAGGGCCGCGAACAGGGTCAGGGTGTGCAGCGCCAAAAACGCCCAGCGGCGCGGTGCCAGCCATTTGTAGTAGAGCGGGTCGATGATCGAAATCAGTGCCGCCATGCTCAGCAATCCAGTGAAGAATAACTGGCCGCTGTTCCAGGTGGTGGTGATTAAAAAGAACGGGAGGACGAAGAACAGGCTTTCCTGATGGATCATCTGCGTCGCGTAACGCAGCAGCGGCGGGGGTATTTCGCGCTTGAAGACCCTGGCGAACAGCTTGGTGAGGCTGTTTTCCAGCATCAGCCAGACCCAGCTGACCAGCATGATAGTGGTGATCCACGTCGCCAGACCTTGTTGGCGATCCACCAGCATGAAGCTGCCGACCCCGGAGATGAAACCGCCAAGCGCAATGACCCCGGGATAGCGCTTCATCAATTCGAGGATGCGCTGTACGTACAGGGTCAGATTCGGCATTCGGCGATTCACAATAGTCGTGGGGAAATCCTCGACAGGGTACCGCCCGAGAGGCCCTGTGGCGAGGGGGCTTGCCCCAATGCCGCGACGAAGATCCTGTAGGAGCGAGGCTTGCCCGCGAAGAATACACCGCGGTTTTTCAGGTATTACGCGTCATCGTTCTTCGCGGGCAAGCCACGCTCCCACAGGTTCTGCGCCTTGCCACAGGGAACGCTTACTTTCTGCGGTGAACGCGCCAACCCAATATTCCAAGCACCATCAACCCAAAGCCCCCGACAATTGCCCACATCACCTGGTCATAACTCACCAGCGGCTTCTCGATCCGCAGATACCCCGGTTGCAGCAGCAACTCACGCATTGCCTTGTTCGCCTCGGCCAGTGTCACGTCTTGCAGCGCCTTGGTCGGGTTGACGAAATGGCCGTCCTCGTAGTCGCCAAGGGCGCTCCAGTAATAGTCCGCCAGAGCGCTGTTGCCTTGCACGGCCCAAGTCTGGCGAGCGATGGCGGCTTGTTTGAGACGGGCGAAGGTGGCGGCGTCGAGGCCGTTCTTGAGCAGATCGGCTTTAAGCTCATCCAGCACCTGTTCCGCTGCCAGCACGTCGTCGCGATCAAGGTCGGCGTTCAGGCTCATGAAGCCCACTGCGCCAAATACCTCGCGCTCGGCTGATGGCCCATAGGACAACCCATGGGCCAGGCGCAATTGGCGATAGAGCGCCCAGTCCAGATAGTCCTTGAGCATGTCGAAGGTTTCGTCATGCTGGTCTTCCAGCACCGGTTCCGGCACCAGCCAATGCAATTTGGCACCGCCGCCGACGAAATCGTTACTCAAATTGCGTTCGTGGGCCGCGCTGGCTTGAATGTCTGGCAACGGCAGATGAGCGCTAGGCTCAACCGCTTCGAGCGCGCCATAGGCCCGTTCCAGATAGGCCGGCAGCAGGCGGTCGAGATCACCAACCACGATCAGGCTCATGTTGTTAGGCGCGTACCAGGCCTTGCGCACGTTTTCCAGTTGCTCGCGGGTCAGGTGATCGACTTGCGCGCGCTCGGGGCATTTGAGGCCCAGCTCCACCGCCAACTGATTACTCGCGGTGTGCCCCAGGTCCTGGCGATCCAGCCAGCGTTGCAGGTGCGAGTAATGACCACCGTCTTCGCGCTCGACCACTTGCTTGGCGACGTTGATGGCAGTGTCGTCGATACGGGTCTGGGTCAGCAGCGCCAACAACAGGTCGAGAACCTTGCGCTGGTTTTTCGCCGGGGCTTCGATGACGAAGGTTGTGTCGGCGTTGCTGGTATAGGCATTCCACTCACCGCCCAGAGCCTGCATGCGTTCTTCCAGACCGCCTTCGCCGGTAGCGTCGATGCCACTGAACAGCAAGTGTTCGAGCAGATGCGGCAGCTCCTTGTCGGCACAGCTGAAATCATCCAGGCCTACGCCAACCACCAACCGGATCGCCACATGCCCGCGCTCGGAGCCCGGTTTGAGGACCAATTGCAGGCCGTTGCGCAAGGTGTAGCCCTCGACCTGAAAGCGATCCAGGGCAAATGAAGGCAGTGAGCCGAGCAACAGACAAGCGAACAGCAGACAACGCATAACGAGTTTCCGTACGACCAGCGTAAGTTCAACAGACTTCAGGCAACTGTGGACGTTCAGGGTGAATGAGTGATGTCAGTCAAATCGTCGACCGCCAGAGCGCCGGTGTCCGAAGTGCCCAACACCGCATAGGCACTGCTGCAGAACAGCGAATTCAAGCGTCTCATGTCGGCAATCAGTTCCAGATGCAGCGAACTGGTCTCGATACTTTGTACGATCTTACGGTTTAAACGGCTGACATGAGCGTGGGCAAGGCGGCGTTCCTGTGCGCGAAAGCGACGTTTCTCACGCAGTAACTGGCGGGCACTTTCCGGGTCGGAACTGAGAAACACTGACAACCCCAGACGCAGGTTAGCAATCAATTGGTTTTGCAGCCCCGCCAACTCCTCCAGACCGTCCTCGGAGAAAGACCGCCGTTGCGAGGTTTTCTGTTGCTGAACCTTGCGCAGCATCCGTTCGATCACGTCGCTGGCGAGTTTCAGGTTAATCGCCAATTCGATGGTTTCCGCCCAGCGCCGGCTATCCTGCTCGCTGAGGTCTTCCCGGGGCATTTGCGCCAGGTAGAGCTTGATGGCGCTGTAGAGCGCTTCGACATCATCGGCCAGGCGACGTACTTCCTGGGTGACAGCGGTTTGTTTGCCGCGCAGCACGGCGAGCATGGCTTCGAGCATGCTGTCGACCAGATCGCCGATGCGCAGGGTTTCCCGGGCGGCATTGGCCAGTGCCAGACTCGGGGTGACCAACGCCGTCGGGTCAAGATGCCGCGGTTTGGCCGTGCCGTTGATGTCCGGCCGCTCTGGCAGCAACCATGCACAGAGTTTGGCCATCGGCCCGACGCTGGGCAACAGGATCAGGCAACGCGCGGTGTTGTAGAGCAGGTGGAAGCCGATGACCATTTCCTGAGGGCTGAAGTCGAGGCTGTCGATCCAGTGCACCAACGGGTCGAGCACCGGAATGATCAGCAGCAGGCCAATCAGTTTGTACAACAGGCTGCCGAGCGCCACCTGACGGCCGGCCGCGTTCTGCATGCTGGTGCTGAGGAAAGCCAGAATGCCGCTGCCGATGTTGGCGCCGATCACCAGGCCGATGGCCACTGGCAAACTGATCACGCTGGCACCGGCGAGAGTCGCGGTCAGCAAAACGGCAGCCAGGCTGGAATAGGAAACCATCGCGAACAGCGCGCCGACCAAGGCATCGAGCAAGATATCGCCGGTCAGGGAGGCGAAGATGACCTTCACCCCTTGCGCCTGAGTGATCGGCGCGGCGGCCTCGACGATCAGTTGCAGCGCCAGAATTATCAGCCCCAGACCGATGCTGACCCGGCCCATCTGTCCTACCCGGGTCTGCTTGCGCGACAGGAAGAAAATCACTCCGAGGAAAATCAGCAGCGGCGACAGCCACGACAAGTCGAGGGTCAGTACCCGCGCCATCAGGGCGGTACCCACGTCGGCACCGAGCATGGTTGCCAAGGCTGGCGTCAGCGCCATCAGCCCCTGACCGACAAACGAGGTCACGAGCATGGCGGTGGCATTGCTGCTCTGGACCATGGCGGTCACTGCGATCCCGGCGACAAACGCGAGCCAGCGCCTGGACATGTTATGGGCGATCACATGGCGCAAGTTGGAACCATAAACCCGCAGGATGCCGGTTCGGACGATGTGCGTGCCCCAGATCAACAAGGCCACGGCCGATAACAAATTGAGCAGGGTGAGCATGCAGGCCCCCTGTGGTGGTAGCGCCCCAATGGGGCAAGTCGACGGTGCCGCGCGTTTTTCTACGTTGTGTATTTAAGCTGTAGTTGGCTAACGGTCTGGGCGCCAGCATCGCACAGCTAAAGAGGCGATTGAAACAAAACTGTCATGAACATAACCCCTATGGCGAGGGAGCCCCCCGCTGGGCTACGCAGGAGCCCTGAAATCGGGGAGATTTCAATCGCTGAAGAGATCCTCGCCCATTCCGACGTCGATCAGGTACTTGGCCGTCTCGGGGTTTCGTTCGTCGCAGCGGGCATAGCATTTGATGTGAAGAATCAAGCTGTACTTGTGCGGAATCAACAAGATGACGCCGTCCAGTTGATCAAAGAGTTTGGCTTGAAGTCGCACTTGGTCCTCTTTTGTTTCTATTTTGAGCCAATCGTTACCTTCAACAGGTTCCGGAGCCCACCCGACCTGTTTAAACTTTTGTTGTAGCTCATCAAGGAGTTTTACTGCTTGTTCGAACGGCAAGGTTTCCAGCATCGGCGACGTAGACAGGGTGATCGCTTTGAATTCGGACCACCCAATCACACCGAATTTTGTGGGCGGCAATGTGAATCCATGTTGTTTGTCATCAAAGGTGATAATGACTGGCGTGCTAATCCAAGTGGAGCTTGGGTGAGGTGGTTCACTGGGATAAATGGCGGTTTCGTTCTTTACAGGAAATGTCGAATCGCGCACCACATCGTCATAACTTTTCCCAATATGGAAAGAAATTTGTTCCGGGCCACGGCTGAAATAAAACGCCAAAATGACTGTCACCAACGCAACGGCAGCAGCAAAGTAGGTATTTCGTTTGTGCATCACCTGTTGCCCCCGCCGCTCGCAATGTCACTAATGGATTGCTTCAACTTTGCGCGGGAGGTTGGCTCTTTAAGCAATGCGTCAAATTGATTGGCGGCGCGTAAGACAAACTTCATTCTTTGATTCTTATCGGCAAGGTTGGCAAGCGGATTGCTGCCGAAAGCGACTTTCCTATTGTCAGGAGCTTTGCATTGGCTAGCGAGGGTAAGCTGGATTTCTTCGGCTGCCCCTGGCAACAAACCTGTTACGACCGAAATGACATCGCCTCCATGTGTACCTCGCATGAGCATGGCGAAATGAGTTTCGTCGTACATGGCAGGTTGCAGGATATTTACTTGTTCGTGAGTCGCCATTTGCTCGACGCTACCCTTGATATCTCCGTCGTCGATGGCTTTGAACGTTGCGTAAATCTCTGGAGTATCTGCGCCAAACTCCACTTTTCCTGCAATCGGCCACATCACATCCTTCACAATGCCACGACGGCTCTTCAAACATTTCTCCATTTCCTTGTAACCCCGCACCATAAAAAACCGATGCAACGGATAAACATCCAGAAACAGCGAGGTGTTACCGAGAGCCAGCATTTCATATACGTAGTCCAACTGCTGCTGGACAACCGAACGAGAGTTATCGCCAAAGGTAATGTCTTCGGTAGGCAGAGGATTGGCCGCTCGCGCTCTTTCTACTTCCTTCTCTACTTCAGGATCGGTCTTACTGAGCTTGAACCCAAACCCTTCAAAAATGGTTTCCGACTTACCGGTGCGCAGTTTCTCTTGCGCAGCCTTCTGTGCCGCGATAGCGGTTTGCAACTTGGTGGCATGGATCAACCCACACCCCACCTGCTTGGAAGCAAACGCCGCCAATCCCGCCCACTGAAACCGGTTATCCGCCAGCCACAACTGCGCATAGGCCGCATTAATCTTGCGGTTGCGCACTTGCGGGTCGGCAATCAGCACGCCACCCGGCGCAACCCATTCTTCGGCTTCTTTCTGAAACCTGCGCCACAGGCAATTACAGGTCAGCAACGGCACTTCGACGCGGGTTTTCGGGTTCGGTCCGCCCTTGGTGGTTTCGCGTTTGCAGGCGGGCAGTTCGCAGGTGCTGTCCCAGAGTTTTTTCATGTCCAGGTCGTCGGGCGCGATGCATTGTCCGGTCATTTCATTCTTCCTTGAGGCGTCAGACAGTCCAACGGACTACGGCGAGGTCGGGCTGTAGGGTGACGACGCTCTGAGTCATGCCCTGAGCGTTGGTCTGGCCTTTGACGATACGGCCTTCGGCGGTTTCGATTTCGTAGTCTTGTTCGGCAATTGGTTCGCCATTGCCGGCGCTGACGGCTTTGAATTCGACCAAGGGCTGACCAATGATCGGCAAGGGCGGGATAAATGGCGCGGGGGTGTGACTGTCGCCGATGATGACGCTGCCGGAGCCGCCGATCACCACGCCGCCATGGCTCGCAGTGCTATCGATGGTCATGGCGTTCAAACCGTTGATGAACACCGTTGAGGAGAACCCGCCACTGAGAGCCTGGCCGCAGGTGCACTTGTCGTTGACCCGTGCGGCGGCGAGACCATCGAAAAAAACATCGGGCGAACCGCTGGCAATCGGGTTAGTGCCGTGGCCGGGGAGAGGGCAGGTGGTGGGGTCTGTGACGCGTGCGGCTGGTTTTCCGGACATGTGCATTCCTTGTCATTGTCGTTTGATGCGAGCGGGGGACGCTAACCATCGAAGCTCTGTGCGTCAATCTTTGAGGGCTCGCCATACCGTTTTATAGCTGTGCGCGCAGGCGCGCTTGGGAGACTAAAGCCTCGATTCCCCGGCATAAGCACAAACAAATGTGGGAGCGGGCTTGCTCGCGAAAGCGGCGTATCAGTCAACATTGAAGTCGACTGATACTCCGTCTTCGCGGGCAAGCCCGCTCCCACAGGTTTGGTGCTAGCTGGCAGACGCCGGGATTACTGCCCCGGAACATCCTTGCGCAGTTTCACTGGGTCTTGTTGCTTCTTCTTTTTCATCATCGCGGTACGCATCTTGATGTTGATCGCTTCCACTGCCAACGAGAACGCCATCGCGAAGTAGACGTAGCCTTTTGGCAAGTGCACTTCGAAAGACTCGGCAATCAGCACGGTACCCACCAGCAACAGGAACGACAGCGCCAGCATTTTCAGCGACGGGTGCTTGTCGATGAATTCGCTGATGGTGCCAGCCGCCAGCATCATCACCAGTACGGCGACGATGATCGCAGCGACCATGACCGGTACGTGGGAAACCATACCCACGGCGGTGATCACCGAGTCCAGGGAGAACACAATGTCGATAATCGCAATCTGGATGATGGTGTACAGGAAGCTGCCACCCTTGGCGGTCGGCTCGTCGTGGCTTTCATCTTCGCCTTCCAGGGCGTGGTACATCTCTTGCGAGCTCTTCCACAACAGGAACAGACCACCGAAGAACAGGATCAGGTCACGCCCGGAAATACCCTGGCCGAACACTTCGAACAGGTCTGCGGTGAGGCGCATGACCCAGGTGATCGACAGCAGCAACAGGATCCGCGTGATCATGGCCAGTGCCAGGCCGAAGATCCGGGTGCGCGCCTGCATGTGCTTGGGCATGCGGCTGACCAGGATCGAGATCATGATGATGTTGTCGATGCCCAGGACGATCTCCAGGGCAGTCAGGGTGAAGAAGGCAACCCAGATTTCAGGGTTGGTCAGCCATTCCATGTGTATTCCTTTGAGGATGTGTTAAACCACGAAGGGCCCAGGCTTCGACAACAAAGCCTGGACCCGTCATGGTGAGTCTTGGGCTTATAGAGTGCTGAACAGCGGAAAAATCCCCATCAGCAACGCAGCCACCAGTATGCACAGGCAAACCAGCACTGCCCACTTTAAGGTGAACCGCTGGTGATCACCGAATTCGATACCGGCCAGGGCCACCAACAGATAAGTCGATGGTACCAGCGGGCTCAGCAAGTGGACGGGCTGACCGACGATCGAGGCACGTGCCATTTCCACTGCGGTTATACCGTAATGACTAGCGGCTTCGGCAAGTACCGGTAACACGCCGTAATAAAATGCATCGTTCGACATGAAGAACGTGAACGGCATGCTCACCAGCGCGGTGATCACGGCCAGGTACGGGCCGAGGAAATCGGGGATGACCGCCAGCAGGCTTTTCGACATGGCATCAACCATGCCGGTGCCCGTCAGGATACCGGTGAAGATACCCGCGGCAAAGATCAAACCGACCACCGCCAGCACGCTACCGGCGTGGGCCGCAACGCGATCCTTCTGCTGTTGCAGGCACGGGTAGTTGACGATCATCGCGATACTGAACGCCACCATGAACAGTACTGGCAGCGGCAACAGGCCGGCGACCAGGGTGCACATCAGCGCCAGGGTCAGGGCGCCGTTAAACCAGATCAGCTTTGGACGACGGGCATCCGGGAACTGCGAAACGCTGATTTCGCTGTGATCGACTTCATCACCGACCAGGTGCAGTTCACCCAGGCGTGCACGCTCGCGTTTACCGTAGAAATAGGCAATCGCCAGGATCGCCACCACGCCGGCCAGCATTGCTGGAATCATTGGCACAAAGATGTCGGACGGATCGACATGCAGCGCACTGGCCGCACGAGCCGTCGGGCCACCCCAAGGGGTCATGTTCATCACGCCACCGGCGAGGATGATCAGACCGGCCATGATCCGCGGGCTCATGCCGATGCGGCTGTAGAGCGGCAGCATGGCGGCCACGCAGATCATATAAGTGGTCGCGCCGTCACCATCAAGGGAAACGACGAGCGCCAGTACGGCGGTGCCGACCGAAACTTTCAACGGGTCGCCCTTGACCAGTTTGAGGATCTTGCGCACGGCCGGGTCGAACAGGCCGGAGTCGATCATCAGGGCGAAGTAGAGAATGGCGAACATCAGCATGACGCCGGTCGGCGCGAGTTTGGTGATGCCTTCGAGCATCATCGGGCCGATCTTCGGCGAGAAGCCGCCGAACAGGGCGAAGATGATCGGGATGATGATCAAAGCGATCAGCGCGGACAGGCGCTTGGTCATGATCAGGAACATGAACGTGATGACCATGGCGAAGCCAAGGAAAGTCAGCATAGGAATACTCCAGGCGTAGCGCGGCTAGGGAATGGCGAACCGGATGGGGTCAGCGCAGAACGGGAAGCACGAGACGTACGGGCGGAGTGACAGCGAAGAGGCGGGTAGTAGCGGACATCAGAATCACCATTGTTGTTGTTTAATGGACCGGGCGGGCGATAAAACACTCGCATTGGCCAACCGGTCTGTTGCCGGCAGTGAGGGCGATCCTAATCGGGGAAGCTTTCAGCCAGCTTTCGCGAGTGAAAGCATTGACCGAATGTACAACCGGCCGTCGGCCCGGTTGAAAGACCGTAAACACGGGGTCAGGAGCAAAAGACATGGGCGAACTTCACACCGGCGGCTGCCACTGCGGACAAATCTGCTATCAATTCAGCGGGCCATTGCACGACATCGCTCACTGCCATTGCTCGATTTGCCGGCGGGTCAGCGGCGGGATAGTGACCACCTGGATCACTGTCCCCGCTTCGGCATTTACATGGATGACGGGTACGCCGTCCCGATACGAGTCTTCGTCTACTTGCGTGCGATATTTCTGCCAAAACTGTGGGGCGCAACTGGCGCTGGTGACGCAGCTGAGCCCCGAGAGCATCGACGTGACCATCGCCACCCTCGACCATCCCGAGCAAGCGCCGGCCGAGCGGCATATCTGGACGGACAGTCGTTTGCCGTGGCTGCATCTGGACGAGCATTTGCCCGGAGAGGCCGAGGAACAACTCTGATCAAAAAACAGACAGATTCAGCGGCCGGATCGCGCCCATCCAGATTGCATGCTCGGTGTGGTCGAGCAGATCGTCGCCGGTATCCGGGTGCAGGAATATCACTAATCCCTTGCGGTTGAGCGCCAGCCACGGCAACACCGCGCCGAGGTGTTGCGGCTCGAAAGCCAATTGGCAGCTCCAGTCCGGGTGCGGGCCGACCGGGCGTTCGTGCATGCGCCCCAACTTCAGCGGAAACAATTGCGCGGCCTGCTCACACAAGGCCCTTGCCTGCGGCAGGGTGCTGGCGTCGAAATAGACATGGGCGTGGTAACCCTTGATCGTTTGCATCTGAACCCCTCTGAAACCTTGTCGAACCCTCGCCGCTTCCCGCAGGTCACACACCATATAGGCAAGAAAACAGGGAGCACGGCCATGAAAAATGCCGAAACCCCAGTGGTGAAGGTAGTGCTTTATGGTGCCATGAGTAGCTTGGGCAGTGCGCTGATGGCAGAAATGCTGCGGCGTCAGCATGAAGTGATCGCGATTCTCGATGACCTGACCGCGCTCGCGCCGCGCCCGGGTTTGCGCACCAAGACCGGCGATCTGTTCGATGCCACGCGGATCAAACAAAGCGTGGCCGGCCGTTCGGCGGTGATCTGCCTGCTCAATGCGCCAGGGTTGCCGATGAACAGTGAGCACATTGAAAAATCCTTTGTGCCTGGCCCGGTCGAAGAGGTGCTGGCGGTGGATGCACTGATCGACGGCATGCAGGCCGCGGGCATTGCCCGGCTGTTTGTTGTGGGCGATTTCGAGGTGCTGGACGACCCCGAAATAGAAGACCCGTTGCAACGCCACGCCGCCGAAGAAATCCGCGAGGCTCTGCAAAGCAGCTCTTTGCACTGGACTTTGGTGAATGCACCACGCCGCGTGCCCGGCCTGACCATCGAGCATTTCAGTCACGTCAGCAGTAGCCTGGAGCCGGGTCTGGCCGCAGTGCTGGAACAACTGAACAGGGTAGCTGTAGGGATTGCCGATGAGCTGCACCTGAATCTGCATGTTGGTGAGCATGTGAGTTTTGTCGGGACTTCGGAATAGTAAAAGATCGCAGACTTCGGCATGCACCCGTAGGAGCTGCCGAAGGCTGCGATCTTTTTGCATTCACACCGCAATCGAGGGTAACGGAAGACCATTGAGCGATTGCGCGCTGCTGGCCTGTTCCGCCATCAACCAATCCACAAACAGCTTAATCAATGCCCCACGCCGTTTGCGCTGGGGCAGGACCACGTAATAGCCCAGCCTGGAAATCACCGTGTCGGCAATCGGGCGACACAACAGCCCTTGCGCCAACAAGTTATCCACAAGGTGCCGCCACCCGATCGCAACGCCCTGACCACCAATCGCCGCCTGAATCAGCAAGGTGTAATTGTCGAAGCGCAGTTGCCCCGGCGCGGGGGCTGAAGTGATCCCCAGTTCGCGAAACACGCCGCTCCAGTCAAACCAGTTGCTGCTGTGTTCGCCTCGCAGGTGCAGCAGCGGAAACTCCAGCAATGCCTGAGCCGGCAAGGGCAGGGCACGGTCCTTCAATAGCAGCGGGCTGCACACCGGAAACACCTCTTCGCTGAACAGCCAGTGGCTCTCGCCTTGCTTGAACCGGCCATCGCCGAACAGTACCGCCACATCGATATCGGTTCGCAACATGTTGTGGCTGCGTTCGCTGGTGACCAGGCTGACATCCACTTGAGGGTTGGCGGTATGGAAGCGGTGCAGACGCGGCATCAGCCAATACGCCGCGAAGGCGAAGTCGGTGGCCACCTGCAACACTTCGTGCTGTTGTTGTGCGCTGATTGCGCTCAATCCTGCATCGATATTCTGCAAACCAAGCTGAACTTGCTCGAACAGAATGGTCCCGGCCTCAGTCAGTTCAATACCGCGATAAATACGGTCGAACAACCGTGTCGCGAGTTGTTCTTCCAGTCGTTTGATCTGCTGGCTGATGGCCGGTTGCGTGGTGCCGAGCTCCACCGCGGCGGCGGTGAAACTGCGTTGCCGGGCCGCGGCTTCAAAGGCACGCAGCAGGTCCAGGGACAAATCTCCGAGGGCGTCATACATAAGCTGTGCTTATCCTAGTCATTGCCTGGCATGGGCTTTACCACAAGGTTAATGGACTCCATGCTCGATCACAGCACTCTCGCATAAATATCCACTATGGAATGCCGCGATCACATGAAGCGCAAAAATATTCTTTTCATCATGGCCGATCAAATGGCCGCGCCAATGTTGCCGTTCTACGGCCCTTCGCCCATCAAACTACCGAATCTCAGCCGCCTCGCCGCCGAAGGCGTGGTGTTCGACGCCGCTTATTGCAATAGCCCCCTTTGCGCGCCGTCGCGTTTTACTCTGGTCAGTGGTCAGTTACCGAGCAAGATCGGCGCCTACGACAACGCGGCTGATTTCCCCGCCGATGTTCCGACCTATGCCCATTACCTGCGGCGTCTCGGCTACCGCACCGCACTGTCGGGCAAGATGCATTTCTGCGGTCCGGACCAATTGCACGGCTACGAAGAACGCCTGACCAGCGACATCTACCCGGCCGATTACGGTTGGTCGGTGAACTGGGATGAGCCGGACGTGCGGCCAACCTGGTACCACAACATGTCATCGGTGCTGCAAGCCGGGCCCTGCGTTCGCACCAATCAGCTGGATTTCGACGAAGAAGTGGTGTTCAAGGCCCAGCAATACCTGTTCGATCACATCCGCGAGGAGGGCGATCAACCGTTCTGCCTGACCGTATCGATGACTCACCCACACGACCCGTACACGATTCCCAAAGCTTTCTGGGATCTGTACGACGACGCCGACATCCCTTTGCCCGAAACACCCGCACAGGATCAACTTGATCCTCATTCCCAGCGTTTGCTCAAAGTCTATGACCTGTGGGACAAGCCGCTGCCTGTGGATAAGATTCGCGATGCGCGCCGTGCCTACTTCGGTGCATGCAGTTATATCGACAGCAACGTCGGCAAACTTCTGCAAACACTCGAAGAAACCGGGCTGATCGATGACACCATCATCGTATTCTCCGGTGACCACGGCGACATGCTCGGCGAGCGCGGCCTCTGGTACAAAATGCACTGGTACGAAATGGCTGCCCGTGTGCCGCTGCTGATCAGTGCACCGGGACAATTCGGGGCAGGGCGGGTCAGCGCGGCGGTGTCCACTGCCGACCTGCTGCCGACCTTTGTCGAATTGGCTGGCGGCTCGCTGGAACCGGGGCTGCCGCTGGACGGCCGCTCGCTGGTTTCGCACCTGCAAGGGCAGGGCGGTCACGATGAAGTGTTCGGCGAGTACATGGCCGAAGGCACCATCAGCCCGTTGATGATGATTCGCCGTGGTGCCTACAAATTCATCTACAGCGAAGACGACCCTTGCCTACTCTTCGATGTACATAACGATCCGAAGGAACAGGAAGAACTCAGCCAGTCGCCGCAATATCAGCAGCTTTTCGAGGCGTTTCTCGCCGAAGCGCGGGCCAAATGGGATATCCCGGCGATCCACCAACAGGTGCTCGCCAGTCAGCGACGCCGGCGTTTCGTCGCCGACGCCCTGACCATCGGCAAGCTGAAGAGCTGGGATCACCAGCCACTGGTGGACGCCAGCCAGCAGTACATGCGCAACCACATCGACCTCGACGATCTGGAACGTAAAGCACGTTATCCACAACCCTGCCAAAACCAATAATGTTAAGGGGAAGTCCATGCAAAGGTTATCCACAGTACTGACGGTCGGGCTTCTGGCTCTGGGCAGCGCCTCGGCTTATGCCGAGCAAAGCTGCGAGACGGTGAAAATGGCCGACCCTGGCTGGAGCGACATCGCTGCAACCAACGCCATTACCGGGTTTCTGCTGGACGGCATGGGCTACAAGGCCAAGGTCGACACGCTGGCAGTGCCGATCATCTTTGGCGGTCTGAAGGATGGCCAGGTGGATGTATTCCTTGGTAACTGGATGCCGGCGCAGCAAGGCTTCTACGACAAGTTCGTGGCCAATGGCGACGTTACGCAACTGGCGAAGAACCTCGACGGCACCGAGTTCACGCTGGCGGTCCCGGATTACGTTTGGGACGCGGGTGTGCATAACTTTAACGACTTGAACAAATTTGCCGACAGGTTTGATAAGAAGATCTATGGCATCGGCTCCGGGGCCCCGGCGAATATCTCGCTGCAAGAGATCATCAAGAAGAACGACTTCGACCTGGGTCAGTGGAAGCTGGTCGAATCCAGCGAGCAGGCGATGCTGGCTGAAGTGTCTCGCGCGGTGAAGAAACAGAAGTTCGTGACCTTCCTCGGCTGGACCCCACACCCGATGAACGTGCAGCTGAAAATGCATTACCTGAAGGGTGGCGAGAAGTACTTCGGTGACACCGGCAGCGTTTATACACTGACCCGCAAAGGTTATGCACAGGCCTGCCCGAACGTCGGCAAGCTGCTCACCAACCTGAGTTTTACCCAGGAAATGGAGAACAGCATCATGGCTGAGGTGGTGAACAAAAAGATCAGCAATGCCGCGGCGGCCAAGGCCTGGATCAAGGCCAATCCAGAGGTGCTGGATAAGTGGCTGGACGGTGTGAAGACCGTGGACGGAAAGGATGCGTTGCCGGCCGTGAAAGCCAAGTTGTAAGGTTCGAGGACGCCATCGCGAGCAGGCTCGCTCCCACAGGACCGCGCATATCCCTGTGGGAGCGAGCCTGCTCGCGAATCGATTTTTGCCCTTGCGCCGTGACAACTGAAACACCACCCTGACGCTTTTTGCAGTTATTCACCGAGAGGACCCATGGCCTTCCCCAGCCGCCATTCACTCTTTCCCTTCCTGACCTGGTTGCCCCGGCAAACCCGCGCCAGCGTCGGTCGTGACCTGATCGTCGGCCTGAGCGGTGCAATTCTTGCGTTGCCACAATCGATTGCCTACGCCCTGATTGCCGGTCTCCCACCGGAATATGGCTTGTACGCCGCCATCATCCCGGTGCTGATCGCCTGCCTGTGGGGTTCCTCATGGCATTTGATCTGCGGCCCTACGGCGGCCATTTCCATCGTCCTGTACGCCAGCGTCAGTCCTCTGGCCGTCCCCGCGTCGCAGGACTACGTCACGCTGATCCTGCTTCTGACACTCCTTGCGGGCATTTTCCAGTGGTTGCTGGGTTTGCTGCGTTTCGGCGCCCTGGTGAATTTCGTCTCTCACTCGGTGGTGCTGGGCTTCACCCTTGGCGCAGCGGTGGTGATTGCCATTGGGCAACTGCCGAACTTGCTGGGCCTGGATGTGCCCAACCAGGCCACGGCGCTGAACAGCCTGATGCTGCTGTTCAGTCATCTCGGTGAGGTGGACAAACCCTCACTGGTACTGGGCCTGGCCACGGTGGTGGTGGGCATCGTGCTGAAACTGCTGTTGCCACGCTGGCCGACGCTGTTGATCGCTCTGGCCCTGAGCGGATTGTTGGTGTGGCTGTGGCCAGCGATGTTCGGTCATGTGCAGTTGGTCAGCGCCTTTGTCGGGCGGCTGCCGCCCTTCAGCCCGCTGCCGCTGGATCTGGACCTGGTGTTGCGTCTGCTGCCTAGCGCGGTGGCGGTCGGGATGCTCGGGCTGGTGACGAGCCTGTCGATTGCCCGCTCCTTGTCGGCACGTTCGCAGCAGTTGCTCGACGCCAATCAAGAAGTCCGCGCCCAGGGTTTTTCGAACATGGTCGGTGCGTTTTTTTCCGGCTCGCTGTCAGCCGGTTCCTTCACCCGCTCGGCCCTGAGTTATGACGCCGGAGCCTGCTCACCGTTGGCGGGGGTTTTTTCAGCGGTGTGGGTGGCGTTGTTCGCAATCTTCGGTGCGGTATTGATCGCGCACATTCCGATCCCGGCCATGGCCGGCAGCATTTTGTTGATCGCCTGGGGACTGGTCGACCATCGCGGCATTCGCGCCTTGTTGCGGGTCAGCCGTGCCGAGTTTCTGGTCATGGCGCTGACCTGTGTCGCGACGCTGTTGCTGGAGTTGCAAACGGCGATCTACGCCGGCGTGCTGGCGTCGCTGTTCTTCTACCTCAAACGGACGTCGCAACCACGGGTGCAGCATTGGCGTGAGGGCGACGAAGACATTCTGAGAGTCGGCGGTTCGATCTTTTTCGGCGCCAGCCATTACCTGCAAGTGCGTTTGCAACGGATGCACGGCGTGCGGGTAGTGATCGAGGCGCAGCAGATCAACTTCATCGACTATTCAGGCGTGGAAATGCTGCACCAGGAAGCGCGACGGCTGCTGCGCCAGGACCGCAGCCTGACCCTGCGGCGAGCACGACCGCAGGTGGTGGAAGAATTGAGAAAGCTCGAAGGCGCGGAGAAATGCCCGATTCGCTTCGAAGATTGAAACACAGCCCCTTGTAGGAGCGAGCGGTGCGGCGATCCGACTTGCCCGCGAAGAACGATGATGCGGTATGTCTGAATCTTCGCGGCGCTCCCTTCGCGGGCAAGTCGGATCGCCGCACCGCTCGCTCCTACAGAGGTTACGCGGCGAGCTGGCGGCGGAGTTCGGCCAGCACTGGCGCTGTATCCGGGCGCACACCGCGCCAAAGATAGAAAGCTTCCGCCGCCTGCTCGGCCAGCATTCCCAAGCCATCCATCGCCACCGCCGCACCGTGCTCGCGGGCCCAGCGGCAGAACGAGGTCGGGTCCTTGCCGTACATCATGTCGTAGCAAACCGTCTTGCCCGGCTCGATCAAACTGCTGGCAATCGGCGGTACATCGCCTGACAGACTGGCGGACGTAGCGTTGATGATCAGGTCCACCGGCTCCAGCAACCAATCGAAGCCACTGGCCGACACCGGCCCCAAATCCGCGAACAGTTCAGCCAGCAATTCGGCTTTTTCCACTGTGCGGTTGGCGATGATCACTGACGCCGGTTGCTCCGCCAGCAGCGGCTCCAGCGCACCGCGCACCGCGCCGCCGGCACCCAGCAACAGGATACGTTTGCCCGCAAGGCTGAATCCGGCGTTGACCGTCAGGTCCCGCACCAGCCCGGCGCCATCGGTGTTGTCACCCAGCAAACTGCCATCGGCCAGTTTGCTCAGGGTATTCACCGCGCCGGCGCGCTGCGCTCGCTTGGTCAAGCTGTTCGCCAAACGATAGGCGTCTTCCTTAAAGGGCACTGTCACATTCGCCCCGCGCCCTTCGCGAAAAAATGCCTGGGCACAGCCGGAAAAATCGTCGAGGGGCGCCAGCAAAGTGCTGTAGTCCAGTTTTTGCCCCGTCTGCTCGGCGAACAAACGGTGGATCAGCGGCGACTTGCTGTGGCCAATCGGGTTACCGAATACAACGTAACGATCCATCTACATTCCTCAACCGTAGGAGCTGCCGAAGGCTGCGATCTTGACTGCAGCCCTGACGATGCAAAAACTCAAACCCTGGAATCAGGCCTTGGCCAACCAATCGCGGTCTTGCAGGAAGTACTCGGTCAGGCGCGCTTCTTCACTGCCCGGCTCTGCTTTCCAGTCGTAGGCCCAGCGCACTTGCGGCGGCAGCGACATCAGGATCGACTCGGTACGCCCACCCGATTGCAGGCCGAACAGCGTGCCGCGGTCATAGACCAGGTTGAATTCGACGTAACGGCCACGGCGAAACTCCTGGAATTCACGCTGTTTGGCCGTGAACGCATCGTTCTTGCGGCGCTGCACGATCGGCAGGTACGCGTCGATGAACGCATCGCCGATGGCGCGCATGAAGGCGAAGCTGGTGTCGAAGTCCCACTCGTTCAAGTCATCGAAAAACAGGCCGCCGATGCCACGCGGCTCGTGGCGATGCTTGATGTGGAAGTAACTGTCGCACCAGGCTTTGTAGCGCGGGTAGACGTCTGGCCCAAACGGCGCGCAGGCCTGTTCGGCGACGCGGTGCCAATGCACGCAGTCATCGATGTTGCCGTAATAAGGGGTCAGGTCGAAGCCGCCACCGAACCACCAGACCGGCTCTTCACCTTCTTTTTCAGCGATGAAAAAGCGCACGTTGGCGTGGGACGTCGGTACATGGGGGTTGTGCGGGTGAATCACCAAAGACACGCCCAAGGCTTCGAAGCCTCGGCCGGCCAGTTCTGGCCGATGAGCGCTGGCGGAGGGTGGGAGTCCGCTGCCAAAGACGTGGGAAAAGTTGACGCCGCCCTTTTCAATGACCGCGCCGTTTTCGATCACCCGGGTGCGACCGCCACCACCGGCAGGCCGGGTCCAGGCGTCTTCGACGAAACGCGCGCCGCCGTCTTCAGCTTCCAGGGCAGTGCAAATGCGGTCTTGCAGGTCGAGCAGGTAGGCTTTTACGGCCTCGGTGCGGGTAGTCATGGCATCACCTTGAATCGGGCAAAGCTACGCGGCGCTCATACAGGCCGGCGGCAAATTGCTGCGTAGGATAACACTGCACCTTGTGCCGTCGCAGTTGACGAAGGTCAAGCTTAGGAGTTCGATAGAACGCTTCGCGCTACAACTCTAGAAGCCAAGACCTAAGGAGAGTGCAGATGGCAAAGCGTATCCAGTTCCGCGCCCATGGCGGTCCCGAAGTACTCGAGCATGTAGATTACCAACCCGCCGAACCCGGCCCGCTGCAGGTGCGCGTGACCAACAAGGCTATCGGCCTGAACTTCATTGACACCTATTACCGCGGTGGCCTTTATGCGCCACCCGCCTTGCCGTCGGGCCTGGGGGCTGAAGGCGCGGGCGTGGTCGAAGCAGTCGGAAGCGAAGTCACCCGCTTCAAGATCGGTGATCGCGTGGCGTACGGCAGCGGCCCATTGGGTGCTTATAGCGACGTTCACGTATTGCCGGAAGCCAATCTGGTGCATCTGCCAGATGCCATCAGCTTCGAACAAGCCGCCGGCGTGATGCTCAAAGGCCTGACCGTGCAGTACCTGTTGCGTCAGACGTATGAACTCAAGGGTGGCGAAATCATTCTGTTCCACGCTGCAGCCGGAGGCGTCGGCTCCCTCGCCTGCCAATGGGCCAAGGCCTTGGACGTGAAACTGATTGGCACGGTCAGCTCACCAGAGAAAGCCGCACTGGCGAAAGCCAATGGTGCCTGGGCGACCGTCGATTACAGCCATGAAAACGTCGCACAACGCGTGCTGGAATTGACTGACGGTAAAAAAGTGCCGGTGGTGTACGACGGCGTAGGCAAAGATACCTGGCTGACATCGCTCGACAGCGTCGCGCCTCGAGGGCTGGTGGTGAGTTTCGGTAATGCTTCAGGCGCAGTGGACGGAGTGAATCTGGGGATTCTCGCGGGGAAGGGTTCGCTGTACGTGACCCGACCAACCCTGGCGACCTATGCCAACAACGCTGAAAACCTGCAAAGCATGGCCGATGAACTGTTCGAGATGATCATCAGCGGCAAGTTGAAGGTGGACATCAGTCAGCGCTATCCATTGGCTGAAGCGGCGAAAGCGCAGACTGAATTGTCGGCGCGGCGTACGACGGGGTCGACCGTTTTGTTGCCTTGAGCACGCCATCGCGAGCAGGCTCGCTCCCACAGTGGATCTTTGTCGAACACAAAATCCATGTCCACCGGAGACCTAAAGTGGGAGCGAGCCTGCTCGCGATTGGCAGCGCTGCGGTCTCAATCCGGGCGCACAACGTGGCCGGTGGCCAGATCGCGAATCACGCTCGGATTCTTCCGTCCACCCAGATTACCGCCCAGCACCCAATCAATCTGACCACGGAAATACTGCTCCACGCGAAGCCGCGTCCGCGCCGCTGGCCGCCCCTGAGGGTTGGCCGAGGTCGACACCAGCGGCCCGACCAACGCACACAAATCCCGCACCAACGGGTGATCGCTAACCCGCAACGCCACGGTTTCGTGCACACCGGTAATCCACTGGGGCAACATATTTTGATGCGGCACCAGCCAGGTGTTGGGGCCAGGCCAGGTGCTGGCCATACGGTCCATCCACAATTCAGGGAAGTCTTCGAAGAGGAAGTCGAACTGGCGAATATTGTCGGCCACCAGAATCAGGCCTTTATCCACAGACCGTCCCTTGATCAGCAGCAAACGATCCACTGCCTCTTCGTCCCACGGGTCGCAACCCAGGCCCCAGACAGCTTCGGTTGGATAGGCAATGACCGCCCCAGCGCGAATTTCTCGTGCGGCTTGTTGCACACGCCAACTGTTAACCATGAAAGACTCTCCAGAATAAGGCTCTGCGCAGTTTACCGATCTTCCCTGTAAAACCTAGCGTCCCGCGCAAGCCAGCGGCCGCTTTCACAGACCGCACGGCCGTCCATTTCCAGTTCCGTCAGCGCCGCCAACACTTTCGACAACGCCCAGCCGCTGGTGGTCGCCAAGGCTTCGCTGGTATGGGGCGCCGCGTGCAGCAACATGAGCAGCGGATGAGTCTCTGTCGGCTGCGACGTTTCTGTGGATAACGGCAGCCGTTGCCAGCCGCGCAAGGCTTCGAGGATGTGCTCGATGGTTTCCACCAGCACCGCACCGTCGCGGATCAACTGATGGCAACCCTTTGCGCCAGGGTGATGGATCGACCCCGGAATCGCATACACCTCACGCCCCTGTTCCGCCGCCAGCCTCGCGGTGATCAATGAACCACTGGCAACACTCGCCTCGACCACGAGCACGCCGAGGGACAAACCGCTGATGATTCGATTGCGCCGGGGGAAATTACCGGGGGAAGGGCCGGCGTCCAGCGGGAACTCCGAAAGTACCGCGCTCCCCGAAGCGATCATGGCGTCTGCCAGACGCTGATTGCGCTGTGGATAAAAATTTTCCAGCCCCGTGCCAAGTACACCGACCGTTTGCCCGCCAACGTCCAGAGCCGCCTGATGCGCGGCGGCATCGATGCCCAGGGCCAGACCGCTGGTGATGACAAAACCGGCGCCGGCCAAAGTGCGGGAAAACGCGGTGGCAGTGTCCATTCCCGGTCGCGAAGCACGACGGCTGCCGACCATCGCCAGCTGTGGTTTTTCCAGAATTCCCGGATCGCCCGCGACGAATAACAGCGGCGGCGCATCGCTGATTTGCGCCAGCAGCGCGGGATAGTCAGGTTGGTCCAACATCAGTAAATGCTGGCCAGGGCGCTCTATCCAGGCTAATGCGTGACTGGCGCCGTCACGAATTTCGCTGGAGCGCCGGGCCTCCGCGCAGACGAGTGGCAGGCCCAACGCACGCCAGGCGCTGGCCGGCGCGCTGATGGCTTTGGAGGCAGAGCCGAAGGCCTCAAGCAACTTCTTGAAACGCGCAGGGCCGAGCTCCGGCAAACGGTGCAGGCGTAAACGGGCTTCCAGTTCCGCAGGGGAAACGGACGTACAGGCAGACAGCGACATGGATCATCCTTGATCGTTATAGAGTCCCGTCGAATCGGGAATAAGCTGTGGATAACTCTGTTGGTAACTTGTGAGCAGGCTTAAGGATTTCGCACCTTGTCCATCACCGCCAAAGAGCGCGATGCGTTAAGGACAAGCCCGTAGCTGAGCTTGTCGTAGGTGCGGAAGACCATCAGCAGACCGGCCCGTTCGTCGGGAATTTTCAGTGGCTGGCCGGTGATCCGGTCACGCACGGTTTCACCGGTTTTCATCACCACCAAAACATTGCCTTCGGTCAGGCCATCGCGCTGGCCCTTGTTCAGCGTGACGACATCCAGCGCGCCGATCTGGGTGACCCCACGCGGCACATCGATGATCAAGCCGTTGATGTCGGTTGATGGCGCACTGGGCATGAAAGTCGAATTGATCGAGCGTTCTTCACCGCTGAATAGCCGGTCGCCGAGTCGCACTTCCTGAGTGGTGCGTTGCAGGGCCAGAGTGGCGACATCGCCTTCAGTGGCAATGATCTCGCCGCCACCGATGTCGTCGGCGTTGATCCCCAGAAACTCCTTGCTCTGCGGGTCGGTGTAGACCTTGCCCTGACGGAAGATGCCGTACACCGGTTGTGCCGGGTCGAAATGGCCACGGGCGAATATTCGATCACCGGTGCCGCTGAGTACCCGTTCGGCATCGCCGGCGACGATGTAGGGCGCCTTGTCGAAATCCTCTGCCTTGTCGACGATGCGATTACTCAGCAGAAAGCTGTTGATCGATTTCAGTGGAATGCTCGGAATGGCGTCAGCCACCGGCGAGCTGCGGATTCGTGGCGAAAGCTTGATGGTGCCCCGGGAAGCGCCGCGGTTGAGGGTCAGGCGTGGCTGACCGTTGACGTAGACCAGCGACAGCGTATCGCCGGGATAGATGAGATTGGGGTTTTCGATCTGTGGATTGGCCTGCCAGAGCTGCGGCCACTCCCACGGTTCACGCAGGTATTTAGCGGAAATGTCCCAGAGTGTGTCCCCTGTCACCACGGTGTATTGCTGTGGGAAACCTTCCCTGAGTTGCACTTGCCCGTGCGCAAAACCGGCCGAGGCCAGAAGGAGCAAGGCGAGTAGTGATTTCCTCATGCGGTGAATCCCTTTATTATGTACGTTCGCGTGAAACGCCAGAGCCCTCGTGGCTCGCTTCCGGCTCAGTATTGAAAAGCCGGAAGCTACGTTCACAACGGTAGCCTGCATCCTCGGACTCGCCAGGCCATCGACCCGACTTTACCTCACACGTGCAGCAATTGAGCTTATGGCCATTTTAGACATCCTCGAATTCCCCGACTCGCGCCTGCGCACTATCGCCAAACCCGTGGCTGTAGTGGACGACGAAGTGCGTCAGTTGGTCGATGACATGTTTGAAACAATGTATGAAGCGCCAGGCATCGGCCTCGCCGCGACCCAGGTCAACGTGCACAAACGTATCGTCGTAATGGACCTCTCCGAAGACCGCAGCGAACCGCGGGTGTTCATCAACCCCGAGTTCGAAGTCCTCACCGACGAGGTGGACCAGTACCAGGAAGGCTGCCTCTCGGTGCCGGGTTTCTACGAAAACGTCGACCGCCCGCAAAAGGTCAAGATCAAGGCCCTGAACCGCGACGGCCAACCGTATGAACTGATTGCCGAAGGCCTGCTCGCGGTGTGCATCC
The DNA here is from genome assembly GCF_054898065.1 of Pseudomonas sp. MDT1-85. Classification (NCBI taxonomy): domain Bacteria; kingdom Pseudomonadati; phylum Pseudomonadota; class Gammaproteobacteria; order Pseudomonadales; family Pseudomonadaceae; genus Pseudomonas; species Pseudomonas sp. MDT1-85. The sequence goes on along the minus strand of NZ_CM142715.1, from coordinate 298,659 downwards.
AGCATGAATGCGACCACCTCAACGGCAAATTGTTCGTTGATTACCTGTCCACGCTCAAACGCGACCGGATCAAGAAGAAACTGGAAAAGCTCCATCGCCAGAACGCTTGATGCCCTTCTTTCAAAGGCTTGCTGCGGCAAGCCTTTTTCTTTTCAAGACGCTTTGTAATTGAGAGCTTTCATGACTGAGCCACTGCGCATTGTCTTTGCCGGCACCCCGGAATTCGCCGCCGAACACCTCAAGGCCCTGCTCGACAGTCCATACGAGATCGTTGCGGTCTACACCCAACCGGACCGTCCGGCGGGCCGTGGGCAGAAGCTGATGCCGAGCCCGGTCAAGCAGTTGGCGTTGGAAAACAATATCCCGGTGTTGCAGCCGCCAACCCTGCGCAACGAAGACGCTCAGGCGGAACTGGCCGCACTGAAACCGGATTTGCTGGTGGTGGTCGCCTACGGCCTGATCCTGCCGCAAGTGGTGCTGGATATTCCGCGCCTGGGTTGCATCAACAGCCACGCATCCTTGCTGCCACGCTGGCGCGGTGCGGCGCCGATCCAGCGCGCCGTTGAGGCGGGCGACAGCGAAAGTGGCGTGACCGTCATGCGCATGGAACTGGGCCTGGATACCGGGCCGATGCTGCTGAAAGTCACCACGCCGATCGGCGCCGAAGACACGGGTGGCAGCCTCCACGATCGCCTCGCAGAAATGGGCCCACCGGCCGTGGTTCAGGCGATTGCCGGCCTGGCTGCGGGCACTCTGGAAGGCGAAGTGCAGGACGACAGCCTCGCCACTTACGCACACAAATTGAACAAGGACGAAGCGCGCATCGACTGGAGTCGCCCGGCAGTTGAACTGGAGCGTCTGGTTCGCGCCTTCAACCCATGGCCGATCACCCACAGCACGCTGAACGGCGAAGCGCTGAAAGTGCTGGCCGCAAGCCTGGCCGAAGGGCAGGGCGCACCGGGTGAAATCCTCAGTGCCAGCAAGGACGGCTTGGTCGTCGCCTGCGGTGAACAGGCGCTGTGCCTGACCCGTCTGCAATTGCCCGGCGGCAAGGCGCTGACCTTCAGCGACTTGTTCAACAGCCGTCGTGAGAAATTCGCCGTCGGTACCGTTCTTGGTCAAACGGCGGACGCTCAATGAATCCACGTCTGGCCGCCGCCAAGGCATTGGCCGCCGTTCTTAACGGAAAAGCCTCACTCAACAGTTCTCTGCCGACGCAAATGGACAAGGTCGAAGACCGTGATCGCGGCTTCACCCAGGACCTGGCGTTCGGCACGGCTCGCTGGCAGCCACGTTTGTCGGCGTTGGCGGCCAAGTTGCTGCAAAAGCCGTTCAAGGCAGCTGATGCCGATGTCGAGGCGCTGTTGCTGGTCGGCCTCTACCAACTGCTCTACACCCGGGTTCCGGCCCACGCGGCCATCGGCGAAACCGTCGGTTGCGCCGACAAACTGAAAAAACCCTGGGCCAAAGCCTTGCTCAACGCCGTGCTGCGCCGCGCCCAACGGGAAAGCGAAGCGCTGCTGGCCGAGCTGGAACACGACCCAGTGGTGCGCACCGCTCACCCGCGCTGGCTGCAAAAATCCCTCAAAGCCTTCTGGCCTGAGCAGTGGGAAGCCATTTGCGCGGCGAATAACGCGCATCCACCGATGATTTTGCGGGTCAACCGTCGCCATCACACCCGCGATGCTTATCTCCGGTTGCTGAGTGACGCCGACATCGCTGCCAAGCCCTGCGTTTACAGTCAGGACGGCATCATCCTCGACGCCCCCGCCGACGTACGCAGCCTGCCGGGTTTCGCCGAAGGCTGGATCAGCGTGCAGGACGAAGCCGCGCAACTGGCCGCCGATCTGCTGGACCTGGCGCCAGGCCAACGGGTGCTGGACGCCTGCTGCGCACCGGGCGGCAAGACCTGCCACATCCTTGAGGCCGAGCCCAAACTGGCCGGCGTGGTGGCTGTGGATCTGGAAGCCAAACGTCTGGTGCGAGTACGGGAAAACCTTGCACGCCTGGGACTGAGCGCCGAACTGATCGCCGCCGACGGCCGCGACACCGCGACCTGGTGGGATGGCAAACCGTTCCAGCGCATTTTGCTGGACGCGCCATGCTCGGCCACCGGGGTGATTCGTCGTCACCCGGACATCAAACTGACCCGCCAACCCGATGACATCGCCGCGCTGGCGGTGCTTCAGGGCGAACTGCTCGACGCCATGTGGATAACGTTGGAAGTGGGCGGCATTCTGCTTTACGCCACGTGCTCCACGCTGCCGACCGAAAACACCGAAGTCATCGGAGCGTTCCTCGCTCGCACGCCGGGTGCCCGTGAACTCGACATCGCCAGTCAGGCCGGCATCAAGCAGCCTCACGGTCGCCAATTGCTGGCCCAGGAAGGCGGCCATGACGGGTTCTACTACGCCAAGCTGATCAAGATTGCCGCCGCGCGCGGTTAACCGGTTTTAAAGGAGTGACTGGATGAAAATCATCATCCTCGGCGCAGGGCAGGTCGGCGGTTCGCTGGCAGAACACCTGGCCAGCGAAGCCAACGACATTACCGTGGTCGACACCGATGGCGAACGCCTGCGCGCCCTCGGCGATCGGCTGGACATCCGTACCGTGCAGGGTCGCGGTTCGCTGCCAACCGTACTGCGTCAGGCCGGTGCCGACGACGCCGACATGCTGGTTGCAGTGACCAACAGTGACGAAACCAACATGGTGGCCTGTCAGGTCGCTCACACCTTGTTCCACACGCCAACCAAGATCGCCCGGGTCCGCGAAGCCGCGTACCTGACCCGCGCCGAACTGTTCGATAACGAAGCGATTCCGGTCGACGTGCTGATCAGTCCCGAGCAAGTCGTTACCAACTACATCAAGCGCCTGATCCAGCATCCGGGTGCGTTGCAGGTCATCGACTTCGCTGAAGGCAAAGCACAGCTGGTGGCAGTGAAAGCCTATTACGGCGGTCCGCTGGTGGGTCAGCAACTGCGCCAGCTGCGCGAACACATGCCGAACGTCGAAACCCGGGTTGCGGCGATTTTCCGTCGTGACCGGCCGATCCTGCCCCAGGGCGATACGGTGATCGAGGCCGACGACGAAGTGTTTTTCATCGCCGCCAAAGCGAATATTCGCGCGGTGATGAGCGAAATGCGCCGCCTCGATGAAAGCTACAAACGCATCGTCATCGCTGGCGGCGGGCAGATTGGCGAGCGTTTGGCCGAGGCCATCGAAAGCCGCTATCAGGTGAAGATCATCGAGATGAACCCGGCTCGCTGCCGCCATCTCTCGGACACCCTCGACAGCACCGTGGTGCTGCAGGGCAGCGCCTCCGACCGCGACTTGCTGATGGAAGAGAACATCGCCGACGCCGACATCTTCCTGGCGCTGACCAACGACGACGAAGCCAACATCATGTCGTCGCTGCTCGCCAAGCGCCTGGGCGCGAAGAAGGTGATGACGATCATCAACAACCCGGCCTACGTCGACCTGATCCAGGGCGGCGACATCGACATCGCCATCAGCCCGCAATTGGCAACCATCGGCACCTTGCTGGCCCACGTGCGGCGCGGCGATATCGTCAGCGTGCACTCCTTGCGTCGAGGTGCGGCGGAAGCCATCGAGGCCATCGCTCACGGTGATGCGAAGTCGAGCAAGGTGATCGGCAAGTCCATCGAAAATATTGGCCTGCCACCGGGGACCACCATCGGCGCGATTATCCGCGACGAAGAAGTGATCATCGCCCACGACGACACAGTGATCGAAGCGGGCGACCATGTGATTCTGTTCCTTGTGGATAAGAAGCATATTCGGGATGTGGAAAAGCTGTTCCATGTGGGGTTGAGCTTTTTCTGATCCGGCATTTGCAGTGGCTGGACGGGTCTCTTCGCGGGCAAGCCTCGCTCCTACAAGGTTCCGTCGTTCGCATAATATGTGGACGACGAAACCCTGTAGGAGCGAGGCTTGCCCGCGAAGGCGATTTCGAACTCACCCAAAAACCAAAGGTGCCATCAATGATCGAATCCCTGGAAAAAATGCTCGCCAAGGGTGTGGATAACTCGCTGCTGCGCTTCGGCCTGGGCAAGGGTTATCTGGATCTGGGTGAAAATGCCAAAGCCGCAGAGCATTTCCAGCGCTGCGTCGAGTTCGATCCGAAGTATTCGGCGGCCTGGAAGCTATTGGGCAAGGCCCATCTGGTGCTGATGGATTACGCGGCAGCACGTCAGGCTTGGGAACAGGGCCTGGAAGCTGCCCGCGTCCATGGCGATAAGCAGGCGGAGAAGGAGATGATGGTATTTCTGAAAAAGCTTGAGCGTCAGGCGCACTGATCAGAGGTAATACAGGCTAAAGATCAAAAGATCGCAGCCTTCGGCAGCTCCTACGCGCCCGTTGGGCGCTGGCGAAGCCTGCGATCTTTTGATTTTTTTGCGTCAGTACCAGCGAGCTTCGCCCGGCGGACGCTTCTTGAAGCGCTTCATGCTCCACATGTACTGGCTCGGATAAGCCCGCACATAACGCTCGACCACCTGGCTCATGGCTGCGCAGGAGGTTTCGGTATCGGTGCTGTACATCGCCTGCGGCGCGGCTTCGAGGACCACTTTGTAACCCGAACCGTCCGGCAGCCGCAGGGCATGCAGGAATACACCGACCGCTTTGCCGCCGGCCAGCATGTTCGGGACGAATTTACTGGTCAGGGCCTGAGTGGCGAAGAACGGCACGAAGATCCCGGCAGATTCGGCCGGTTCCGGGTCAGCCGGAATGCCCACCGCGCCACCTTTGCGCACTTCCTTGATCACGCTGAGGATGCCTTCCTTGGTGGAAGCGGCCACCCGGTTACCCAATTGCACCCGCTGCTTGCGTAGCAAGTCATCCACCGCCTTGAGCTTGGGCGGACGGTAGAAAATGATCGGTTTGCACTGGTTGCAATAGAAGTGGTTCAACACTTCCCAGTTGCCCAAGTGGCTGGTGATGCCGACCACGCCTTTGCCGGATGCCAACGCCTCTTTCAAAACGTCGAGACCTTCGACTTCGCGCACCAGATCAATAGAACGCTGAGCCGGCCAGATCCACGCGCAAGCGCTCTCGGTCAGGGACTTGCCAATGTCTTTCAGGCTCTGGCCCACCAGACGCTCGCGTTCGGCCGGGTCCATTTGTGGGAAGCACTTGGCGAGGTTGATCCGTACCACGTCGCGGGAACGGTTGGGGGTTTTCCACATGATCCAGCCAATCGCCGAACCCACCGCCTGCACTGCCCGCCAAGGAAGCAGCGCAAACAACCGCAGAGCGCCTACGATCAAGGCGCCTTTCAACTTATCCACAGGTCACTCCTGATCTTGTGCTGTGCGCGAGGGGGCTATTCTAACCGCCGTTCGCCAAAGGGGCGTAGCGATCGCAATCCCGAGTGTGGTCCATGACCATGCCCGAGGCCTGCATCAACGCGTAACAAATGGTCGGGCCGACGAACGTGAATCCGGCTTTTTTCAGGCCTTTGCTCATCTCGAGGGCGACCGGTGTCACGGCCGGCACTTCACTGCGATCCTTGAAATGATTGATCACAGGCACTCCGCCGACGAACGACCAGAGAAACCCCACCGGGTCCTCCAGGGCCAGCCAGGCCTGAGCATTGCGCCGGGCCGCATTGAGTTTGAGCCGATTGCGGATGATCCCCGGATCGAGCATCAATTCATCGATTTCCGCATCGCTCATCTGCGCCACGCGCTGTACGTCGAAACCGAATAGCACCTCACGATAACGCTCTCGTTTGCGCAACACGGTGATCCAGGAAAGCCCGGCCTGGAACCCTTCGAGCAAAAGCAACTCGAACAAACCCTGCGCATCGCGTAGCGGCGTGCCCCACTCCTGATCGTGATAAGCCATGTACAGCGGATCTTCGGTACACCAAAAGCAGCGTGGCATAAGGCTCCAGGGGGCGTGCGCAGGACCGAATCGGGTATACTCCCGCTCTTTAAATCGCAGCCCAAGAAACAGGTGAATTTCGTGAGCCAGCCTACGCCAGCCGTGCGTACCTTCCAAGACTTGATCCTCGCCCTCCAGCAATACTGGGCCGAGCAAGGTTGTGTGGTACTTCAGCCCTACGATATGGAAGTAGGCGCCGGCACTTTCCACACTGCCACGTTTCTGCGCGCCATTGGCCCGGAAACCTGGAACGCCGCTTATGTGCAGCCCAGTCGTCGCCCGACTGACGGCCGCTACGGCGAAAACCCGAACCGTCTGCAGCACTACTACCAGTTCCAGGTAGTCCTGAAGCCGAACCCGGACAACTTCCAGGAACTGTATCTGGGCTCCCTCAAGCACGTGGGCCTCGACCCGCTGGTGCACGACATCCGTTTCGTCGAAGACAACTGGGAGTCGCCAACGCTGGGCGCTTGGGGTCTGGGCTGGGAAGTCTGGCTCAACGGCATGGAAGTGACGCAGTTCACTTACTTCCAGCAAGCGGGCGGCATCGAGTGCTACCCGGTGACCGGCGAGATCACTTACGGTCTTGAGCGTCTGGCCATGTACCTGCAAGGCGTGGACTCGGTCTACGACCTGGTCTGGGCTGACGGCCCGATGGGCAAAGTGACCTACGGCGACGTGTTCCACCAGAACGAAGTGGAGCAGTCGACCTACAACTTCGAACACGCCAATGTCGAGAAGCTGTTCGAGTTGTTCGACTTTTACGAAAGCGAAGCCAAGCGCCTGATCGAACTCGACCAGCCGTTGCCGTTGCCGAGCTACGAAATGGTGTTGAAGGCTTCCCACACCTTCAACCTGCTGGATGCGCGCCGGGCAATCTCGGTGACCGCGCGTCAGCAATACATTCTGCGTGTACGCACCCTGGCGCGTTCCGTTGCGCAAGCCTACCTGCTGGCTCGCGCCAAGCTGGGCTTCCCGATGGCGACCCCGGACCTGCGTGATGAAGTACTGGCCAAGCTGGAGGCTGCACAATGAGTGCTCAAGATTTTCTGGTTGAACTGGGCACCGAAGAACTGCCACCCAAAGCTCTGAACACCTTGGCCGATGCGTTTCTGGCCGGTATCGACAAAGGCCTGCAAGCTGCCGGCCTGAACTACGAAACCAAAACCGTCTACGCCGCGCCTCGTCGTCTGGCCGTGCTGATCACCGCGCTGGCGACCCAGCAGCCGGATCGCAGCATCAACCTCGACGGCCCGCCGCGTCAGGCCGCGTTCGATGCCGAAGGCAACCCGACTCAAGCAGCCCTGGGCTTCGCCAAGAAGTGCGGCGTCGACCTGAGCGAAATCGATCAGAGCGGTCCGAAACTGCGCTACAGCCAAAGCATCGCCGGCAAGCCGACCGCGAGCCTGATGCCGACTATCGTCGAAGATTCCCTGAACGACCTGCCAATCCCCAAGCGCATGCGCTGGGGTGCTCGCAAGGAAGAATTCGTTCGCCCGACTCAATGGCTGGTAATGCTGCTCGGTGACCACGTCATCGACTGCACCATCCTTGCGCAAAAGTCCGGCCGCGATTCCCGTGGTCACCGCTTCCACCATCCTGAAAGCGTGCGCATCACCTCGCCGGCCAACTACCTGAGTGATCTGCGAGCTGCCTATGTGCTGGCCGACGCCAACGAGCGTCGCGAGCTGATCAGCAAGCGCACTGAAGAACTGGCGACGCAGCAGGAAGGGACGGCCATCGTGCCGCCAAGCCTGCTCGACGAAGTGACTGCGCTGGTCGAATGGCCGGTGCCGCTGGTGTGCTCGTTCGAAGAACGTTTCCTCGACGTGCCGCAGGAAGCGCTGATCACCACCATGCAGGACAACCAGAAGTATTTCTGCCTGCTGGATGCCGACGGCAAGTTGCTGCCTCGTTTCATTACCGTGGCCAACATCGAAAGCAAAGACCCGCAGCAGATCATCGCCGGTAACGAGAAAGTGGTTCGTCCACGCCTGACCGACGCCGAGTTCTTCTTCAAGCAAGACAAGAAGCAAAAACTCGAAGACTTCAACCTGCGTCTGCAGAACGTGGTGTTCCAGGAAAAACTCGGCAGCGTCTACGACAAGGCCGAACGCGTTTCCAAACTCGCTGCGTTCATCGCTCAACGCATTGGCGGTAATGCCGCATGGGCTTCCCGTGCCGGCCTGCTGTCCAAGTGCGACCTGGCGACCGAGATGGTCGGTGAGTTCCCGGAGATGCAAGGTGTCGCCGGTTACTACTACGCCCTCAACGACGGCGAGCCGGAAGAAGTCGCACTGGCGCTGAACGAGCAGTACATGCCGCGCGGTGCCGGCGCTGAACTGCCGACCACCCTGACCGGCGCGGCCGTGGCCATCGCCGACAAGCTCGACACGCTGGTGGGTATTTTCGGTATCGGCATGCTGCCAACCGGGAGCAAAGACCCGTACGCCCTGCGCCGTGCTGCGCTGGGAGTGCTGCGCATCCTGATCGACAAGAAGCTCGACCTCGACCTGAACGACGCCGTGGCGTTTGCCGTGAATGCGTTCGGTACCAAGGTCAAGGCTGCCGGCCTGAATGACTCGGTGCTGGAATTCATCTTCGACCGTCTGCGTGCCCGTTATGAAGACGAAGGCGTTGATGTCGGGACTTACCTGTCGGTCCGTGCCTTGAAGCCGGGTTCGGCGCTGGACTTCGATCAGCGTGTACAAGCGGTAGAAGCGTTCCGCAAATTGCCGGAAGCCGCAGCCCTGGCCGCCGTGAACAAGCGCGTTTCGAACCTGCTGAGCAAGGTCGAAGGCACTGTTCCTTCGGTCGTTGAAGCCAAGTACTTCGACAACGCCAACGAGTTCTCCCTGTATTCGGCGATCCAGCAGGCTGACCAGGCTGTTCAGCCAATGGCCGCTGCGCGTCAGTACAGCGAATCGCTGGCACGTCTGGCCGCCTTGCGCGAGCCGGTGGATGCGTTCTTCGAAGCAGTGATGGTCAACGCTGAAGATGCCAAGGTGCGAGCCAACCGCTATGCGCTGCTGGCGCGTCTGCGTGGGTTGTTCCTCGGCGTCGCCGACATTTCGCTGCTGGGCTAAGGGGCTGCTGTTGAAACTGCTGATTCTCGATCGGGACGGAGTGATCAATTACGACTCCGATGCGTACATCAAGTCGGTGGAGGAGTGGATTCCGCTCCCCGGTTCGATCGAAGCGATCGCGCAGTTGAGCAAGGCCGGCTGGACGGTAGCGGTCGCTACCAACCAGTCGGGCATCGCTCGCGGCTATTACGACATCGCCACCCTGGATGCCATGCACGCTCGTTTGCGCGAGCTGGTGGCGGAGCAGGGCGGTGAAGTCGGGCTGATCGTCTATTGCCCGCATGGGCCAGACGATGGTTGCGATTGCCGCAAGCCAAAACCCGGGATGTTGAAAACCATCGCCGCGCATTACAACGTTTCGCTGACGAATCTATGGTTCGTCGGCGATACTCTCGGTGACCTGGAAGCCGCCAGAGCCGTCGACTGTCAGCCAGTTTTGGTAAAGACAGGGAAAGGCGAAAAGACTCACAGCAAAACCCTGCCGGCGGGCACCTTGATTTTTGACGATCTGGCGGCGATTGCCGCGGAACTTATCCACAACTAAGGCTCTTCTGACATCCTGGCCAAGGACTGATCGGGAGTGCGCTTGAATAGGCGGGCAATGCCCGCAACGGTAAATGTCGCCATGTCGATACTGCAGGCCATCAGAACTTTCCTCTTTTACCTGCTGCTGGGCACCAGCTCATTGCTCTGGTGCACCCTGAGCTTTTTTATCGCGCCGTTTCTGCCATTCAAGGCGCGCTATCGCTTTATCAACGTGTACTGGTGCCGTTGCGCCTTGTGGCTAAGCAACGTCTTTCTGGGTATCCGTTACGAAGTGAAGGGTGCCGAGAACGTGCCTGACCAGCCCTGCGTGATTCAGTCGAACCACCAGAGCACTTGGGAGACGTTCTTTCTCTCGGCCTACTTCGAGCCGCTGAGCCAGGTGCTCAAGCGCGAATTGCTCTACGTTCCGTTCTTCGGCTGGGCCATGGCCATGCTGCGGCCGATTGCCATTGACCGTGGCAACCCGAAAGCAGCGCTCAAGCATGTGGCGAAGAAGGGCGATGAACTGCTCAAGGACAATGTCTGGGTACTGATCTTCCCTGAAGGGACTCGCGTTCCCTATGGCACCATCGGCAAGTTCTCCCGCGGTGGCACCGCGTTGGCCGTTAATGCGTCATTACCGGTACTGCCGATTGCGCACAATGCCGGCAAGTTCTGGCCAAAAACCGGCTGGGCAAAGAAGCAGGGCGTGATCACCGTGATCATTGGCGCGCCGATGTACGCCGAGGGTAGCGGGCCGCGAGCCGTTGCCGACCTGAATGATCGGGTGCAAGCCTGGAACGAACGGATGCAGCGCGAGATGGGTTCGCTGCCAGCCGCCCCGAATGCACCCACCGCCACCGATCAAGTGACTGTCTGAGATTCTGTGGATAACCTGTGTACCGTTTTGTTGAAAAACGTCGTTTTTAGTTATTAAGCTTATGATTTTCATACATATTTCTTAAGCACATAAAACGTCGAAAAAGGTGCATAAGTTTATTTCTGACGTAAAAAAACCGGCTGATATAGCCGGTTTTTTTATGCCCGCTGAAAGCTCTGCCTCACTCGCTCAATAGCGGTAACTGGACACTGAATGTCGTGCCTTGCCCCACCACGCTGTGACAGGAAATCCTCCCGCCATGACGATCCACCACGGCCTTGACCATGGACAAACCCAGCCCCAGACCGTCGCTGCCGTGAGCCGAGGTAAAACGCCGATACTGACTGAACAACTCAGGAAGTTCCTCGACGGCAATCCCTCGGCCCTGATCGGCGATCTCGCATATCAACCAGCCTTCGACACAACTCACCCGCACAGAGATCCGCGAGCCCGCCGGACTGTACTTGATGGCGTTTTCCAACAGGTTGAACAGTGCCCGTGTCAGTAGCGATTGATCGGCCAGCACCAACGCTTCTGCGTCTTCGTCGAGGTCATGCAGCAACTGAATGCTCTTCAGATGAGCGATGCTCGAGGCTTGGTCGAAGGTATCGAGCAACAACATCGCGAACATGCTCGGCTGAAACTGATAGACCTCGGACTCGGCTTTTGCCAACTGCACAAAAGCCTCGGTCAGGTTCAGCGCCTTGCGCACTTGTAACTCGATCTGGCTGAACACTTGAGTGTCGCCGGACACCTGATGCCGCTGAACATCGAGCAAAGCCAGAATCGCAGAGTGAGGAGCTCTGAGGTCATGAGACAAAAAGCGCAGCAGTACGGCTCGCTGTTCTTCGGCGTCGCGCTCAACACTCAAGTCAGTAAGGCTCAACAACCAGCCGATCACAGAGTCACCTTCGGCCGGCAATAGCGGTGCCCGATCCAGACGCAGGCTGCGTGCCTGAATATCGCGAAACTCCAGCGGCTCGAGGTTCGACAATGCAGACCGTGTTCCGTCGGACAGCAACGGGTAACCCAGGTCGCTCAGTTGCTCGAGTATTTCTTCGCCCACCAAGCCACGATCAAATACCTCTCGAGCCTTGCGGTTGGCCAGCAGAATACGCCCGTGCGGATCGCTGATCAGCGTCGCCACCGGCAGGTATTCAAGGCCATCGGCAATGAAGCGTCGGGTGTCGCGGGTCCGGCTCATGGCCTGCTCCAGCGCGACGATTTGCCCTTGCAGCACATCACCGGCCGGGGCCTGGGTGCGACGACGTTCGGGAAAGACTTTTGGCTCGCTGTCCAGGCGCGCCAGTTCCCAGCCGAAATAGGCGAGCACCGCATTCAGCCGTCGCCAATTCCAGATCAGGTATCCCAGCAAAATACCCACCAGGCTCGCAGCCGGGGACCACCACCAGCCTAGGCGCAACAGCACACTCGAAACCAGCAGAGCGGCTGTCATTGCACCCAAGGTCAACCATAGCGCGCGACGCGGACGCACCAACAGCAGGCCCAGCAACTCACCGACAATCACTACCGATAGCAACGCCGCCAAGCGCTGATCGAAAACCACAATGTTGCGCTGTTGTAGCAGTCCGTTGAGGATATTCGCCTGAATCTCGATGCCCGGTGAGGTGCCGATGCTGGCCGATTGGGGTGTCACGTAACGGTCCCCCAGGCCTGGAGCGGTTGAGCCGATCAGGATCAAGCGATCGCGCAGCAACTCGGGCGGTACTTCGCCGCGCAATACGCTGACGTAGGGCACGCTGGGAAAGCCCGCGTCGGCATGGATGAAAGGAATCCGTATTTCGTGGGCTCGCTGCCAGCCTTGCACTGATGGCAGGGCCGGGGTCCCAGGCATCGATGCATTTCCCTTGTCGGCAAGGGTTTCTTCGTACAGCAGCCAGGCCAGTTGCGAGCGTGTTTTTTGCGCCGGTCCTTCGCTTAAATACACGCTGCGCACAATCCCATCGGCGTCCGCTTCGGCATTGATATGCCCGACGCCTTTAGCACAATGGTGCAGCGGATCCACAGGTTCAATTACCCCCAAGGGCTGACCATAACGCGCTACATCTTCGCGCAGCAGCGGCACGAAAACATTACCGGCTCGGCAGGCCGCCTGGGCTAAAAGCTGATCGTTCTCGGGTTGGCTATCAGGTTCACTGAAAATCACGTCGAATAGAACACCTTTAACGTGCGCGGCGCTGAGCCGATCCAGCAGTTGGGCGTGCGTGGCCCGCGACCACGGCCATTGGCCAAGCTGCTGCAAGCTGTAGTCGTCGATCGTTACGAGCAGTATTCGGGGGTCCACCGGCAGCGGGCTTAGCCGGCGAAGGTTGTCGTACAGCAGATTGCTCAAGATCAGACCCTGGCTCAAGGACAGCATCGCCGTCAGCGGCAACAGGATCAGACAGACCCACAGCCACTCGCGGACCATCCGCCGAAACAATCGCTGAGCCTGGGTCGGCTCGCGGTCATCCTTCCTTGGCCGGTGCTTCATCGGTCGTCTGCCAAGGCGCTATTGGACACGGGTGGTTCTGGGGTAATAGAAAATGTCATACACCCCGGTCTCTCCCTCTAGCCCCTGAGCGTCATACGCCGAAAGGCGAACATGGTAAAAAAACGCTTTCAGCCCGCTGAACTTGACCTCGGGTGAGCTGGAAAACTGCTCTTGCTTGATGTCCAGAAAGGCTGCGTCGGTGGCCACTTGCGCCCGATAACGCGTGGCCCCTTCGATGGGTTTCATGATCAATTGCCAGACAGGCACATTACCTGTCTGACCGGTTTGCCCCAACAAACGTGGGGCAGGTAACAAGTCGATTGGCATCAACGGGCCTTGCTTCTGAATACGCAAACCTTGACGGGCCATGACCTGGACCTCGGCATCCTCAGGGCTCCGAGTCCGTTTGGCAGCCGACCGGGCAGGGCGGGCGTCCGACGTTTCCTCATCACGATTAACCGCCACTTGCCCGTTCAGAACCTCCAGTAGTGCCTGGCCATCGTCATCATTGCGCACCCGGAAATGCGTGCCCCGTACGCCCAGTACACCGACCGGCGTGACGATCTGAAAGCGATCATGGTCGCTGGCACGTTTGATCACATACGACTCAACCTGGCCTTGCTCGAGAATCACCTGTGGGATCGATTGTTCTTCATTGAGGTGCAAGGTGATATGGGAACTGGAAGGCAGCACCACCCGCGAGCCATCACCCAGGGACAGGCTGACAAACGCCGAGGGCGAGGTTTTGACGCCTTCCTGCTCGTCGATCGACATACCTTCCTGCAGCGGCGTCTGCTTGCCTTTGGCGTCCAGCTTCCAGGCTTCGCCGGTCAGATGCTCGACAGTCGCCGGCAGCGGTTGAGCACGGCATTGTTGGTTTTCATCGATATAAGGCAGGCGTTTTGCCGAAGCTACAGCTGCTGATGCACTCTGGGTGAACAATCCCATCAGGCCGGCAACCAGTAAAAGACAGACACCAGAACGGCGTGGGAGCAATAAGGTCATGGGGTTCATGGATTGCTTTTTATGCTCTTGTAGAAATCATGCCGGGAACGCACGCGCTTAACGCACGATACCTGACCGGACGCTCTGGCAGATAGCCATGGGAGCAAAGGATATGAGATGACACATCCCTGTGTCGGAGCCGAGCAGGCACTCCGTGTGTTTCCCCTGAACTGGAGACCGCCGAAAACCGGCGATCGACGGTCTTGCCAGGTTGGCTTGACGCTCCCTGCGTCGGCGCACATCCCAATGCCCCTGTGCCGCTCAGCGACAACGAATTTACCGGCATAAGTAACCTTGCGAGCAGTTTCTCAATATTTGTTCAGAATTGGTCGAAGGCTAAAACATCCGGTCGGCGAAGCGACATCAGCGTAGCGATATTTGGGTACTTCGCAGCAATTCGCCACAATTGTTCAGATTCAATCAATCAGCCTAAACTCCCGTAGGAATTTTTACTTTGCACTTACGAGATGAAGGAAACACTCGGCATGCGTGTCGCAATACTGGATGACGAACCTGCCGAGCTCCGCCGGGTGGAACAGACACTGCGACAGATCCCCGTCACGGGAGAGCAGGCGTGGACGCTGCATTGCTTCGAGCGGGGAGAGGACTTACTACGGCAACTTCGGCGGGAGACTTTCGACCTGCTGATTCTCGATTGGCAACTGCCCGATATCAGCGGCCTGGCGTTGTTACGCTGGACCCGTGAACACATGGACGTACCACCGGCCGCGATCATGCTCACCAGTCGCGATACCGAAAGCGATATCGTCCAGGCCTTGAACGCCGGGGCCGACGATTACGTGAGCAAACCGTTTCGTCCCAACGAGTTGATGGCTCGGGTTAGCGCGGTGCTTCGTCGGCATGGACTGCAACGCGCGGCAGCCACCGAAATACTGACCTTCAATGACCTCGAATTCGACGACGCCGAACTCACCGTCACCCGCGCCTCCACCCCTATCAGCCTGACCGAACGGGAATACCGTCTCGCCCGTTGCCTGTTCGCCAATCTGGGCCGACCTTTGTCCCGTGAATACTTGTATGAGCGCTTTTGGACCTATGAAGAAATAGTCTCCTCCCGCCCGCTGGACACTCATATTTATCGCCTGCGTAACAAGTTGGGCCTGACGGCTGATCGCGGTTGGCAACTGCTGACGATTTACGGGTATGGGTATCGGCTTGAGAGCGTGGCCACCGCTAGCGCATGACGACGTTTCGCCGATCAATAAAAAAGGCCAACGCTAAGCGTTGGCCTTTTTTCGTTTTAGCGGTCCTGCCGGATGTAGGTTCACAGAAATGATGACTTTCGACCGCGATATATCGCATACACCTCGGTAGCACCGTTGTCGCCGCCGTCGGCTGGATCGTCTTTATCGGAAAACAACACCTGCACGTCGAGGAAGTTGCTGCCGTATTTGTATCCGTCAACGTGAGTGAACTCAACGATGTGCTTGGCGATCGGGCCATCGATGCCCGGCTCGGCGAAGTGGGTGCCATACCAGTAACTGATTGAGTTATCGCTCCAGTCGGCAGCTTGCAATGAAGTGGCCGTCGTCAATAACAGAGTACTGATGGCAAAGGTCTGCCGAACGAGAAACGTGCGGTTCTGCCTCTTCCATTTCCTTGAGTAGTCGTCCACTTCGGCTTGAGGGACTTTTTTATAGGTGCCGAGAAACTGTCGTCGTTTGAAACCAGCTCAATCGACTGCTGCCGCTGCCTCCAACTTTTCACACACCAGCAAATCCACGTAATGAATCGGTTTGCTCCGATGCTTGAGCATCCCGCCGTTACGCAGATTCAACGCCGCCGTCATCTCCGCCAGAATCGAGAGCGCGACGCTTTCGGGCGCATCGCCGCCAAGGTCCAGGCCCATTGGGTAGTGCAGCTGTAGCAATGCATTCAGGACAGGATTATGTTGGCGAATGTCGGTCAACAAGCGCTCGGTCCGCTCGCGGGGGCCGAGTTGGCCGATGTAAGCCGGTGCGCCTTGCAGCAATTGGCCGAGCCAGTGTCGGTCCTGGCGGTAGCTGTGCGTCATGACGGCCACCGCGGCCCCCTCGATCAACGGTCCGAGGACGATGGAGGCGTCGAGGTTCGCGACGATGACCGCATCGGCCTGCGGAAAGCGTTCAGGGCGGGCAAAGTGGCTGCGGCTGTCGATCACGCTGACGTGCCAACCCAGCAGTTTGCTCATGCGCACCAGTGGCTGGGCGTCGTGGCCAGCGCCGAAGATCACCAGACGCGGGGGCGGAGCCACGTATTCGAAGAACACTTCGACTTCTCCACGGGCATCGGTGTAGAGCCGCAGAGAGGATTTTTTCTCGGTGAGTGTTTTGCGCAGGTCTTTGCGGATGCTGCTGTCGAGTGCGCGATTGCGCAGCGCGGGGCTTGCGTGCGACACCACCCGATCACCGACCCGCACCGACGTGTGGCGAGACGTGGCAATGATGGTCGCCATGGCCGCGGGCTGGAGACTGTCACGCACCTGTCGCAACAGTTCGATGGCCAATGACGGGGTCTTCGCGCGCAGGCGTTCGAGCATGACGAAAACCGTGCCGTTGCAGCCGAGGCCGAAGGTCAGGGCGCTTTGGTCGTCGTCTTCATCTTCGGTGGCGCCGGTGCTGTAGCGGCGCACCACCGGCTCGCCGGAATCGGTCAGCCACCAGGCCTTTTTGGCCAGGTCCTGTTCCAGGCATCCGCCGCTGACGGTGCCGATGGTTCGGCCGTGGAGGGGAATGAGCATGCGTGCGCCGGGGCGCCGGTAGGCCGAGCCTTCGACCTTGACCACGGTGGCGAGGACGGTTTCTTCGCCTTGCCGGGCGCAGGTTTCAATGGCTTGGAGGAGGTCGTTGAGGCCGGACATGGTGTGTTCTCCCGAAAGTCGGTGCGCAACCTGTTGGAACCGGCAAACCAGCTCCAACAAGGGGTTGTGTTAGCGGTTGGATCAGTCGACGACATGCATCAACTGCTCCACCCCCTCCCACGCTTCAGCACGCATGCGCTCCAGATCCAGCCCCGGAATCACGCCGTCGTCGACCACCAGCCGCCCCCCGACCATGCTGTACCGCACGGCAATCGGCTCACCCGCGACCACCGGCGCCAGCGCGATATCGTGGAAGCCGAAGAACCGTGGATGATCGAGGCCATAGATCACCAGATCCGCAGCCTGGCCAACTTCCAGCGTTCCGACCGCGCCCAGGCCCAACACCTGCGCGCCGCCCGCCGTGCCCCAATGAATCACCTCTTCGGCCGTGGTCGCCGAAGCCCCTTGTTCGGCGCGATGAATCAACCACGCCGTGTGCGCCTCACCGACCATACTTCCGGATTCGTTCGATGCCACGCCATCCACCCCAAGCGATATCGGCACCCCGGCCTCATACATTTGTGGTACCGGCGCGACGCCGCTGCCCAGCCGTGCGTTGCTCACCGGGCAATGAGAAATGCCGGTGCCGGTTTGCGCGAGCATGCGGATTTCCCCCGGCTGCAAATGCACCGCGTGAGCGAACCAGACGTCGGGGCCGAGCCATTCGTGTTCGGCGACGAATTCCACCGGCAGGCAGTTGTATTTCTCGCGACAAAAGTTGACGTAGTTCTGCGTCTCCGAGAGGTGCGTGTGCAAGCGCAATCCAAGGCCGCGAGCGGTGTGCGCAAGCTCACGCAGCAAGGTGGGCGGCAGCGAAAACGTCGGCGTGGTCGGCGCCACCACCACACGACGCATCGCGTCCGGCGTGTCCTGGTGGTACCGCGATTTGAGCCGTTCGATGTCACCGACCATCTGCTCCAGCGTCTCCGGTTGCAGCGCCGTTTTCGAGAACCCCGGATGAGCGCTGGCGGACTCCAGCGCGCCGCCCCGGCACAGCACAAAACGCATCCCGAACGTGTCAGCCGTGTCGAACAGCAGGTCACCGGTCTCGGTTGTGCCGTTGGCGTGATAGAGGTAATGGTGATCGGCGCAGGTCGTCACCCCCGACAACAGCAACTCGGCCATGCCTAGTCGCGCGGCGATCTGCGCCAGTTGTGGGGTAAAACGGTTGAGGCGCGGGTAGGGCACGCTGGCCAGCCAGCCTTGTAGGTCTTGATTCAAACCTTCGGGCACGGCTTTGAGCAGGTTCTGAAACAGGTGATGGTGCGTGTTGATCCAGCCTGGGTAGACCACCGAGTTGCGGGCATCGATCACTCGTTCGCCGGGTTGCGCAACCAGGCCCGCAGCCATTTCGGCAATGCGCCCGTTCACCACTCGAATGTCTACAGCACCGGCCCGGGCTCGCGGGCCACGCAGGCCGGTCATCACCGCCAGCGGGTTTTTGATCAGGATGTTTTGAAGTTGAGTCATGTGCTTCTCCAGTCAGAGGCTGTGGGGCGCAGGCTTGGTGGCTGCGCTGTCGGGAACGCTGACGCCGTTGAGCGCCGCGTTGAGCAGCACCGACACCAGGCAGGCAATCACCACGCTGCTGTGCAGGAACGGCTGGGACCAGTCGGGCATTTGCTTGAACAGGGCAGGCGCCAGCACCGGCACCAAGGCGGCGGCGATGGTGAAACCGACGATCAACACGTTGAAGCGGTTGCGCTCGTAGTCGACTTTGGCCAGGGTCTGAATGCCCGCTGCGGCGACCACCCCGAACATGGCAATCCCGGCACCCCCGAGGGCGGCGGTCGGCATTGACGCAATGATCGCCCCGGCCTTTGGCACCAGCGCCACGGTACACATCAGCAAACCGCTGATCGCCACTACCCAGCGACTGCGCACGCCGGTCAGAATCACCAGCCCGACGTTCTCCATGAAGGCAATGAACGGAAACGCTGCGAACATCCCGGCGATGGTGCTCGCCAGGCCATTGGCGCGCAGGCCGTTGATCACTTGTTTTTCTTCTACCGGTTTGTCGACGATGTCGCCGATGGCCACGAACAGCCCCATGGACTCGACCATCTGCACGATCATCACCACCACGATGGTCGCAATCGGGATCAGGCTAAAGGTCGGCAGGCCGAAGTAGAACGGGTAGGGCACGGTGAGCCAGGGCGCTTCCTGCACGCTGTGAAAACTGCCCATGCCCAGGCCGTAAGCCAGTCCCGCACCCACCAGCATCCCGATCAGCACCGCCATGTTGCGCATCATCGGCCCACCATAGCGGTTGACCAACAAAATGGTCGAGAGCACCACGGCGGCGACGGCAAGGTACGCCGGCGCCCCGAAATCACTGGCGTTGCGACCGCCACCGATCCACTCATAGGCAATCGGGAACAGCTGCAAACCGATCACCGTGACAATGCAACCGGTGACCACCGGCGGAAAGTACCGACGCAATCGGCCCACGAACGGCGCGACGAGCATCGTAAAGATTCCCGCGCCGATCACCGCCCCGCAGACCCCGGCGAACCCCACCTCCGGGTTGGTACCGATGGCGATGACCGGGCCGACGCTGCTGAACGCCACGCCCTGCAAGATCGGCAAACGCACGCCGAATTTCCAGAAGCCGACGGTTTGTAAAAGCGTGGCGATGCCGGAGCAGAACAGCGTGGTGCTGATCAGCACCACGGTGTCGGCCTGGGACATTTTCAGGGCGCTGGCGACAATCAACGGCACAGCGATGGCGCCGATGTACGAGACGGCCATGTGTTGCAGGCCAAGGGTGAGCATTTGGCGGACCGGCAGAATCTGGTCGACCGGGTGGACGGTGGAAGGGGTAGTGGCTGACGACATGGAGAATCACCTCTTGCTGTTTTTATGCTGTAGAGAGGGGTATTCGTTCTGTGTGCCCGGAGCCGCCATCCACCGGCTCCGATGCCGTTTTTTCAGCCTGCCAGGCAGGCGGCAAAGCCTTGGTTCAACGCCGCGCGGTCCAGGTCGCGGCCGATGAACACAATCTTGCTGGAGCGTGGTTCCGTGCCCCATGAGGTGGAGGCACGGAACTCGACCAGGCTATGAACGCCCTGCAGCACGTAACGCTGATCCTGATCCGCGACGGCCAGCACGCCTTTCATTCGGTAGAGGTTGTCGGCCTGCTCATCGCGCAACTCGCTGATCCACTGGTGGAAGGCGAGCAGATTCACGGCGCCGTCCACGGCGATGCCGACTGACGACACGCTCGCATCGTGGTCATGATCCAAATCATGGTGGTGCTCGTCGGCGTGGTGGTCGTGCTCGGAGCCGATTTCCATCAGCTTTTGCGTTGACTCGAACGCACCGATGCCGAGAATCTTCGACAGATCGATCTCGGCGTAGCTGGAGGTCACCAGGTCCGCCGTGGCGTTTAATCCACGAATCTTGCCGCGCAGCGCTGCCACGTCGTCCTCGCTCACCAGATCGACCTTATTGATCACAATGCGGTCCGCGCAGACGATCTGATCTACCGCCTGGTTGTCCACGCCATCCAGCTGCAAATCCTCCAGATGCTGGACGATGTGCTTGGCGTCGACCATGGTTACGATGGCGTCCAGTTCGACTTCATCTGCAATCGGGTCGTTGATAAAGAAGCTCTGCGCCACCGGGTACGGATCGGCCAAACCACTGGTCTCGATCAAGATGTGATCCAGCCGCACCGGGCGCGCCACCAGTTCGCGGACGATGCGCACCAGGTCCTCTCGAACCTCGGCGGTGCAGCACACGCAGCCGTTGACCATCTCGTAGATTTCTTCGGTCTCGGAGCTGAGCACCAGGTCGCCGTCGATGCCGACTTCGCCGAACTCGTTTTCGATCACGGCAATCTTGCGGCCGTGGTTTTCCCTGAGGATGTAGTTCAGCAGGGTTGTTTTGCCGGCGCCGAGGAAACCGGTAAGGATGGTCACCGGGATCTTGCGGTTTGGGGTCGGGGCGTTGAATGGGCTGTTCATGCGAGCTCCTTCGTTGTTGCGAAATGGCCGATGGCCGATGTGCCGGGTTCGCCCCAGCGCAACGCGGTCCCGGCGTCGAGGCCGAACAGGTCGAGGACACGGCCAAGGCTGTGATCGACCAGTTGCGAAAGGTTTTGTGGGCGGGCGTAGAAGGCCGGAACCGGCGGGGCGATGATGCCGCCCATCTCGGTGACGGCCGTCATGTTGCGCAGGTGAGCCAGGGTCAGCGGGGTTTCCCGGGCTATCAGCACCAGGGTGCGACGTTCCTTGAGGGTCACGTCGGCGGCGCGGCCGATCAGGCCCGAGGAAGACCCGGTGGCGATCTCCGCAAGGGTCCGCATGGAGCAGGGCGCAACCACCATGCCGAGGCAGCGGAACGAACCGCTGGCAATCCCGGCGGCCACGTCGTCGGCGCGGTGGTAGTGGCTGGCCAGCGCCGTGACTTGCGCCAGTTTGTAGTCGGTTTCATGGGCCATGGTCAGCAGCGCGGCACGGCTGATGATCAGGTGGCTTTCGATGTTCAACTCGGCGAGCAATTCCAGCAGGCGCACGCCGTAGATGAACCCCGACGCGCCGCTGATGCCGACCACCATGCGCTGGCGGTTCATGACTGATAGCTCTTCAGCAGGTTGCGTGCGCGCTCGACCACATCCTGATCCAGTTGCGCCTTGATCCCGTCGAACCCCGAACCGCGTGTGGCATCGAGACCCATGCGCGACGTGGTGCCGTTGACCGAGGACGACGGGTCCAGCGGACTGCCGGGCAAACCGTCAATAACGAAAATATCCTGATGCGGCTGAAAGTGGGTGGCCAACGCCCACAGCACCTGGCTGTCATCGGTGATGTCTATGTCGCTGTCCACCGCGATCACGGTTTTCAGGTACGGATCCCAACCGAGCAAGGCCAGCATGATCTGCCGCGCCTCGCCGTCGCGGCTTTGATCCAGCGCCACGTAGCAATGAAAGTGCGTGCCGGAGTTGGGGTAGTGCACGGCGGTGACGGCGGGAAATCGTGCCTTGAGTTTCTCGCTCATCTCCGCTTCCCGGGGCAGCCGCGCCAGGGTTAGGTGTTCGGCGTAACGCCCGCCGACCACGTCCACCAGCCAGGCGTCCTTGCGACGCATCAGGGTGTCGACCCGCAGCACATTATTGGTCGAACGGTCCGAGGAGTAACCGCTGAACTCGCCGAACGGACCTTCCTCGGCATAGGCCGCCGGG
Source organism: Pseudomonas sp. MDT1-85 (assembly GCF_054898065.1). NCBI lineage: Bacteria > Pseudomonadati > Pseudomonadota > Gammaproteobacteria > Pseudomonadales > Pseudomonadaceae > Pseudomonas > Pseudomonas sp. MDT1-85. The sequence goes on along the minus strand of NZ_CM142715.1, from coordinate 276,720 downwards.
TCGATGGCGCCTTCCAGGACGAACTCGGCATAGGCCGGTACGCCGATGCCATAGCGCGGTGTTTTGACCAGCTCCAACGGTGCGCCGAACAGGCCACCGGCCACTTCGCGTTCATCGCTGCCGAACGGCAAACGCGCTGCTGCGGCAAGCATAAACAGCGGGTGTGCGCCGACCACCATCGCCACGTGCAATTCTTCGCCGCGTTCGCGTGCGGTTTGCAGCATGCGCCACAGGTGGCCGCGCGAATGCAGGCTGGTGGCGAGGGTCTGCCGGGCATGGCGCATCGAGCGGTGATAGCTCATGTTGGCAATTCCGGTGACCGGGTCTTCGGCGATGATGATCGCGTTGGTAATGTACGGGCCACGGTCACTGTCGAAGTGCTTGAGCATCGGCAACAGTGCCAGGTCCACGGCTTCGCCTTCGAAGATCTCGTCCAGTACCGGACCGGTTTCGACGTAGCGGGGCGCGATTGGATGATTGGCGCGGGCCTGGAAGGTTTCGTGCAGCTGCGCCGGAGTGACACCGAAGATCCGTGCGATGCGGGTTCGGGAGGCGAACAGGTTGGTCGCCACCGGCACACCGAGGTTGCCGACTTTTTCGCAGATCAGCAGCGGGTCGCGGCCTTGGGTGGCCAAGGCATCGACCAGGGCGGTGACGTCCTGGTCTGCCGAAAGCGATTGGTGAACGGTCAGCACATCGTCCGGGTATTGCCGGCGATAGGCGTCGATGAAATCGTGGAAGTCCTGGGTGTCGCCGAGCGTAGAGAGGGTCATGGTTTCACCTCGTAAAAAGCAGGCGCGCAGGGCTGAGGGCGACGCTCGATCGACAAGCCGTTGGCCTGCCGGTCGATCGAACGCCGGTTCTTCTGTACGCCTGAAAAGCTTCGGTTGTTACAGGTAAGTCGTGGTCAGACGAATGTCCGCTTCGATCAGGTCCTTGGGTGGCGGTGTCGGCTCGATGCCGCACAACCGGGCGATGTTGTTGCCCAGGTAGTCCTCAAGGTGATCCTCATCGATGCCCAAGCCCTGCGGTGCCGGCGAACACAGCACTTCCAGTTCCCGCAGCCACATGCCCGGTTCGTTCGGTGGCGAGTCGGTGCCGAAGACGATCTTGTTGCGCGGCAGCTCCTTGGCAAACTCGACGATCCGCGACTGGAAGCACCAGCCGGATTCGCAATAAACGTTCGGCGTGTCCATGGCCATCCAGAACGCTTCGAACGAGTAGTTGCCGCCGGTCTGGATGCCGAAGTGACCGATGATGAAGTTGACCATCGGGAATTCGCGGATGATCGGGTAGAACATGGTCGGGATGGTGTACGGACCGTCACCCGTGTGGATCAGCACCACGATGTTGTACTTGGCGCAGACTTTCATCGCCGGCCGCAGCCAGTCCAGTGCCCGGTCGGGACGATAGCCGTGCATGTTGGCGTGCAGCTTGAGCATCTTGAAACCGTATTCCTTGATATGAAACTCCAGCTCTGCCGCACCGTTTTCCGGTCCCCAGCGCGGGTTGAAGTTGAAGTTGCCAATGAACCGATCCGGGTACTTCATGCACAGCTCGGCGATGTACGACATGTAGTCGCGCACGCCTTCGCGGCCCCGCCGGTTGCCGTCGCGATAACCGGTGTTGCCCGGTGGCGGCTGGATGAAGCCCATGTCGATGCGGCGCGGTTTGCCGTTGATCATGTACGGGCCGTCCATCAGCTTGAGCATGCGCTCACCAGTGAACGGTTCGCCGGTGTGGCGCCAGGCCTCGTCGACCAGGTTGGTAGGGTGCAGATGGGTGTCGATAATCATCGGTTCAGCTCCTGGCCAATTGGGTGGTGACTGGGCGCTTGAGTTGCGCCTCGGCTTCGGACACGGAACGCGGCGGCGGGGTTGGCTCGAGGCCGATCATCCGCGCGGTGTTGTTGCCCAAGTATTCCTCCAGAGTGTCCTCGTCGAGGTTCAGACCCTGCGGCGGCTCATGACAGAGCACTTCCAGCAACCGCAACCACATGCCCGGCTCGTTCGGCGGGGTGTCGGTGCCGAAGAGGATCTTGTGGGTTGGCAGGACCTTGGCGAACTCGACGATCCGCGATTGCAGGCACCAGCCCGATTCGCAGTAGACGTTGGGCAGTTCCATCGCCCATTGCATCGGTTCGAACACGTAGACGCCGCCGGTCTGCACCCCGAAGTGCGCCATGATGAAATCGACGTTGGGGAACTCCTTGATCATCGGCACCCATTCCGACGGGATGCTGTACGGCCCGTCGCCGGTGTGCAGTTTGACCGGGATGCCCAGCTCGGCGCATTTCTCGAAGGCCGGACGGACCCAGTCCAGCGCACGGTCCGGGCGATAGGCGTGCATGTTGGCCTGCATCTGGACCATCTTGAAGCCGTGTTCCTTGACGTAGCGCTCAATCGCCTCGACACCGTTTTCCACGCCGCAGCGCGGGTTGTAGACGAAGCAGCCAATGAACCGATCCGGGTAGGTCTGGACCATCTTCAGCGTGTAAGCCATGTAGGCATCGATGGACTCGCGTCCGGTGAGGTCGCCGTCGGTCCAGGTGTAAATGGTGTTGCCTTGTGGTGGCTGGATGAAGGCTTTGTCGATGCGGCGAGGTTTGCCGTTGACCATGTACGGGCCATCCATCATCTCCAGCAGACGCTCGCCGGTGAACGGGTCACCGTCATGCCTCCAGGCGAGGTCCACCAGGTCGGTGGGATAGCAACTGATATCGATGATCATTGAAGTCGATCTCCTGATAGCGGGGAAGGGAACCTTGCGGTTCGCAGCAGTCGCATCCCGGGCAATCGGCCATTTCTATGCGCAAAGACTCGCGCATTCCCTCGCCTGGTCGCATCCGGCTCGGGACGCTGGCTGCTTGGGGGAAGTATTGGAAGGGGGGGTGAGGTTCGTACAATATTAATTGGGCGGGGTGTTGATACGTGTTCGATATGGGCCGGTTGGACCAGTGGATTTGCCGGCCTCATCGCGAGCAGGCTCGCTCCCACAGTGGTTTTGTGTACGACGAAAATCACCTGTGGGAGCCTGCTCGCGATGGCGTCAGTCCTGTGTTTGCCGAGCCAACTGGCGGATCACCTCAACCACCGGCGCCACCCGCTCGGCCTGCCCCGGCGGCCACACGGCGTAGAGGTTGTAATGCGCCGGAACCTGCGCCGCATTCAGCGCCACCAAACGTCCAGCGCGCAGCGCATCCGCCGCCAGCAAGCCGCGCACCAGCCCTGCACCCACCCCGGCCTCGGCGGCGGCAATCAGGTTCGCCGCATTGTCGAACACCACCCGTGCTGCCGGCTCCGTCGGCGCCATTCCCGCGGCATCCAGCCATGGAATCCACGAGCGCCGCGTGTACCCCAACAGCGGCAACGCCAGCACTTGCGCCGGCGTAATTGGCACCTGTAATCCATGGCGCTCCAGCAACGCAGGCGACGCCACGGCCCTGACGCGATCCCCACAAATCTGTGTCATCTCACAGTCTTCCCAATCGCCATACCCGTAGCGCAACGCCAAATCCACCCGCTCAAACGAACTGCGATCCGAACGCGGCATGGACAGCAATACCACTTGATGGTCAGGCAATAAATCGAGCAGTTCCGGTAGCCGTGGATTGAGCCAGCTTTGGGCCAATTCACTGTCGACATCAAGGGTCAGCCGCTGCGCGACGCTGCGGTTTTTCACCGAGGACAGCGCCCGGTCGATCTGCGCCAGCCCGTCGGACAGCACGCTGGCGAACAATTGCCCGGCATCGGTCAGGTTGCTGCCACCCCCTTCACGCACGAACAGCGGCTGGCCGATGAAGTCTTCGAGGGCACGGATCTGCTGGCTGATGGCGCTGTGGGTGAGGTCGAGTTTGCGCGCCGCGCTGGAGAAACTGCCGCTGCGGGCCGCCTGGATGAAAGCACTCATGGACTGCACCGACGGGTATCGCTTGTACATGCTGTTAGTCCTACTTACACAGGATGGCAGAAATCGTCGCTGGCCCGATTTTCCACAGACTCCCAATAATCGGCGACCAGGCCTGCACAAAGACGGGCCGCTCTCTTGGAGCCTGACAATGATCGAATTCACGGTAAACGGCGAACGACACGAGCTGGTAGAGACATCGCCCTCCATGCCCTTGTTATGGGTGTTGCGTGATCACTTGAAACTCACCGGCACCAAGTTCGGTTGCGGCATGGGCCTGTGCGGTGCCTGTACCGTGCACCTGGACGGTGTCGCAGTACGTTCCTGCCAACTGCCGGTCGCCGCCGTGGCGGGGCACAGCATCACCACCATCGAAGGCTTGTCGCCCACCGAACAGCATCCGCTGCAATTGGCCTGGGTTGCCGAAGATGTCCCGCAATGCGGTTACTGTCAATCCGGTCAGATCATGTCCGCCGCCGCGCTGCTCAACACCGGTGCGACGGTCACCGATGACTCGATCCGTAACGCCATGTCCGGCAACCTGTGCCGCTGCGGCACTTACGGGCGAATCAACAAAGCCATCAAGCGCGCGGCTGCTGCGCCGAAGGAGGCGTGATGTCTTTTATCGACGACACTCAGGTCGAACTGCCGCGCCGCATTTTTCTCAAGCAAGCCGCCACCGTCGCGTCCGGTCTGGCGATTGCGTTTTATCTGCCCACGGGCTTAGCGGCGACGGATCCAAAAGTGCCTGCACCTGCGGCTGAATTCGAGCCCAACGCCTGGGTTCGCGTGCTGCCCGACGGCACGGTGAAACTGGTGGTGCACAAGCACGATTCCGGCACCGGCACCCAGACTGCATTGGCTGCTTGTGTGGCTGAGGAGCTGGATGTCAACCCGATGACCGTGCAGGTGATCTCGCCGGAAAATCCGTTCTTTGAAACCTACATTCACCCTATATGGAAAGTCTTCTCCACGGGTGGTAGCACCAGTGTTTCGCTGGAATACGATCGCCTGCGGATGGCCGGTGCCACGGCGCGCGCACTGCTGATCACTGCGGCGGCCAAGCAATGGAAAGTCAGTCCCGACAGTTGCACAACCGAAGAGGGCCGGGTGGTGCATTCCGCCAGCAAACGCAGCCTGGGGTACGGTGAGCTGGTGAGTGTTGCTGCGAAATTGCCAGCACCGGCCAAGGTCACTCTGAAGGACCCCGCGCAGTTCAAATACATTGGCAAACTGCGGCACAAGCGCGATGCGGCGGCCAAGGTGTGCGGGCGCTTCAAGTACAGCATCGACGTGGAGTTGCCAGAGATGATGGTGGCGGTGATTCAGCGCACGCCAGTTGTCGGCGCCCAGGTTGTCTCGGTGGATTCCAGTACGGCGTTGCAAGTACCGGGCGTGCGTAAGGTGATCACGATTCCCGGCCGGCCTGATGTGCTGGGCGGCAATCAGGAAGGCGTCGCAGTGCTCGCGGACAATTACTGGGCCGCCCAACAAGGTCGTGCGTTGCTCAAGGTGCAATGGAGCGATTCACCCCTGGCCGATTTTGACAGCGATCAACTGGCGACGGCGCAAGCGGCGGCCATCCACGACAAAAATGCGCAACGGGTGTCCGCCATGGTTGCAGGTGACGTGAGCGCTCAGTGGCCGAAAGCCGCGAAGCTGCTCGAAGCCGATTACCTCATGCCGTACAAGGTGCAGAACCCGCTGGAACCGATCTGTATCACCGCCGAGGTGAAGAATAACGCCATCACCTACTGGGGCGGTGTTCAGGTGCCATCCTCGGCGCTGGAAGCTGCGCAAAAGGTGTGCAAGATCGCCAAGGATAAGGTCACCATCAATGAGTTGGTGTCCGGCGGCAGCTTCGGGGCGCGGGAGGCCAAGTACTGGTTGTTCGAAGTGGCCTACCTGGCGCAGGAGGCCAAGGTGCCAGTCAAGTTGATGAACAGCCGTGAAGACGAAATGCGTTCGCTGTTCATGCACCCGGCGACTCTGCATAGAGTCAAAGGTGCGCTGGATGCTCAGGGCAAACTCACGGCGTTGAAACTTGACGCGGTCTCACCGGCTTCACCGGAACAGTGGGAACCAGGCTATTTCGAACGCCCCGACCACATGGACTACAGCACGACCGAAGCCATCACCGCGTGGGACTTTGCTTATCGTCCTTCGAATCTGGACCTGGTCTGGGTCAAGCACGAAAGCAACGTGCCCAGCGGTTGGTATCGCTCCGTGAGTTTCATTCCCAATGTGTTTGCCGTCGAAAGTTTCATGGACGAACTGGCCCACAGCTCGGGACAGGATCCGTTGGCCTTTCGCCTGGTCCATATGCACGAACGGCCCCGGCACGTCGCGGTGCTGAAGAACGCCGCCGAACGTGCCGGTTGGGGTCAGCCATTGCCGGATGGGACAGCCTTGGGAATCGCCACCAATCAGGGTTACACCAGCTTCATCGCGGTGGTCGCCAGACTTTCGAAAAAAGACGGTGTGATCAAGGTCGATAAGCTCACCTGCGTGGTCGATTGCGGCCTGGCGGTATCGCCGGGTGGTGTCGAAGAGCAGATCTATGGCGGCTTGATGTGGGGCCTCGGTCACGCGCTGTTCGACCGCATGGACATCAAACAGGGCAGGGTGGTGCAGAGCAACTTCCATGATTACCGGGTGCCCCGCATGTCGGACATGCCGGCGATAGATATTCTGGTACTGGACGGCGAGCCGAGCAAACCTGGAGGTGTCGGTGAACTGGGCAGCACGTCGGTGGTCCCGGCCATCGCCAATGCGCTGTTCAGCTTGACCGGTGTGCGCCAGCGCTCGACGCCACTGACCCTGGGATAGCCGTCATGGACTTGCGATTGCTGCGGTATTTCATGGCCCTTGCTGAAGAGCTGCACTTTGGCCGGGCTGCCACGCGTTTGCACATTTGCCAACCGCCGCTGAGCCAGCAGATTCGTCTGCTGGAAGAGGAACTAGGTACACCGCTGTTCGAGCGCAGTCATCACCGGGTCGAGCTGACGGCGGCCGGACAGATGCTCAAGGAACAGGCGCCGCTAGTGTTCGAACAACTGAACCGCGCGCTGGACCTGACTCGTCAGACCGGTCGTGGTCAGTTGGGCGAGCTGGAAATCGGCATGATCAGTTCGGTGATGGTTGGCGTGCTGCCGCGGGCCTTACACCTCTTCCGCGAGCGCTATCCTCAGGTGTCCTGGCGGCTGCATGAAATGACGCCGGCGGCACAGGTCATGGCGTTGAAGGAGAAACGCATCGATGCCTGTGTGTTCCGGGTCGGCTATGACGATCCGCAGTTGCGCAATGAACTGCTGATCTACGAGCCGATTCGCGTGGTCATGCCTGTCGATCATCCTTTGGCTCGATGCGAAAGCCTGGCGCCGGCGGACTTGGCACAGGAGCCTTTTGTGGCGCTGGAACTCAAGCAGTCGCGATTTGCTGATTTTCTCTATCAGTGCTGCATCAAGGCCGGTTTTACCCCACAAATCCGCCAACAGGTGATCGAGGTTCAAACCTTGCTCAGCCTGGTGCAAGCCGGTTTCGGTGTGGCGTTATTGCCAGCATCCATCGAACAGCTGGCGCCAGCCGGGCTGGTGTTCCGCCGCCTGACCCCAGCGTTACCGGAAGTGCCGTTGTACGCCACTTACCGCGCAGACGATGACTCGCCGGTGCTCAAACTGTTTCTTGATACGTTGCGCGAACGAGTTCTCGAAGAACGCCAGCAACCCCTTCTCAATTCCATAACGCGGATTTGATTTATTGTGAATATCGACATTGCCGTCAAAAAGACGCTGGAGAAAAGCCAAATCAATGCCTCGCCAGCCGGACAAATGTATTCATTTTTTGAAGCGTCGTAGATGAAGGCATCATTGTTGAAACGCCCGACGGCTTGGCGGCTAAGGTCATTGGCTTGGGCACATAGGCGGTGATATTAGCGTCGTGACCGGCCAGGATTTCCTCGCTTTCGAAGTAACCGCGGTCAGCCACTACCGACAGCATTTCTGACGCCATCGCCTCGCGGGCCTGCTTGGCCATTGGGTGAGCTGATCGCGGTCGGAACGCGCTGAAGTCCTCAGAAATCATAGCAATGGTTCGCGAAGGTGTTTATACGTTATTGATGAAAACCTGATCGACTATCTCAGCGGATTATCCACCCATGAACTGGACCTGCCGTTACTCGCTCAGGTGAAGGAAAATCTCCAGTGTGGATTTGGGGGAGAGCAGCTGGATATTCGCGAATTGGTCCAGGATTGGCAGCATGATCCGGCGCTGTGCGCTCATCTGATTGGGGCAGCCAACAGCGCGGCTTATCACGGAGTGGGCCAACCCTGCACCAGTTTGATCGATGCTATTAAACGATTGGGCGGGCTTACCAGTGTGAATCTGGCGTTGAGCCAGGCCCTGCGACAGACCAATACCCAAACCAAAGGGGTGGTGATGGCCTGCATGCAGTCTTATCTGGACGATGCCGAGGGCCTGGCTGAACAGGTTGTTTTGCTGCTCGACGATGCAAGCTGGATCCGACGCCACTACAGAGTGCTGCGTTGCGGCACCGAATAGGCGAGCTTTGTGTGCTTTATCAGATCCAGAAGTGGGAGCGCCGGGGGCATAGGGGGGATGAAAAAGTGCTCACCCATGCCCTGCGTGATTTCGCCGCCCCCTTTGCCATCAAGTTGAAAGCCTCCTGGGGACTCCCTCAAGCACTGCGTGAGTTGATAGGCGTGATCTATGAGTTACCTCCCATGCAGATAACCGCGAACAAGTGGTCATGCGCCTTGGGGCTGCTATGAATAATGGAGAGTCTGAAGCGGACTTCGAAAGACTTCAACGAGTTCTAACTTTAATATTGAAGGCTTGAAGGTCTTCTGCAATGGGACAATGCGGGTGAGAAAACATAAATTTTTTGCATTGAGCTGGGGAGTAGCTATCACTCTGGTGGTGGGGTTAGGGGTAAGCATCCTGGGTGGCTGGATCCTCGAACGCATCAACGAGCAGCAGGCTCAAGACGCGATCGCCGCGGCCACCGAGGAAGCCGCAGAGTTGGTTTTAACTCGCCTCGATCTTTACCAATACGGATTGCGTGGCGCTCGTGGAGCGGTGCTGACAGCGGGTGAACATGGCATCAGTCGCGACGTTTTTGACCAATATCACCAAACGCGCGACCTTGCTGCCGAGTTCCCCGGCGCAAGTGCTTTGGGCTTTATCAGGCGAGTATCGGAGCGCGATGAACGCGAGTTTCTCAAATACGCTCGGGCCGATGGCAAAGCCGATTTCTCCATTCGTCAATTCTCACCCCATTCAGGTGAGCGTTACGTTGTCCAGTATGTCGAACCGGCTGAGGGTAACCAGGCTGCAATTGGCTTGGACATAGCGTCGGAAACAGCGCGGCGAGAGGCTGCCCAATCCTCGATACAAAGCGGGATGGCACGGATTACCGGCCCCATCACTCTGCTGCAGAGCACCGCGAAACCGCAGCAGTCTTTCCTGGTGTTGATGCCCATCTTTCGCGGCGGAGAGACTCCGGCGACCGCTGTTGACCGAGAGACAGCAGCGTTTGGCTGGAGCTATGTCGTGTTGCAGACAGAGCAGGTACTTCAGGGCCTGCGCATAGAAAATGAAGCGGTGCATCTGCGGCTGAGGGATATCACCGTCCCAGGGCAAGAGAAGCTGTTTTATGAAAGCACCGACGATTCGGCCAGCCGTGAAACGCTGATGACCCATCAGTTGGAGCGCGAGGTGTACGGGAGGCGATGGCAAATCGAACTCGGCGCGCACCCGTTGTTCATCCAGCGCCTGCATCAGGTTTCACCAACAGTCGTCCTGTTGATGGGTGGTCTGCTCACTCTTCTACTGGCTACTCTGGCGGGTGTCGTGAGTGTCAGTCGTCAACGCCGGCGGCAGATATTGGCCGAACAGGCAAGGCTGGCAGCCATCGTCGAAAGCTCGGCCGATGGCATTATTGGACAAACACCCGATGGCATCGTCACCAACTGGAACAAAGGTGCCGAGCACCTTTTTGGCTATACCGCCGAGGAGGCTGTGGGCCAGACGCTGGTCAGTCTGGTTATTCCTGAGGAGTTTGTAGCTGAGGAAGCCCATATCCTTGCGCGCATAAGGACCGGGGAGAGTATCACTGGCTTTGATACCCAGCGCCGCCGTAAGGATGGCCGGCTGATCGATACCTCCACCAGCATCTCACCCATTTATGGAGAGGGTGGTCGCGTCATTGGAGTCTCCAAGACGCTAAGGGATATCTCGGCGAAAAAAGTAGCGGAGGCCCGAATTCTTGAACTCAATTCAAACCTAGAGGAGCAGGTTGCGCAGCGAACTTCCGAGTTGCGGCGTCTCAACCTATTGTTAGGCAGCGTGCTGCGCTCGGCCACTGAGGTTTCGATCATTGCGACGGATCTCGAAGGCGTTATCCGTGTGTTCAACAAAGGTGCCGAGCATTTGTTGGGCTATCACGCCGATGAGTTGCTGGGGCAGCACACACCTGAATCGATACATGTGCCAGAGGAACTCGCTGCTCGTAGCGTTGAACTGAGTGAGGAGTACGCTCAGACAATCGATGGTTTCCGTGTGTTTACCCATAAACCTGAGCTTGAAGGTGCAGAAACCCGGGAGTGGACTTACATACGTAAGGACGGCTCGCGGTTTCCTGTCACGCTGGTGGTCACCTCGATGCGTGATGACGACGGGAAATTGAGCGGCTACCTGGGCATCGCGGTGGACATCACCGAACGTAAAGCGGCGGAGAGGGAGCTGGCTGCGAGCCTGGAGACGACACAGAAACAACGTAGCGAACTGATGGCGATTCATGATCAGTTGCTGATGGCTGCTGAAGTAGCCGAACTGGGCGTCTGGTCCTGGACGTTGGCGGACAATGCCTTGCAGTGGAATGATCGCATGTTCGAGTTCTACGGTCAGCCACTGACGTTGCGCAATAATGGTCTGGGTTATCAGCATTGGTATTCGCGTATTCACCCCGACGATGCAGTGGCAGCAGCTGAAAAGCTGAGTGCCGCAGTCGAGGGGAGTGGTGTGTACGACACCATTTTCCGTGTCGTTCGCCCGGACGGCCAGATCCGCTTCATACAGGCAGGCGCGCAGGTCGAACGTAGTCCGAGCGGTGCGGCTTTGCGTGTGACGGGTATCAATCGGGACATAACCTCCCAGCGCGAGTTGGAGTCACATCTGCTGTACGCCAAGGAACAGGCCGATACCGCGAGTGCGGCCAAGTCTGCCTTCTTGGCCAACATGAGCCACGAAATACGCACGCCGATGAACGCCGTGCTGGGCATGTTGCAGTTAGTGCAGAACACTGACCTGAATAGTCGTCAACTCGACTATGTGACAAAAGCACAGTCCGCTGCGAAATCACTGCTGGGCTTGCTCAATGACATCCTTGATTACTCCAAGATTGAAGCCGGCAAGCTACAACTCGATGTGCACCCATTCGAACTCGAATCGCTCATGCGTGACCTCTCCGTTGTGCTGGCGGGCAACCAGGGTCAGAAAGAAGTCGAGGTCATGTTCGACCTGGACTCCAATCTACCCAACGACCTGATAGGCGATAGCTTGCGGCTGCTACAGGTGCTGATCAACCTGGCGGGTAACGCCCTCAAGTTCACCCTGGAAGGCCAGATCGTGGTCAGCGTCGAGCAATTGGTGCGCACGAAAAACTCTGTGAGATTGCGCATCGCCGTTTCTGACACCGGTATCGGAATCAGCCCGGAGCAACTTCAACGCATTTTTGAAGGATTCACTCAGGCCGAGGCTTCAACCACCCGCCGCTTTGGTGGCACCGGCCTGGGCTTGGTGATCTGTAAGCGGTTGGTCAGCTTGATGGGCGGTGAACTTCAGGTGGAGAGCCAGCAGGGTATGGGAAGTCGCTTCTGGTTCGATATCACCCTGGATGTAGCGCCGAATTCGCTGCTGAGTTTTGACAGCCCTGGAGTCGATGTGTCCATACGGATACTGGTAGTCGACGACAACGCCATGGCGGGTGAATTGCTGTTGCGAACCGTTCATGCATTAGGGTGGGAGGCCGACCACGTGAGTGGTGGCACGCAAGCAGTGGAATGGGTGAAAAACGCCCAAGCGAGAGGCGAAGCCTACGACGTGGTACTGATGGACTGGCGGATGTCCGATATGGATGGGCTGAGCGCTGCGCAATTGATCCATCAGCAGGGCAACGGCGTACCTCCTCCACTGGTCATTATGATTACCGCTTACGGCCGTGAAGTGTTGGCCGACGCAAGCGAGATGGGAGACGCTCCCTTCGTGGGCTTTCTCACCAAGCCTGTCACTCCCAAGCAGTTAGTTGACGCTGTTCAGCGAGCACTCAACGGCAAAGGCCTTGCGCAGTCACTCCCGTCCAAGTCAGCTATTGACAGGCCGCAGCGCCTGGCCGGGCTGCGGCTATTGGTGGTGGAAGACAACATGCTTAATCGACAGGTTGCCGATGAGTTACTGACAGGGGAAGGCGCTCGAGTGACGCTTGCTGAAGGTGGGCTGGAAGGGGTGAGCAGGGTGATGGCTGAGAGTGTGCCCTTCGACGTCGTGTTGATGGATATCCAGATGCCGGATATTGATGGCTTGGAGGCGACCCGCCGCATTCGATCGAATCCACGCTTTGCATCGCTGCCGATTGTGGCGATGACCGCGAATGCGTCCAATACCGACCGTGAGGCCTGTCTTGCTGCGGGGATGAATGAGCATGTCGGCAAGCCCATAGATCTGGAACAACTCGTGGCAACATTGCTTTTTCAAGTGGGCCTTGAGGATCGCCAGGCATCTCCAGGCTCTGGCCAAACCAATACAGGAGAAGGCGTGATCGAGTCGCGTGCATCGATCATTAGTCGCTTTGGTGGCGACTTCGATTTGATCCGCAACGTGCTGCGTAACTTTGGCCCCGAGCTAGAAAAACTGCTTGGCCGGTTGCACGATCAGATCCAGCGGCGAGACGCATCGGGGGCAGCTTTCGTGCTCCATTCCATTAAAGGTAGCAGCGGCACCATGGGTGCCAAGACGATGTCGCTACTGGCCGGCGATCTGGAGCAAAAACTACAATCCGCAGATGCAGGGTCTGTAGCGCGCATCTTTGCTGACGCAACATGGTTTGATGAGTTGAGCAGATTACTGCAACAAAGCCTTGAGCAGATGAATGTCTACTTTGGTCAGAGCCCAAGCGCAAAGGTCTGTGTTGACTCCGAATTGATGGCGCTCACGCAATGGCGAGAATCCCTTGAGGAGATTTTGCTGTTGCTGGAAGCGGGCAACCTTCAAGCCATAGAGCTGGCAGACGCATTGGCGTCAAAAACGCCGCAATCCCTGCGCCCACAGTTCGACGAACTGGTTGTCATGGTGCAGTCGCTAGACTTTTCCGCTGCGATGCCGATTGGTCGTGAACTGTTGAGATCTGCCTGATGGAACAATCGATGCAAACCTGGTTACCACATCCCCATAACCGTCCCAAACTCCTCATTGTCGACGACCAACCGATTAATATCCGGGTACTCCATGAGTTGTTTCGTGAGGACTGTGATGTGTTCATGGCGACCAGCGGTGAGCAGGCGATCACGGTATGCCAGACCCAACTACCCGATCTGATTCTGCTGGACGTGGTTATGGAGGGCGTGGACGGGCATGAAGTATGCCGTCGACTCAAGGCTGACCCTGCGACCCAGGACATCCCCATCATCTTCATCACCGCACAGCAGCAGGAGTCGGATGAGGTACTAGGCCTGGAACTTGGCGCGGTGGACTTCATCAGCAAGCCCATCAATCCAATCATTGTTAGAGCCCGTGTGCGAACACACCTGACCCTGAAACTACAGAACGATCTGCTGCGTTCCATGGCATTAATGGATGGCCTTACTGGAGTGGCTAATCGACGCAAATTCGATGAGGACATATTGGCGGATTGGCGCCAGTGCTTTCGAGAGCAAAAGCCGCTGTCGCTCATCATGGTGGATGTTGACTTTTTCAAACGCTACAACGACCAATATGGGCACCAGGCTGGAGATGGCTGCTTGAAATCTGTTGCCCAAGCGTTGTCTGAAACGGTTAGGCGCCCCTACGACCTGGTCGCTCGGTATGGTGGCGAAGAGTTTGCCTGCATTCTACCCAATACAGGTCTTTGCGGAGCGGTCCAACTTGCAGAAAAAATGCAAGAGCATATCCGGGCGCTGGGTATCGAGCATTCTGCATCTGATGTAGCTCGTGTGGTAACTCTTTCTCTAGGCGTCGCCACATTGACGCCCACTGACGACCATGAATTCCACACGTTGATAGAGGCTGCGGACAAGCAACTCTATGAAGCGAAAAAAGCTGGTAGGGCCCGGGTATGTTCATCTGCAATGTCGTCCAGTTAAGGGGTTTTCCCTTTGCTGACCGCTCTCGCGTAAAGCTGCTAGTTCTGTCAAAGCGCTGCAATCGGCTTTAGGTTCCTGGCATGACCATTATCAATGGTGCCAAAAGGTGTTGGTCGAATCTGACCTGCGCCCACTGGAAAAGATTTGGCAGAACTGTGCAGCAACCGCGCTCAAACTAGCAGAGACCCAACTGGTTGACATTGCAGAAGGGCAGGACCAAATTCCGAGCTCATAAAAAAGGCCAATTCAGAGAATTGGCCTTTTTTATGCTTGAGTCCGTCGATTCATCTATTTGGGAAAATGATCAACTATTTTGTGAACCTACACCGGATCAGAAGTCCAGGTTGGAAACCGCCAAGGCGTTGCTTTCGATGAAGTCACGACGAGGTTCGACCGCATCACCCATCAGGGTGTTGAAGATCTGGTCTGCGCCAATGGCGTCTTCGATGGTCACTTTGAGCATCCGACGCTGGCTTGGGTCCATGGTGGTTTCCCACAGCTGATCCGGGTTCATTTCGCCCAGCCCCTTGTATCGCTGGATGGTGTGACGCTTGGTGCTTTCAGCCATCAGCCATTCAAGTGCTTCCTTGAATTCGGTGACCGGCTTCTTGCGCTCGCCGCGCTGGATGTACGCGCCGTCGTCCAGCAAGGTGCTCAATTGAGCGCCCAACGACACAACAGTCTTGTAATCGTTACTGCCGAAGAAATCGCGATTGAAGGTGATGTAGTTCGACAGGCCGTGGGAGATCAGTTCGACCTCTGGCAGCCAGACGTTGCGTTCACGGTCTTCACGCAGGCTGGCTTTGTAAACCAGGCCGGATTTCTCGACGGTGCGCAGGCGAACTTCGAACTGAGCCATCCAATCCTGCATCGCTGCGTGATCCGACAGTTGCTCCATGCTCACCGCTGGCAGGTAGATGAAGTGCTCGGTCAGTTCCTGCGGGTACAGGCGCGACAGACGCTTGAGGGTCTTCATTACCAGACGGAAGTCATTCACCAGACGCTCAAGCGCTTCGCCGGAGATACCCGGGGCTTCTTCGTTCAGGTGCAGGCTCGCATCTTCCAGGGCCGACTGCGTCATGTACTCTTCCATGGCGTCGTCGTCTTTGATGTATTGCTCTTGCTTGCCTTTCTTGACCTTGTACAGCGGCGGCTGAGCGATGTAGATGTAACCGCGCTCGATCAACTCCGGCAACTGACGGAAGAAGAAGGTCAGCAACAGGGTACGGATGTGCGAACCGTCGACGTCAGCATCGGTCATGATGATGATGTTGTGATAACGCAGCTTGTCGATGTTGTACTCGTCGCGGCCAATGCCGCAGCCCAGCGCGGTGATCAAGGTGCCCACTTCTTGCGAAGAGATCATCTTGTCGAAGCGTGCCTTCTCGACGTTCAGGATCTTGCCCTTGAGCGGCAGGATGGCCTGAGTGCGACGGTTGCGTCCCTGCTTGGCGGAGCCGCCAGCAGAGTCACCTTCCACGAGGTACAGTTCGGAGAGGGCAGGGTCTTTTTCCTGACAGTCAGCCAGTTTGCCCGGCAGGCCGGCGATGTCCAGCGCGCCTTTACGGCGGGTCATCTCACGAGCCTTACGTGCCGCTTCACGCGCACGCGCCGCGTCGATCATCTTGCCGACGACCAGTTTGGCTTCGTTCGGGTTCTCCAGCAGGAAGTCAGAGAAGTACTTGCCCATTTCCTGTTCGACCGCGGTCTTCACTTCGGAGGACACCAGCTTGTCTTTGGTCTGGGAGCTGAACTTCGGATCCGGCACTTTTACCGAAATGATCGCGGTCAGGCCTTCACGGGCATCGTCACCAGTGGTGGCAACTTTGTGCTTCTTCGCCAGACCTTCAGCTTCGATGTAGGTGTTCAGGTTACGCGTCAGTGCGGAACGGAAACCCACCAGGTGAGTACCGCCATCGCGCTGTGGAATGTTGTTGGTGAAGCACAACAGGTTCTCGTTGAAGCTGTCGTTCCACTGGAGGGCGATTTCAACGCCGATGCCGTCTTCACGCTGGATATTGAAGTGGAACACCTGGTTGACCGGAGTCTTGTTGGTGTTCAGGTATTCAACGAACGCACGCAGACCACCTTCGTATTTGAACAACTCTTCCTTGCCGCTACGCTCATCCTTGAGGACGATGCCGACACCGGAGTTGAGGAAGGACAGCTCACGAATCCGCTTGGCCAGGATGTCCCAGCTGAAGTGGATGTTCTTGAAAGTCAGATCGGACGGTTTGAAGTGAATCTGGGTGCCGGTGGTTTCGCTCTCGCCAACGATTTTCATCGGCTCTTTCGGAACACCGTGGATGTAGGTCTGTTCCCAGATCTTGCCACTGCGGCGCACCGTCAGAACAAGCTCCTCGGACAGGGCGTTCACAACCGAAACGCCTACACCGTGCAGGCCGCCGGATACTTTGTAGGAGTTGTCGTCGAACTTGCCGCCGGCGTGCAGCACGGTCATGATGACCTCGGCTGCCGAGACGCCTTCTTCTTTGTGCACGTCTACCGGGATGCCACGACCGTTGTCGCGAACGGTGATGGATTCGTCCGGGTGGATGATGATGCTGATGTCGTCGCAATGGCCGGCCAAAGCTTCGTCGATCGAGTTATCGACCACCTCGAACACCATGTGGTGCAGACCACTGCCATCGTCGGTGTCACCAATGTACATACCGGGACGTTTGCGTACGGCATCCAGGCCTTTCAGCACTTTAATGCTCGTTGAGTCGTACGTATTTTCTTCGCTCAATGCCTTCACTCCCGATGGTCGTGGGTCTGGGTGATACGGCCCTGTTCCACGTGGAACAGAGCGACTGGCGTTTCCGTCTGCCAGCCTTCCCTCAATAATTCGTGATCTACACAGGTGATAAAAACCTGGCAGCGTAAGTCTTCCAGCAAGCGGCAAAGCGCGCGACGGTGGTGCTCATCCAGTTCGGACGGCAGGTCATCCACCAGATAAATACACTGGCCGCGACGGGCCTGGCTAACCAAGTGCCCTTGGGCGATCCGCAATGCGCAGACCACTAACTTCTGCTGACCGCGAGACAAGATGTCCGCGGCGTTATGTGCGCCCAATCTAAGACGCAAATCAGCGCGTTGTGGTCCGGCCTGGGTATGACCCATTTGCTGATCCCGCTGAAGGGATCCGGCGAGCACTGCACTCAATTCCCGGTCTTTGTCCCAGCCTCGGTAATAGCTGAGCGTTAAGCCCTCAAGCTCAACCAGTTCGCTCAAGGTCTGTTCAAAGACTGGTTTCAAGGCTTTGATGTAAGCGCGGCGGTATTCATCTATTTCAGCGCTGGCCTGGCACAGTTCCCTGTCCCAAACCGCTTGCGAAACGGCGTCAAGTGTACCATGTCGCAGCCAAGAGTTTCGCTGGCGCAAGGCCTTCTGCAAGCGCTGCCACGTGGACATGAATCGGGGTTCCACGTGGAACACACCCCAGTCGAGAAACTGTCGGCGAATCTTCGGCGCACCTTCCAGCAGGCGGAAACTGTCCGGGTTGATCAGCTGCAGCGGCAGGATCTCTGCCAGTTGCGCTGCGCTTCGGGCGTTCTGACCGTCGATGCGAATTTGGAACTCACCCTGGCGGTCGCGAGATATCCCCAACGCGCTGTGCCCACCCTCAGCCAATTCGACCTGGCCAAATACCGTGCACGCCAATTGCTCGTATTGAATGACGGGTAACAGACGGCTGCTACGAAACGAACGGGCAAGCCCCAGCAGATAAATGGCTTCCAGAACACTGGTTTTGCCGCTGCCGTTGGCGCCGTAAAGAATGTTGATTCGGGGGGAGGGGGAGAAGGTCACCGGGTGCAAATTGCGCACCGCGGTGACCGAGACGCGACTTAAGGACATCTAGGTTCTGCTGAACATGATTACAGACGCATCGGCATGACAACGTAGGCCGAGTCGTCGTTGTCGGACTCTTGCACCAGCGCACTGCTGTTGGAGTCGGACAGGATCAAGCGAACCTGCTCGGTGGTCATCACGCCCAGTACGTCGAGCAGATAGCTCACGTTGAAGCCGATTTCCAGAGAACCGCCGTTGTACTCAACACCCACTTCTTCCTCCGCTTCCTCCTGCTCCGGGTTGTTTGCCTGGATCTTCAGCTGACCATTGGCCAGTTGTAGACGGATGCCACGGTACTTCTCGTTGGACAGAATCGCGGTACGGCTGAACGCTTCACGCAGTGCCTGGCGATCGCCGAGTACCAGCTTGTCGCCGCCTTTAGGCAGAACACGCTCGTAGTCAGGGAATTTGCCGTCGACCAGTTTCGAGGTGAAGGTGAACTCGCCAGTGGTGGCGCGGATGTGATGCTGGCCCAGCACGATGCTGACGTTGCCGTCGGGTTCGGTCAGCAGACGCGCCAGTTCCAGAATACCTTTGCGCGGCACTATCACCTGATGACGGTCCGGCTGACCGATATCGGCCTGCATCGAACACATGGCCAGACGGTGACCGTCGGTGGCTACGGCGCGAATGATCCCGGCCGAAACTTCCAGCAGCATGCCGTTGAGGTAGTAACGAACGTCCTGCTGCGCCATGGCGAAGCTGGTGCGCTCGATCAAACGACGCAGTTTGCTTTGCTCAAGGCTGCAGGTCAGCGAGCCTGGGCCTTCTTCCACCGTCGGGAAGTCAGTGGCCGGCAGGGTCGACAGGGTGAAGCGGCTACGGCCGGCCTTCACCACGAGCTTCTGCTCGTCGACCTTGATGTCGATCAGCGCATCGTTCGGCAAGCTCTTGCAGATGTCCATCAACTTGCGCGCAGGCACAGTGATGGAACCTGGATCGGCAGGCTCTTCGAGTTGTACACGACCGACCAGCTCGACTTCCAGGTCGGTACCGGTCAGCGACAGTTGCTGGCCTTCGACAACCAGCAGCACGTTGGAGAGCACCGGCAAGGTCTGTCGGCGCTCGACGACGCCTGCGACTAGTTGCAGGGGTTTCAACAGGGCTTCGCGTTGAATGGTGAAATGCATGGTCTAGTCCCTTGCCTTAATAAGCTGCGCTGGTGTTCATCAAGTGGTCAGTGTACGCAGCAGGTTCTTGTAGTCCTCGCGGATGTCCGCGTCGGATTCCTTAAGTTCGTTGATCTTGCGGCAGGCGTGCAAAACAGTCGTGTGGTCCCGGCCGCCAAACACATCGCCGATTTCCGGCAGGCTGTGGTTAGTCAACTCTTTGGACAACGCCATTGCAACCTGACGCGGACGTGCTACCGAGCGTGAACGACGCTTGGACAGCAGGTCGGAGATCTTGATCTTGTAGTACTCGGCGACCGTGCGCTGAATGTTATCCACAGAGACCAGTTTGTCTTGCAGCGCCAACAAGTCTTTCAGGGATTCGCGAATCAGCTCGATGGTGATGTCGCGGCCCATGAAGTGCGAGTGGGCGATCACGCGTTTCAGCGCGCCTTCCAACTCACGGACGTTGGAGCGAATACGCTGGGCAATGAAGAACGCCGCGTCATGGGGCAGATCGACTTTGGCCTGGTCGGCCTTTTTCATCAGGATCGCCACGCGGGTTTCCAGCTCCGGCGGCTCGACGGCTACCGTCAGGCCCCAGCCGAAGCGGGATTTTAGGCGCTCTTCAAGGCCTTCGATTTCTTTCGGGTAGCGGTCACTGGTGAGAATGACCTGCTGGCCACCTTCAAGCAGGGCGTTGAAGGTGTGGAAAAACTCTTCCTGGGAACGTTCTTTACGGGCGAAGAACTGAATGTCATCGATCAGCAACGCATCCACCGAACGGTAGAAGCGCTTGAATTCGTTGATGGCGTTCAGCTGCAGGGCCTTGACCATGTCGGCCACGAACCGCTCCGAATGCAGGTAAACGACCTTGGCATTCGGATTCTTCTTTAATAGGTGGTTACCCACAGCGTGCATCAAGTGGGTTTTACCCAAGCCGACACCGCCATAAAGGAAGAGCGGGTTGTAACCGTGCTTGGGATTGTCCGCCACCTGCCAGGCCGCAGCCCGGGCCAGTTGGTTGGACTTGCCTTCGACGAAGTTCTCGAAGGTAAAGGTGCGGTTCAGGTAGCTGGTGTGCTTGAGCCCGCCTTCGACCTGCACCGTGCGCTGTTCGGAACGAACCGGGGCCTGTTGAGAACTGGCGCCGGCCATTGGATCGAAGCTGTCGCGGGACGGCTCTTCACTGACTTCAGCAACCTTTTGTGTCGCACGTTTGGTCGATGCAGCTGCCGGGGCCGGCGCCGGAGCGCTGACAGGCGCTTGAGCGGCCTGAGCCTGGGACGCCGCGGCGGCCAATGGGGCATTAGGTGCCGCACGCGGTGCCGAACTGCGTTTGCTGCCTATTAATAAGGAAAGCGCCGGCGCCAGGCCATTGCCATGCTCATCCAGCAGTTCAAGGACGCGACCCAGGTACTTTTCATTGACCCAGTCGAGAACAAAACGGTTCGGCGCGTAGACACGCAGCTCGTCGCCTTCGGCTTCGACCTGTAGTGGACGGATCCAAGTGTTGAATTGTTGGGCAGGCAGCTCATCGCGCAAAAGCTCTACGCACTGCTGCCAAAGTTCCACTGACACGGATATCCCCTAAGTTGAAAGCCGGTGAGGCAAAAACAAGCGGTCATTGTAGCGACCAGTCGTCCACTTATCCACATGCAGGTTGCGCACAGGACATGATTTATCAATGCGTTAACCCTCGAAAAAAAGACCAACGGTATGTGCATAAGCTCTGTGGATAACCGCCCATGAGGGCACTGGACAAGTGGGGGCAAAACTCGGTGGATAACCTGCCTGTGGATAACTGGCCTTTCCACACACAGCTTATCCGACAGCGCAGCACAGGCTGACCACCGTTTTCCACCGTAGTTGTCATTCTCTGTACACCACGGTTTAGAAGGGCTAAAGGTAGTTATCCACAGATGAACGCGTCCCTAGCTTTTATAAGCTTTACAGAAAAGCTTTAAATAATTCCCTTCTTTATTTCTATATCTAGCGAACGACCTTCGACGAGCAAATCGTCTGGAGATCTATTTATAAGGAAACGCTGGTTGGAAATTGACCTAGAGGCTTGCTTTCTCTAGAATCCCCGGTCTCTTAAAACGGGGGCCATTCCGGCCCGTTGTGGACGAACCAGGTAACACGACAATGAAACGTACTTTCCAACCAAGCACTATCAAACGCGCTCGTACCCACGGTTTCCGTGCTCGCATGGCTACCAAGAACGGTCGTGCCGTCCTGTCGCGTCGTCGCGCCAAAGGTCGTGCGCGTCTGGCAGTTTGATAATCCGGCACTGGAGGTGAGTCAGGACTTCAGTCGGGAAAAGCGTCTGCTTACTCCCCGGCATTTCAAGGCAGTCTTTGACTCCCCTACCGGCAAGGTTCCGGGGAAAAATCTCCTGCTCCTTGCGCGCAATAACGATCTTGATCACCCCCGTCTCGGGTTGGTTATCGGGAAAAAGAGCGTAAAGCTCTCCGTCGAGCGCAATCGCCTCAAACGTCTGATGCGCGAATCGTTTCGCCTGAACCAGGATTTACTGGTCGGTTGGGACATTGTTATCGTCGCGCGCAAAGGTTTGGGTGACGTAGAAAGCCCCGAATTGATTCAGCATTTCGACAAACTCTGGAAACGTCTGGCACGCAGCAAGCCGGTACCAGCAGTCAAAACCGAAACTGTAGGGGTAGACAGTCCCGATGCGTAAACTGGCACTCGTTCCGATCCAGTTTTATCGCTATGCCATCAGTCCCCTGATGGCCAGTCACTGTCGTTTCTACCCCAGTTGTTCCTGCTACGCGTATGAAGCCATAGAAAATCATGGCCTTCTGCGCGGTGGCTGGCTGACCTTTCGTCGTTTAGGTCGCTGTCATCCGTGGAATCCCGGTGGTTATGACCCGGTTCCATCTATCCCTACCTCCCGTTCTTCTTCGATGGCCGAGTAATCATGGATATCAAACGCACGATCCTGATCGTCGCCCTGGCAATCGTGTCCTACGTTATGGTCCTTAAATGGAACCAGGACTATGGCCAGGCTGCCCTGCCGACTCAGAATGTTGCTTCCAGTACTACCGCACCGGGCCTACCGGATTCGGCGACTGGCAATAATGCTTCTGTCAGTGACGACATTCCACGCGCCGCAAGCGATACCAGTGCAACTGCACCTGCTGAAACACCAGTAGCTGCAAGCAAAGACCTCATCCAGATCAAAACGGATGTGCTCAACCTGGCAATCGATCCACAAGGTGGTGATGTTGCCCAGTTGACGTTGCCGCTGTATCCACGTCGCCAGGATCATCCGGAAATTCCATTCCAGCTGTTTGATAACGGCAACGAGCGGACTTATCTGGCTCAGAGTGGCCTGATCGGCACCAACGGTCCGGACGCAAGTCCTGCCGGTCGTCCGGTTTACTCCTCCGAGAAGAAGATTTATCAACTGGCTGACGGTCAAGACCAATTGGTCGCGGACCTGAAGTTCAGCAAGGACGGCGTCAACTACATCAAACGTTTCACGCTGAAACGTGGCCTGTATGACGTAACCGTTTCCTACCTGATCGATAACCAGAGCGCTCAGCCCTGGTCCGGTGCAATGTTCGCGCAATTGAAGCGTGACGCCAGCTCCGATCCTTCTTCCAGCACTGCCACCGGCACCGCGACTTACCTGGGCGCCGCCCTGTGGACAAGTAACGAGCCGTACAAGAAAGTGTCGATGAGCGACATGGACAAGGCTCAGCTGAAAGAAACCGTCACCGGTGGTTGGGTTGCCTGGTTGCAGCACTACTTCGTGACTGCATGGATTCCGGTCAAGGGCGAAAACAACATCGTCCAGACCCGTAAAGACAGTAAAGGCAACTACATCATCGGCTACACCGCCCCGGCAATGACTGTCGCGCCAGGTGCAAAAGCCGAAACCAGCGCCGTTCTGTACGCCGGTCCGAAAAGCCAGGCTGTGCTGAAAGAGTTGTCCCCAGGTCTGGAATTGACCGTCGACTACGGCATTCTGTGGTTCATTGCCCAGCCAATATTCTGGTTGCTGCAACATATCCACGCGCTGGTCGGTAACTGGGGCTGGTCGATCATCTTTCTGACCATGCTGATCAAGGGGATTTTCTTCCCGCTGTCGGCTGCCAGCTACAAATCCATGGCGCGCATGCGTGCAGTGGCACCGAAACTGGCCGCGCTGAAAGAGCAACATGGCGACGACCGGCAGAAAATGTCGCAAGCCATGATGGAGCTGTACAAGAAAGAGAAGATCAATCCACTGGGTGGCTGCTTGCCAATCCTGGTGCAGATGCCGGTTTTCCTTTCGCTGTACTGGGTTCTGCTGGAAAGCGTGGAAATGCGCCAGGCGCCGTTCATGCTGTGGATTACTGACCTGTCGATCAAGGATCCGTTCTTCATTCTGCCGATCATCATGGGCGTAACCATGTTCATCCAGCAGCAGTTGAACCCGACTCCTCCGGATCCGATGCAGGCGAAGGTCATGAAAATGATGCCAATCATCTTCACCTTCTTCTTCTTGTGGTTCCCTGCAGGTCTGGTGCTGTATTGGGTTGTGAACAACGTTTTGTCGATCGCCCAACAGTGGTACATCACGCGTAAGATCGAAGCGGCTACCAAAAAAGCCGAGGCGTAACTTACTCTGTGGATAACCACTCAAAACGCCCCCTAGTGGGGCGTTTTGCTATCTGTCACTTTTGTCTGGATACCGGTTTATGAGCGCTCCTCGTGAAACCATCGCTGCCGTCGCCACCGCTCAAGGTCGCGGCGGTGTGGGCATCGTCCGTATTTCCGGGCCGCTGGCGAGTCTGGCGGCCAAAGCCATCAGCGGTCGCGAACTGAAACCGCGGTTTGCCCATTACGGCCCGTTCCTCAGTGCAAACGAAGAGGTGCTGGACGAAGGCATCGCCTTATATTTCCCGGGACCGAACTCGTTTACCGGCGAAGATGTGCTCGAACTGCAGGGCCATGGCGGGCCAATCGTTCTGGATATGCTGCTCAAGCGTTGCCTGGAACTGGGCTGTCGTCTGGCCCGGCCGGGTGAATTCAGCGAGCGCGCCTTCCTCAACGACAAGCTCGATCTGGCTCAGGCCGAAGCCATTGCCGACTTGATCGAGGCAAGTTCTGCACAGGCGGCACGAAATGCCCTGCGTTCGTTGCAGGGTGCGTTTTCCCAGCGTGTGCATAACCTCACCGAGCAACTGATAGGCCTGCGCATTTATGTCGAAGCAGCCATCGACTTCCCCGAAGAAGAAATCGACTTCCTCGCCGATGGCCATGTCCTGAGCATGCTCGACAAAGTGCGCGATGAATTATCCACAGTGCTGCGTGAAGCCGGGCAAGGGGCCTTGCTCCGGGACGGTATGACCGTGGTCATCGCCGGCCGGCCGAATGCCGGCAAGTCCAGCCTGCTGAACGCCTTGGCCGGACGTGAAGCCGCGATCGTGACCGAGATTGCCGGCACTACCCGGGACATTCTTCGCGAACATATCCACATTGATGGCATGCCGTTGCACGTGGTCGACACTGCCGGCCTGCGCGATACCGATGATCAGGTGGAAAAAATTGGCGTCGAACGGGCGTTGAAAGCCATCGGCGAGGCCGATCGGGTATTACTGGTGGTCGATGCCACAGCTCCCGAGGCCCTTGATCCCTTTGCCTTGTGGCCTGAATTCCTCGAAACCCGTCCGGATCCAGCAAAAGTTACGCTGATCCGTAACAAGGCTGACCTGACGGGCGAAGCGATTGCCCTGGAAGTCAGCAACGATGGCCACGTTACTATCAGCCTCAGTGCGAGGTCTGCCGGCGAAGGCCTGGAATTGCTGCGTGAGCACCTCAAGGCCTGCATGGGTTACGAACAGACTTCCGAAAGCAGCTTCAGTGCTCGCAGGCGCCACCTGGAGGCACTGCGTCATGCGAGTGCATCCCTCGAGCATGGCCGTGCGCAGCTGACGTTAGCGGGTGCCGGTGAACTGCTGGCCGAAGATTTGCGGCAGGCACAGCAGTCTTTAGGCGAAATCACCGGCGCATTCAGCTCCGATGATCTGCTGGGAAGGATCTTTTCCAGCTTCTGTATCGGTAAATAGTCCCTTTCGCTGTCCACAGACAGGCCATTCGGGCCTGTCTGCTCTCTCCTTTTCTGAAATTTTTTCCCCAGTGCCGAGCAGATTCTTCGCTTGAGCGGATTTCCCTTGCCCGGGATTTGCTCATTCGACGGCTTTTCTGTGGATTAAGCCCTGTGAATAAGTGCCGCTAAGGGCAGTTGATAACAAGGCCTGAAAACTGAAGATAACCCGCTCTGTGGATAACCATCCCTTTCATCCACAGGCTTAAACCGGTTATCCAAGGGCCTCGTTGGCACATGACCACAGGGTTTTGAATCTCTGTACATATTGAATATAAAGGGCTGTATCAATCTATCCACAGAAAGGTGGCTCAGTAGAAATAAACATAAAAACAAAGATTTAATAAATTTCTCTCTTTTTAATTTCTATAACCTCGACTTCTCCACAGCTGGTTAAATTTTGTGCAAAGGGTTCTTTAGGAAGGGCGAAGTCCCTATACTTGCCGACCAGGTCCAAAAACCTGAGCTCAAACTATTTCCGGATTACCTGACTGAAGCAGGCACGAGGTGCGTGGTGGATTTCCCTTCCCGTTTTGAAGTGATCGTCATCGGCGGCGGTCATGCCGGTACCGAGGCAGCACTGGCGTCAGCACGTATGGGGGCAAAAACCCTGTTGCTGACGCATAACGTGGAAACCCTCGGTGCCATGAGTTGCAACCCCGCCATTGGCGGGATCGGCAAAAGCCATTTGGTTAAAGAAATCGATGCCCTGGGCGGCGCGATGGCCATGGCTACCGATAAAGGCGGTATTCAGTTTCGCGTATTGAACAGCCGCAAAGGCCCCGCCGTGCGTGCAACCCGCGCTCAGGCAGATCGGGTTCTGTACAAGGCCGCTGTCCGCGAAGCTCTGGAAAACCAGCCGAACCTGTGGATATTTCAACAAGCCGCCGACGACCTGATAGTCGAGCAGGAACAAGTGCGCGGTGTTGTCACCCAAATGGGCCTGCGTTTCTTCGCAGATTCCGTGGTGTTGACCACCGGTACCTTCCTCGGTGGACTTATCCACATCGGCATGCAGAATTATTCCGGCGGTCGCGCCGGTGATCCGCCGTCAATTGCGCTGGCTCATCGCCTGCGTGAACTGCCATTGCGGGTCGGTCGCCTGAAAACCGGTACACCGCCGCGTATCGACGGTCGCACTGTGGATTTTTCGGTGATGACCGAGCAGGCAGGGGATACGCCGATTCCGGTGATGTCGTTCATGGGCTCCAAAGAGCAGCATCCGAAACAGGTCAGCTGCTGGATTACCCACACCAACGCCCGTACCCACGAAATCATTGCTTCGAACCTTGATCGTTCGCCGATGTATTCCGGCGTGATCGAAGGCATCGGCCCGCGTTATTGCCCATCGATCGAAGACAAGATCCACCGCTTTGCCGACAAGGAAAGCCACCAGGTCTTCATCGAGCCGGAAGGTCTGACCACCCACGAGCTGTACCCGAACGGGATATCCACTTCCTTGCCGTTCGACGTGCAACTGCAGATCGTGCAATCGATCCGCGGCATGGAAAACGCGCACATCGTTCGCCCGGGCTACGCTATCGAGTACGACTACTTCGACCCGCGTGACCTGAAATACAGCCTGGAAACCAAAGTGATCGGCGGTCTGTTCTTCGCCGGGCAAATCAACGGCACCACTGGGTACGAAGAAGCCGGCGCCCAGGGTTTGCTGGCCGGAGCCAACGCCGCACTGCGTGCTCAGGGCAAAGATGCCTGGTGCCCGCGTCGCGACGAGGCGTACATCGGCGTTTTGGTCGACGACCTGATTACCCTGGGTACCCAGGAACCGTATCGGATGTTCACGTCCCGCGCCGAATACCGTTTGATCCTGCGCGAAGACAACGCAGACCTGCGTTTGACCGAAAAAGGTCGCGAATTGGGTCTGGTGGATGACGTGCGTTGGGCAGCGTTCTGCAAGAAACGCGAAAGCATCGATCTGGAAGAGCAACGCCTGAAAAGTACCTGGGTTCGTCCGGGCACCGAGCAGGGCGATGCGATTTCCGAGAAGTTCGGTACACCGCTGACCCACGAATACAATTTGCTCAACCTGCTGAGCCGTCCGGAAATCGACTACGCTGGTCTGATCGCCGTGACCGGTGGGGGCGCAGAAGATCCACAGGTCGCCGAACAGGTCGAAATCAAAACCAAATATGCCGGCTACATCGATCGTCAACAAGATGAGATCGCGCGCTTGCGGGCCAGCGAAGACACCAAACTGCCTGTGGATATCGATTACACGAACATCTCCGGTCTCTCGAAAGAGATCCAGAGCAAGCTCGGCGCGACCCGTCCAGAGACCCTGGGCCAGGCGTCGCGTATTCCGGGCGTGACCCCGGCAGCGATTTCGCTGTTGATGATTCATTTGAAAAAACGCGGCGCGGGCCGTCAGTTGGAGCAAAGCGCTTGAGTTCGTTGGTCACCTCGCAACACGCCGAAGAGTTATCCACAGGTGCTCGCCAGCTCGGTGTCAACCTGACGGAAGCCCAGCATGCACAGCTGCTGGGTTATCTGGCCCTGTTGATAAAATGGAACAAGGCCTACAACCTCACGGCAGTGCGTGATCCGGACGAAATGGTTTCACGGCATTTGCTCGACAGCCTGAGCGTTATGTCCTTCATCGAAAACGGCCGTTGGCTGGATGTGGGCAGTGGCGGCGGCATGCCGGGGATTCCCCTGGCGATCCTGTTTCCCGAGTCGCAAGTGACCTGCCTGGACAGCAACGGCAAGAAAACCCGCTTCCTGACCCAAGTCAGACTCGAACTCAAACTGGATAACCTGCAAGTTATCCACAGTCGCGTTGAAGCCTTCCAGCCTGAACTGCCATTCAACGGGATCATTTCCCGTGCGTTCAGCAGCATGGAGAACTTCAGCAACTGGACTCGCCATTTGGGCGACACCCAAACACGTTGGCTGGCAATGAAGGGCGTTCATCCCGCTGATGAGCTGGTAGCATTGCCGGCAGACTTCCACCTCGATAGCGAACACGCCCTGGCCGTACCCGGTTGCCAAGGCCAACGCCATCTGCTGATACTGCGCCGCACGGCATGATTGGGAACACAAGCAAGAATGGCTAAGGTATTCGCGATAGCGAACCAAAAGGGTGGTGTGGGCAAGACCACCACCTGCATCAACCTCGCAGCTTCCCTGGTCGCTACCAAGCGTCGGGTGCTGTTGATCGATCTCGATCCACAGGGCAACGCCACCATGGGTAGCGGTGTGGATAAACACGGCCTGGAAAACTCGGTCTACGACCTGCTGATCGGTGAATGCGATCTAGCCCAGGCCATGCACTATTCCGAGCACGGCGGTTATCAGTTGCTGCCGGCCAACCGCGACCTGACCGCGGCCGAAGTCGTTCTGCTGGAAATGCAGATGAAGGAAAGTCGGCTGCGCAGTGCGTTGGCACCGATCCGTGAAAACTACGATTACATTTTGATCGATTGCCCACCGTCGCTTTCGATGTTGACGCTCAACGCGCTGGTTGCCGCCGATGGGGTAATTATCCCCATGCAGTGCGAGTACTTCGCGCTCGAAGGGTTGAGCGACCTTGTGGATAACATCAAGCGCATTGCCGAACTGCTGAACCCGAACCTGAAAGTCGAAGGCCTGTTGCGGACCATGTACGACCCGCGCCTGAGCCTGATGAACGACGTATCGGCGCAGCTCAAGGAACACTTCGGCGAACAGCTCTACGACACCGTGATTCCGCGCAACATCCGTCTGGCCGAAGCGCC
Source organism: Pseudomonas sp. MDT1-85 (assembly GCF_054898065.1). Lineage (NCBI taxonomy): Bacteria > Pseudomonadati > Pseudomonadota > Gammaproteobacteria > Pseudomonadales > Pseudomonadaceae > Pseudomonas > Pseudomonas sp. MDT1-85. The sequence continues at coordinate 247,625 of NZ_CM142715.1, read as the reverse complement.
AAGCTATGGCATGCCGGCGCTGGCCTACGACAAATCATCGCGGGGCGCGATTGCTTATCTGGCATTGGCGGGCGAGATGGTTCGCCGTCAGCGCAAAAACTCACGCATCGCCGCTGCTCAGGCAACTTAAGGAATCCCCATGGCCGTCAAGAAACGAGGTCTCGGACGTGGACTGGATGCACTGCTGAGTGGTCCGACTGTCAGCTCGCTGGAAGAGCAAGCGGTACAAGCCGATCAGCGTGAGCTGCAGCACCTGCCCCTGGACCTGATCCAGCGTGGCAAGTACCAGCCGCGTCGGGACATGGATCCTCAAGCACTGGAAGAGCTGGCGCAGTCGATCAAGGCCCAGGGCGTGATGCAGCCGATCGTGGTTCGCCCGATCGGCAGCGGGCGCTTCGAAATCATCGCCGGCGAACGCCGCTGGCGTGCCAGCCAGCAGGCTGGCCAGGAAACCATCCCGGCGATGGTTCGCGATGTGCCGGATGAAACCGCCATCGCCATGGCGCTGATCGAGAACATCCAGCGCGAAGACCTCAATCCGATCGAAGAAGCGGTGGCCTTGCAGCGTTTGCAGCAGGAATTCAAGCTGACGCAGCAACAAGTGGCCGAGGCTGTGGGTAAGTCCCGCGTCACCGTCGCCAACCTGTTGCGTCTGATTGCGCTGCCGGAAGTCATCAAAACCATGCTGTCTCACGGCGACCTGGAAATGGGTCATGCCCGTGCCTTGCTCGGTTTGCCGGAAAATCAACAAGTTGAAGGGGCGCGACACGTTGTCGCACGGGGGCTGACTGTGCGCCAGACTGAAGCACTGGTTCGCCAGTGGTTGAGTGGCAAACCGGAGCCTGTGGAACCGGCAAAACCGGACCCGGATATCGCCCGACTGGAGCAGCGCCTGGCCGAGCGCCTAGGCTCTGCGGTGCAGATCCGCCACGGAAAGAAGGGTAAGGGGCAGTTGGTGATTGGCTATAACTCTCTTGATGAGCTTCAAGGTGTACTCGCACACATCCGCTGAAACAATTCCTCATGTAGCGTGAAGTCGGAAATCACTACCTGACAGTTGAATAGGGGCAGAACCGCCCCTATACTCTGCGCGCATTTTGTCGGCACAAATTATGCCAGGTTATTGAATTCTGGCAGCCGACCATTGGGGAGCAAAAGAGATGGAAAACCGCACGCCAGACCGCTTGCCGTTCCATCGCCTGGCAGTTTTTCCGGTGTTAATGGCTCAATTTGTCGTTTTGCTGATCGCCGCTTTGGCGCTCTGGCAATGGCATGGAGTCGTTGCCGGGTACTCAGGACTCTGCGGAGGCCTGATAGCCTTACTTCCCAATATTTATTTCGCTCACAGGGCATTTCGGTTTTCCGGCGCCCGAGCAGCTCAAGCCATCGTCCGGTCTTTTTATGCCGGCGAGGCGGGCAAACTGATTTTGACGGCAGTGCTGTTTGCATTGACGTTTGCAGGTGTGAAGCCATTGGCGCCGTTAGCAGTATTCGGCGTCTTCGTGCTGACCCAACTGGTTAGCTGGTTCGCTCCCCTGCTAATGAGAACAAGACTTTCGAGACCTTAGGGCGTTTGAGGCAACCATGGCAGAGACAACCGCTTCGGGCTATATCCAGCACCACTTGCAGAACCTGACCTTCGGTCAGCACCCAACTGGCGGGTGGGGTTTTGCCCACACCGCAGCAGAAGCCAAAGAAATGGGCTTCTGGGCTTTCCACGTCGATACTCTCGGCTGGTCGGTCGCGTTGGGTCTGATTTTCGTTCTTCTTTTCCGCATGGCGGCAAAGAAGGCGACTTCCGGTCAGCCTGGTGCTTTGCAGAACTTCGTTGAAGTATTGGTCGAATTCGTCGATGGCAGCGTGAAAGACAGCTTCCATGGCCGTAGCCCGGTGATTGCACCGTTGGCGCTGACCATCTTCGTCTGGGTCTTCCTGATGAACGCTGTCGACCTGATTCCGGTTGACTGGATTCCTCAAGTGGCCATGTTGATCTCCGGCGATCCGCACATTCCGTTCCGCGCCGTATCGACTACTGACCCGAACGCTACCCTGGGCATGGCCCTGTCGGTATTCGCGTTGATCATTTTCTACAGCATCAAGGTCAAGGGCATCGGCGGTTTCATCGGCGAACTGACCCTGCACCCGTTCGGCAGCAAGAACATCTTCGTTCAAGCCCTGCTGATTCCGGTGAACTTCCTGCTTGAGTTCGTGACACTGATTGCCAAGCCAATCTCGTTGGCACTGCGTCTGTTCGGCAACATGTATGCCGGCGAACTGGTCTTCATTCTGATTGCTGTGATGTTCGGCAGCGGTCTGCTCTGGCTTAGCGGCCTGGGCATAGTTCTGCAGTGGGCGTGGGCTGTGTTCCACATCCTGATCATCACCCTGCAGGCGTTTATCTTCATGATGCTGACCATCGTTTACCTGTCGATGGCGCACGAAGAGAACCATTAAGACCAGTCTTGACTGGTCTGATGTCCCACCCGGTAACACGGGTGGGGGCCCGAAAAGGGCTATGAAACGATTTGTTTTACCGCTTTAAAATCTAAAAAACCTAAACCATACGACGTAAAAGTCGGGAGGAAAGATGGAAACTGTAGTTGGTCTAACCGCTATCGCTGTTGCACTGTTGATCGGCCTGGGCGCACTGGGTACCGCAATTGGTTTCGGCCTGTTGGGCGGCAAGTTCCTGGAAGGCGCCGCGCGTCAGCCAGAAATGGTTCCAATGCTGCAAGTTAAAATGTTCATCGTTGCCGGTCTGCTCGACGCCGTAACCATGATCGGTGTTGGTATCGCTCTGTTCTTCACCTTCGCGAACCCATTCGTTGGTCAACTCGCTGGCTAATCACTCGAATCGTCGAGTGATTAGTGTGTTGTGCAACGAACGAGCGAGGTGTTGGCGTGAACATTAATGCAACCCTGATTGGCCAGTCCGTTGCGTTCTTAATTTTTGTACTTTTTTGCATGAAGTTCGTATGGCCTCCGGTCATCGCGGCTTTGCACGAACGTCAGAAGAAGATCGCGGATGGACTGGACGCTGCCGCCCGAGCAGCTCGCGACCTGGAGTTGGCCCAAGATAAAGCGGGTCAACAACTGCGCGAAGCGAAAGCTCAGGCAGCTGAAATCATTGAGCAAGCCAAGAAACGCGGTAACCAGATCGTTGAAGAGGCTGTTGAAAAAGCCCGTATCGACGCTGACCGTGTGAAGGTTCAGGCTCAGGCCGAGATCGAGCAGGAACTGAACAGTGTCAAAGACGCGCTGCGTGCCCAATTGGGTGCACTGGCTGTCGGCGGCGCCGAGAAGATCCTGGGTGCCACAATCGATCAAAACGCGCACGCGGAGCTGGTAAACAAACTGGCTGCTGAAATTTAAGCGAGGGCGATCATGGCAGAATTGACCACGTTGGCCCGACCTTACGCTAAGGCAGCCTTCGAGCACGCCCAGGCCCACCAGCAACTGGCCTCTTGGTCAGCCATGCTCGGCCTGGCTGCAGCAGTGTCGCAAGACGACACCATGCAGCGCGTGCTCAAGGCCCCGCGACTGACGAGCGCAAACAAGGCCGCCACGTTTATTGACGTGTGCGGCGACAAGTTTGATGCCAAGGCACAGAACTTCATTAACGTCGTTGCCGAAAACGACCGTCTCCCGCTTTTGCCGGAGATATCCGCTCTGTTCGACCTGTACAAGGCTGAACAAGAGAAGTCGGTAGACGTTGAAGTGACCAGTGCTTTTGCATTGAACCAAGAACAGCAAGACAAACTCGCCAAGGTTCTCAGTGCACGACTCAACCGGGAAGTGCGCCTGCAAGTCGAGGAAGACAAATCCCTGATTGGGGGCATTGTCATCCGCGCCGGCGACCTGGTTATCGATGGCTCGGTTCGCGGCAAACTCGCGAACCTTGCCGAAGCATTGAAATCTTGAGTTTGAAGGGGCAGCAGAGCAATGCAGCAACTCAATCCTTCCGAAATAAGTGAAATTATCAAGGGCCGCATCGACAAACTCGATGTGACCTCCCAAGCCCGTAACGAAGGCACTGTCGTCAGCGTATCTGACGGTATCGTGCGGATTCACGGTCTGGCCGACGTTATGTACGGCGAGATGATCGAGTTTCCGGGCGGCGTCTTCGGTATGGCTCTCAACCTCGAGCAAGACTCTGTAGGTGCCGTTGTATTGGGCGCTTACCAGTCTCTGGCTGAAGGCATGAGCGCCAAGTGCACTGGCCGCATCCTCGAAGTTCCGGTTGGTAAGGAACTGCTGGGTCGCGTAGTCGACGCACTGGGTAACCCTGTTGACGGCAAAGGTCCACTGGGTCACACACAGACCGACGCGGTCGAGAAAGTTGCTCCAGGCGTGATCTGGCGTAAGTCGGTTGACCAGCCTGTACAGACTGGCTACAAGGCTGTCGATGCCATGATCCCGGTCGGCCGTGGCCAGCGTGAGCTGATCATCGGTGACCGTCAGATCGGTAAAACCGCTCTGGCGATCGACGCGATCATCAACCAGAAAAACAGCGGCATTTTCTGCGTCTACGTAGCAATTGGTCAGAAGCAATCGACCATCGCCAACGTGGTTCGCAAGCTGGAAGAAAACGGCGCTCTGGCCAACACGATCATCGTGGCTGCCAGTGCTTCGGAATCTCCTGCGCTGCAATTCCTGGCACCGTACTCCGGTTGCACCATGGGTGAATTCTTCCGCGACCGCGGTGAAGACGCGCTGATCGTTTATGACGATCTGTCCAAGCAAGCAGTGGCTTACCGCCAGATTTCCCTGCTGCTGCGCCGTCCACCAGGCCGTGAAGCTTACCCAGGCGACGTGTTCTATCTCCACTCCCGTCTGCTGGAGCGCGCATCCCGCGTTTCGGAAGAGTACGTAGAGAAGTTCACCAACGGCGCAGTGACCGGCAAAACCGGTTCCCTGACCGCACTGCCGATCATCGAAACCCAGGCTGGCGACGTTTCCGCGTTCGTTCCGACCAACGTGATTTCCATCACCGACGGTCAGATCTTCCTGGAATCGGCCATGTTCAACTCCGGGATCCGTCCTGCTGTGAACGCCGGTGTTTCGGTATCCCGTGTGGGTGGTGCCGCTCAGACCAAGATCATCAAGAAGCTCTCCGGTGGTATCCGTACCGCTCTGGCTCAGTACCGTGAACTGGCGGCATTCGCCCAGTTCGCTTCTGACCTGGACGAAGCGACCCGTAAGCAACTTGAGCATGGTCAGCGCGTTACCGAGCTGATGAAGCAGAAGCAATACGCACCAATGTCGATCGCTGACATGGCGCTGTCGCTGTATGCCGCTGAGCGTGGGTTCCTGACTGACGTCGAAATCGCCAAGATCGGCAGCTTTGAACAAGCGCTGATTGCTTTCTTCAACCGCGATCACGCCGATTTGATGGCGAAGATCAACGTGAAGGGTGACTTCAATGACGAAATCGACGCTGGCATGAAAGCCGGTATCGAGAAGTTCAAGGCCACCCAAACCTGGTAAGCCGCAGCGGGGGCCGCAAGGCTCCCGCTTGCTAACCTGATAGGTGTTACATGGCAGGCGCAAAAGAGATTCGCAGTAAGATTGCGAGCATCAAAAGCACGCAAAAGATTACCAGCGCCATGGAAAAAGTGGCGGTCAGTAAAATGCGCAAGGCACAAATGCGCATGGCTGCTAGCCGTCCTTACGCGGAGCGCATCCGCCAGGTTATTGGCCATCTGGCCAACGCCAACCCGGAATATCGCCACCCGTTCATGATCGACCGTGAAGTAAAGCGCGTCGGTTACGTCGTGGTGAGCAGTGACCGTGGTCTGTGTGGTGGCTTGAACACCAACCTGTTCAAGGCCTTGGTCAAGGACATGGCGGTAAACCGCGACAACGGCGTCGAGATTGATCTGTGTGTAGTGGGTAGCAAGGGTGCGGCTTTCTTCCGCAACTTCGGCGGTAACGTCGTAGCAGCTATCAGCCACCTGGGTGAAGAGCCATCGATCAATGACCTGATCGGCAGCGTCAAGGTGATGCTGGATGCCTACCTGGACGGCCGTATTGACCGCCTGTCCGTGGTGTCCAACAAGTTCATCAACACCATGACGCAACAGCCTACCGTGGAGCAGTTGATTCCACTGGTGGCAACCGCAGATCAAGAACTCAAGCACCACTGGGATTATCTGTACGAACCGGACGCCAAAGAGTTGCTTGACGGCTTGATGGTCCGTTACGTGGAGTCGCAGGTCTACCAGGCGGTGGTCGAGAACAATGCGGCTGAACAAGCTGCGCGGATGATCGCGATGAAGAACGCTACCGACAACGCCGGTGATTTGATCAGCGATTTGCAGCTGGTCTACAACAAGGCGCGTCAGGCTGCGATCACCCAAGAGATCTCGGAAATCGTCGGCGGCGCTGCCGCGGTTTAACGGTTCAAATATTCAGAGGATCCAGCTATGAGTAGCGGACGTATCGTTCAAATCATCGGCGCCGTTATCGACGTGGAATTTCCACGCGACAGCGTACCGAGCATCTACAACGCGCTGACAGTTCAAAGCGCGGCCGGGACCACCCTGGAAGTTCAGCAGCAGCTGGGCGACGGCGTGGTTCGTACCATTGCGATGGGTTCCACCGAAGGCTTGAAGCGCGGTCTGGACGTCATCGACTCTGGCGCAGCCATCTCCGTACCAGTCGGTAAAGCGACCCTGGGCCGGATCATGGACGTTCTGGGTAACCCGATCGACGAAGCTGGCCCGATCGACACCGAAGAGCGCTGGGGCATTCACCGTCCTGCGCCATCCTTCGCTGAACAAGCGGGCGGCAACGACCTGCTGGAAACCGGCATCAAGGTTATCGACCTGGTTTGCCCGTTCGCCAAGGGCGGTAAAGTCGGTCTGTTCGGTGGTGCCGGTGTAGGCAAAACCGTAAACATGATGGAACTGATCCGTAACATCGCCATCGAGCACAGCGGTTATTCCGTGTTCGCCGGTGTGGGTGAGCGTACTCGTGAGGGTAACGACTTCTACCACGAGATGAAGGACTCCAACGTTCTGGACAAAGTGGCACTGGTTTACGGTCAGATGAACGAGCCGCCGGGTAACCGTCTGCGCGTAGCACTGACCGGCCTGACCATGGCCGAGAAGTTCCGTGACGAAGGTAACGACGTTCTGCTGTTCGTCGACAACATCTATCGTTACACCCTGGCCGGTACTGAAGTATCCGCACTGCTGGGCCGTATGCCTTCTGCAGTAGGTTACCAGCCGACCCTGGCTGAAGAGATGGGCGTTCTGCAAGAACGTATCACTTCGACCAAGGAAGGTTCGATCACTTCGATCCAGGCGGTATACGTACCGGCGGATGACTTGACTGACCCGTCGCCAGCAACCACCTTCGCCCACTTGGACGCCACCGTCGTTCTGTCCCGTGACATCGCCTCCCTGGGTATCTACCCTGCGGTCGATCCACTCGACTCGACTTCGCGCCAGCTGGACCCGAACGTGATCGGCCAGGACCACTACGACACCGCTCGCGGCGTACAGTATGTTCTGCAGCGTTACAAAGAACTGAAGGACATCATTGCGATCCTGGGTATGGACGAGCTGTCGGAAGCCGACAAGCAGTTGGTAAACCGTGCTCGTAAAATCCAGCGTTTCTTGTCGCAGCCGTTCTTCGTGGCTGAAGTCTTCACCGGTGCTTCGGGTAAATACGTTTCCCTGAAAGACACCATTGCTGGCTTCAAAGGCATCCTCAACGGTGACTACGACCACCTGCCAGAACAAGCGTTCTACATGGTCGGCGGCATCGAAGAAGCGATCGAGAAAGCCAAGAAACTGTAATCCCGGCGCCCGGCAACGGGCGCTAATTTAGGTTGAGGCAATCAGATGGCTATGACAGTCCATTGCGATATCGTCAGCGCGGAAGGGGAAATCTTTTCCGGCCTGGTCGAGATGGTGATTGCGCACGGTGCCCTGGGTGATCTTGGTATCGCTCTGGGTCACGCGCCATTGATCACGAATCTCAAGCCGGGCCCGATCCGCCTGGTCAAGCAGGGCGGGGAAGAGGAGGTGTATTACATCTCCGGTGGTTTCCTCGAGGTTCAGCCGAACATGGTCAAGGTTCTTGCCGACACCGTGCAACGTGCTGCCGACCTGGACGAAGCCTCCGCTCAGGAAGCCGTTAAGGCTGCCGAGAAGGCCTTGCATGAGCGAGGCGCGGAATTCGATTACGGTTCTGCTGCCGCACGTCTGGCCGAGGCTGCAGCTCAGCTGCGCACCGTCCAGCAGATCCGCAAGAAGTTCGGCCACTAATCGGCCATCGACTTATTGTGTGATTGATTAAAAAGGGTAGCCTCGGCTACCCTTTTTTCTTTTCCGACTTTTATCACCCGGTCGCAGCCGCTGACCCCCCAGGATTAGTAGCCTGTCATGTCTCTTGAAATCGTTATCCTCGCTGCCGGCCAAGGCACGCGCATGCGTTCGGCCTTGCCGAAAGTTCTGCACCCGGTTGCCGGTAACTCAATGCTTGGTCATGTTATCCACACGGCCCGGCAACTTGATCCACAACGCATCCATGTGGTGATCGGCCATGGTGCCGAAGTGGTGCGCGAGCGTCTGGGCGCCGATGACCTGAATTTCGTCCTGCAGGATCAACAGCTGGGTACCGGACATGCGGTGGCCCAGGCTGTACCGTTCATCAAGTCCGACACCGTGCTGATTCTGTACGGTGACGTACCGTTGATCGAAGTCGAAACCCTGCAACGTCTGCTCAAGCTGGCTGAACCGCAGCAACTGGGCCTGTTGACTGTCGAACTGGATGATCCGACGGGTTACGGCCGCATCGTCCGCGATGCCGCCGGCAAGGTTACCGCCATCGTCGAACATAAAGACACCAACGACGTCGAGCGTGCGATCACTGAAGGCAATACCGGCATTCTGGCGCTACCTTTCGAACGTCTGGGCGATTGGGTGAGTCGTCTCTCCAATAACAATTCCCAAGGCGAGTACTACCTCACCGACGTGATCGCCATGGCGGTCAGCGATGGTCTGGTGGTGGCCACCGAACACCCCCACTACACCATGGAAGTGCAGGGCGCCAACGATCGCAAGCAACTGGCTGAGCTTGAGCGTCACTATCAGTTGCGCACGGCTCGTCATTTGATGGCTCAAGGCGTGACCCTGCGCGACCCGGCGCGTTTCGATGTGCGGGGTGAGGTCACCGTTGGTCGGGATGTACTGATCGACATCAACGTGATCCTCGAAGGCAAAGTCGTCATCGAGGACGACGTGGTGATCGGTCCGAACTGCGTGATCAAGGACAGCACCCTGCGCAAAGGCGTGGTGATCAAGGCCAACAGCCATATCGACGGCGCGATGCTCGGTGAAGGCAGCGATGCCGGCCCGTTCGCTCGTTTGCGTCCCGGGACGGTGCTGGAAGCTCGCGCGCATGTGGGTAACTTCGTTGAACTGAAGAACGCTCATCTGGGCGAAGGCGCCAAGGCCGGGCATTTGACGTACCTGGGCGACGCCGAGATCGGTGCGCGTACCAACATCGGCGCAGGCACCATCACCTGCAACTACGACGGTGCCAACAAGTGGAAAACCGTGCTGGGCGAAGATGTGTTCATCGGTTCCAACAACTCGTTGGTGGCGCCTGTGGATATCTCTGCGGGGGCGACCACAGCGGCCGGTTCGACCATTACCCAGAATGTGGATAAGGCTCAGTTGGCTGTGGGTCGGGCTCGGCAGAAGAACATCGATGGCTGGAAACGGCCGGAGAAGATCAAGAAGAGCTGAGTTATCCACAGCGCATGATGTGCGCTCATGAGATCGCTTTCGCGGGCAAGTCGGATCGCCGCACCGCTCGCTCCTACAGGATTTTAGGTCGTTCACAAATGTGTTTACGACTCCGGCCCTGTAGGAGCGAGGCTTGCCCGCGAAGCTTTTCATCCGCAGATCATTTTTATCGTGTCCCGCTTGACGAAGTTTCGCTAATAGGTTTTGATTGCTTACGTTATCTTTCGAATCGAAACTTACCAAGCCATGTCCAAGCGCAACACGCCCCAACGCCGCCACAACATCCTCGCCTTGCTCAATGAGCAGGGGGAAGTCAGCGTGGACGAGCTGGCCAAGCGCTTCGAAACCTCGGAAGTTACGATTCGCAAGGACTTGGCGGCGCTTGAAAGCAACGGTTTGCTGCTGCGGCGTTATGGCGGGGCGGTCACCATGCCTCAGGAGCTGGTCGCCGACCTCGGGCAACCGGTTTCCAAATACAAGCAGGCCATTGCCCGCGCCGCCGTCACGCGGATCCGCGAGCATGCGCGAATCATCATCGACAGCGGCAGCACCACCGCCGCGATGATCCCGGAACTCGGTCAGCAACCGGGTCTGGTGGTGATGACCAACTCCCTGTATGTCGCCAACGCCTTGAGCGAACTCGAGCACGAGCCGGTGCTGTTGATGACCGGGGGCACCTGGGACCCGCATTCCGAGTCCTTCCAGGGTCAGGTGGCCGAGCAAGTACTACGCTCATATGACTTTGATCAGTTATTTATCGGTGCCGATGGCATCGATCTGGTGCGCGGCACCACCACCTTCAATGAATTGCTGGGCTTGAGCCGTGTCATGGCCGAGGTTGCCCGCGAAGTGATCGTGATGGTCGAGGCCGACAAGATCGGCCGCAAAATTCCCAATCTGGAGCTGCCATGGAGCAGCGTCCATACCCTCATTACCGATGATCGCCTGCCACTGGAGGCGCGCGATCTGATTCAGGCCCGCAGCATTAATTTGATTTGCGCCGCCGTCAGTCAGGAGAACTAGCATGTGTGGAATTGTTGGTGCAGTCGCAGAACGTAACGTTACCGCCATCCTGCTCGAAGGCCTCAAGCGTCTGGAATACCGTGGCTATGACAGCGCCGGTGTGGCGGTGTACACCAACGATGAAAAACTCTTGCGCACGCGTCGTCCGGGCAAGGTCAGCGAACTGGAACAGGCGCTGAACGAAGAGCCTCTGGTCGGCCGCCTGGGCATTGCCCATACCCGTTGGGCGACCCACGGCGCGCCGTGTGAACGCAATGCTCACCCGCATTTTTCCGGTGATCTGGCGGTGGTGCACAACGGCATCATCGAGAACCATGAAGCCCTGCGCGAGCAACTCCAGGCTTTGGGCCACGTGTTCACGTCGGACACCGACACTGAAGTCATCGCGCATTTGCTGCATGAAAAACTCAAGCTGCAACCCGACCTGACGGTAGCCCTGAAAGCGACCGTGCAAGAGCTGCACGGTGCCTACGGCCTGGCGGTGATCAGCGCCCTTCAACCCGATCGCCTGGTGGCGGCCCGCAGTGGCAGCCCACTGGTGATCGGTCTGGGCATGGGTGAGAACTTCCTGGCCTCCGACCAGTTGGCGCTGCGTCAGGTGACCGACCGTTTCATGTACCTGGAAGAAGGCGATATCGCCGAAATTCGCCGCGACAGCGTGCAAATCTGGGACATCGATGGCGCGCTCGTCGAGCGTGAAAGCGTTCAGTACCGCGATGGTGCCGAAGCGGCTGAGAAGGGCGAATTTCGCCATTACATGCTCAAGGAAATTCACGAGCAACCGGTCGTTGTACAACGCACTCTCGAAGGTCGCCTGAGCCATAACCAGGTGCTGGTCGAGGCATTCGGCCCGGAAGCTGCCGAGCTATTCGCCAAGGTGCGCAATGTACAGATCGTCGCCTGCGGTACCAGTTACCACGCCGGCATGGTTGCCCGTTACTGGCTCGAAGAACTGGCTGGCATCCCATGTCAGGTCGAAGTCGCCAGCGAATTCCGCTACCGCAAAGTAGTGGTGCAGCCCGACACCCTGTTCGTGAGCATCTCCCAGTCAGGTGAAACCGCCGACACATTGGCCGCGCTGCGTAATGCCAAGGCTCTTTCCAGAGAAGAAGGGGGTTACCTCGCCAGCCTGGCAATCTGCAACGTCGGCATCAGCTCTCTGGTGCGTGAATCGGACCTGACGCTGCTGACCCAGGCCGGCCGCGAAATCGGCGTGGCCTCGACCAAAGCCTTCACCACTCAATTGGTTGGCCTGCTGTTGCTGACCCTGTCTCTGGGCCAGGTTCGCGGTACGTTGGCCGAAGGCGTCGAAGCCACACTGGTCGAAGAACTGCGTCGCCTACCGACCCGTTTGGGCGAAGCCCTGGCCATGGACAACACTGTGGAAAAAATCGCCGAGCTGTTCGCCGAGAAGAACCACACACTGTTCCTCGGTCGCGGCGCGCAATTCCCGGTGGCAATGGAAGGGGCACTCAAACTTAAGGAAATCTCTTACATCCACGCGGAAGCCTACCCGGCGGGCGAACTGAAACATGGCCCGTTGGCGCTTGTGGATAACGACATGCCAGTGGTCACCGTGGCGCCGAACAACGAGTTGCTGGAGAAGCTGAAGTCCAACCTCCAGGAAGTCCGCGCCCGTGGTGGTGAGCTGATCGTCTTCGCCGATGAACAAGCCGGAATGACCAATGGTGAAGGCACTCATGTCGTCCAAATGCCGCACATTCACGACATCCTGTCGCCGATCCTCTACACCATTCCGCTGCAGCTGCTCTCGTACTACGTCGCCGTATTGAAAGGCACAGACGTGGACCAGCCACGTAACCTGGCGAAGTCGGTGACTGTGGAATAAGTTATCCACAGGTGAGTGAAACTTGATCCTTCGCCACACACAAAACGACCCGCCATGTGCGGGTCGTTTTGTGTGTGCTGTCTTGCCTTCTGAGTGCGTTCAGTCAAACACCGATGACGGGCACCCGATGTTTACTCCAGAGCAAGTGCCAGGCCGAACCCACGGCCGACGCCTGTCATGAATGCGCTGTTCATATCAGAATTTGCCGCTCGCGTAGCCGCCATCGATGGGCATGACCACACCCGTGACGTAGGACGCCTGATCGCTGAGTAGCCAGAGTACGGCGTTTGCCACTTCATCCGCCGTACCGAAGCGTTTCATGGAGGTGACGTTGATTTTTCTTTGGGTGTTTTCCGGTGCTGCTTTCAAGCGTGCTTCGCTGTTCATGCCGCCCAGAATAGGGCCAGGGGCAACCGCGTTGACGCGAATGCATCCTCCATTCTCCAGTCTGGCATTTTCGATGGACGCCACCTGGGTCATGCCGTTGATGGCCTGTTTGCTGGCGACGTAGGCCACTTGGCCGCCAATAGGGACCACGCCGGCACAGGACGAGGTGTTGACGATGGCGCCTGTGCCCCGGCCGAGCATGATTTGCAGTTCATGCCTCATGCAGTGGTAGGTGCCGTTGACGTTGATGTTCATCACCTTCATCCAGTCATCCGGGCACGAGTCCGCCAGCGTGCCATAGCGGGCGGTCACTCCTGCATTGTTAAAGGCGCAATCGAGCCTGCCGTAAAGGGATCGAATGGTATCGAATGCTTGCTCTACCTGACTTGGATCGGCGACATCGCAGGCAATGAACCGGCAGCGCTCACCCAACCGGTCTGCCAGCTGCGCACCTTTTTCTGCGTCTCTGCCGAACACAATCAAATCGGCTCCCGCCTCGATCAGGCGTTCGCTGACGCCCCCGCCAATCCCGCTGGTTCCGCCTGTTACCAGGCACACTTTTCCTGTGAAGTCGTACATGTGTCGCATCCTTATGCCAACGAGGGTCTCAAGTATTTCGGGTTCACGCAGCAATACACCCGGTCTAGGCGCGGATTACTTTTGTCGCTGAAGCACTTACTGTCCCACTGGCATTTATGAATGTCGTTGGAACGGCCCTGAAGCGTTTTGTTTATCAGGTCGTTGTCGGCGAACAGGGCCCTGGACATCCCTACCCAGTCGCAGACGCCATCGGCCAGCAAGTGTTCGGCTTTGTCTAACCCATCGGTGAAGCCGGCATACCCCACCGGTACCGTCGACACAGCTTTGATGGCCCTGACACCGGCTTGCAGGTAGTCATCCATCGTCGAGGAGTGGACGATTAACTGGCCGAAGGTTGCGCCCATGCACATTGAACACTCCAGTGCTGCAACGCCGGCCTGGCAGAGTGCCTGGACTGTTTCTTTGATATCCGGGAATTGCAGCCCCTGCTCACCCAGACGATCATCGATACCCAGCCTGATGGTGATAATCAGCGCACCATTGGTTCGTTCGCGGATGGCCTGGACCACTTCGAGCAGCAGACGGGCACGGTTCTCTTCGCTGCCCCCATAACGATCCGTTCGCTTATTGGTGTGTGGAGACAGAAAACTGCTCAGCAGATAACCGTTGGATGCCTGCAATTGCACCAGTCGGGCACCGTTAGTCCAGGCCAGCCAGGCGGAATGGGCAAACTGCTCGATCACCAGGGCAATGTCCGCTTCGTCCATGATCCGAACCCGATAGTCCGGATCAAGTTTGGACACGCGCGGGCATGGCACGCCACTGGGCGTCAGCACGGCAACGCCGGTGTGCGTCGTGGTGCCCTGACCACCGTAATGTTGCAACTGCACGCCCACTGGAGTGTTGACGCGCTCGGACATCTCGAACATGGCTTTGAGCGATTCGCCCTGGTGTTGATCGTACAGTCCGAGCCCGGTGCTCTGCAGTCGGGACTGGGGTGATACCGTGGCGTTGCACAGAAACGCCATGGAACAGCCGCCCTCCATGATGCCCTGATAGAACTCGATCATGGCGGGCGTCACGCACCCGCTATGATCGGCCAGATCCACGCCCATCGAAGCAAAAAACAGACGATTGCGCAGCTCCAACCCGCCTGCCAGTCGAAGCGGCTCAAGCACGTGGGGATAACGGTCCATCATGCTTCTGTCCTCTGCTCAGACATCGATAACGCCTGGTTAAGCGTCATCCAGAGTGGCTGCTCGAGAGCGGGGGCGGGGACTGTTTCCTGATGGGAGAAGTAAGTGAACTGCTTGAGTACTTCTCGCCATTTGAATCGCAACTGTGAATCCAGGTCCGCCAGTTGCAGTGTGAGCAGGCGACCCTTGGGCGCATCACTTTCGTGTACCGATTGCACTGGCAGGCTGATCATTCCCTCGCTTTCCAGATAAAGGTAGGCATGCCCCTGCGCGGGCGTGTCGAGCGGGCTGGCCAAGCTGTCACACTGCACTTGCAGCCCGGCCATTGAAAGCAACTCCAACCGGCCGGCCAGATGACGACCGGACTCAAGACGTACCAGCACTTCATGCCGTATACCTTTGAGCGGCCGGAACCAGAAGGCCGGGTCGATATTGATGTTTCGCATGCGCTTGAAGACGGGCATTTTGATGACTTCGCCGTGTAGCCGGATATCGGCCACCAGTTCGCCCCTCTGGAAGAAACGCGCGCGCTTGTCGACTTTTCGTGCCCGAGGTTGAGCCAGTTCATCGTAATCGCCGACGAGTACGTCGACCTGAAAGGACGACTCGGTATAACGGGGGAAGTTCGACAGCAGGTCAACGATGGAAATCGACACCTCACCGCGTGCATAGCCACTGTGTTCGTAGAAATGCGCGTACATGGCCTGGCGGGCGACTTCGATCAACATCAGGCCAGGAACGTGTTCATGGTGCTTGCGGTAAAAGAAGTAATTGGAGGTGTCGTTGAACAGGGTGAAGTACAGCAAGCCTTGCTGTGGGCAACCGTCCATATTCTTGAGGACATCATGCACCCGCCGCCGTTGGCCTACGTCGAGCAGGTCGTCGTAACCCAGCAGTTGTGCCAGCTTGGCTTCGGTACTTTCCAGTACCCAGACACCTGTCAGTACCAGGTGATCGGTTGCTTTTTCGTAGCAGGCGAGAAGCTCTGGCAGACAGGCCAACATGCCCGCCTGTTCGAGTTCGTCCAGGCCGATAATCGTCGGTAACGAGCGCAGCACCAGTCGATCGCTGTCCAGGCGATAGGCCTGGTTTACGATGTCGAGATCCACTGGATCAAGGTTCGCCTGTTGAACGATGGCGGCGGACAGCCAAGCGGGTAGCTGGTGGCGAGCGTCGTAAATCAACACATCGTCATCGTGACCCTTATGTACGATGTCTTTTCCGACTTTCCTTTCCATGTCGATCATGATCTTCCCTCTGTGTTGAACGTTGGTTTTCCAGCAGTAGCTATCCATGTCGCGAAATCGACCCACACCGATATGAGCCGCTCGGCTCGTATCAGCAGCTTCACTTAATATTTTTATGCGTTACCGGGCGTCAGGAAGGGTTACTGAACGGTGATGTAACAGGCTCCCAGGGTACGGTTGTCCAGTACTTGGGGAGGTGCCAGCCATTTGAAATCGATGCCGCCGCGCTTCAACAAACGACCGATAGCGACAGGGGAAACCGACACCAGATGCGAAACACCGCAGGTTTTGGCGTAATCCAGGGTGGCCATGAACAGGCCAACGGTGTTTTCGTCGGACATCATTTGTTCGTCTTTGCAGGTAGGAGCATCAAGATCCAGAGAGGTAAAGCGTGACAGCTCCCAAATGTCATCCTGGCAAGGAGCAGGAACGCCGCCCAGCAATGAGGTGAACACTTCACTTAATAGATACGGCTGGGTGGTGGGTAAAAGGCGTGCGCAGCCTTTTATATTTCCGTCGTCCTGTTCAGCGACGATGTAATGAGTGCCACTATGGTCAAACTGGTCGAACTCTAAATCGGAAGGCGTCGACAATTGCCAGCCGAGGCGTTCAACGAACACCTGATACCGATAATGTGCCAACCGCTGACGCTCTACTGACGTTAACTCGTCGTAACGTCCTGACACGTAATCCATCACATCTACCCTTATAGTGACTTGTTGGGTTCCGATTAGAGCGCGCGGCGAGATTGCGTACTAGCTGTCACCCTTGACAGCTAGCGGAAACATTTGGAAGTATGCTAGGCATGTTGGCACGACGCTGATAGCACTAAAGAAGAGAAGGAATCTCTATGTCGCACTGGCAGGCTGAACTGTTGGAAAAGGCTATGTCCACGACGGACGTCGAGTTATTGTTCGACAATATCAAAGCCGTCGCCCGACAGTTGGAGTTTGACTATGTGGCTTATGGTTCAAGAACACTTTTCCCTCTCACTAAGCCTTGCTTGTTCCTCATAAACAATTACTCGCCTGCCTGGCAGACGGCCTACGCGGTCAATCGCTACCTGGAAATCGACCCCTACGTTTTTCGAGCACTGAGAAGCGTAAAACCCGTGCTATGGGACGCTGAACTCAAAGCCCTGGCTCCTGATTTCTGGTTGGAGGCGCAATCCCATGGACTCTCGGAGGGATGGGGGCAAACGCTGCTCAATAGCGAAGCACAGGGGCTGGTGACGTTCGCCCGGGGCGGCGACCCGATCACGGCCCTGGAACTCGAGACAAAACAGGCTGAGCTCTCCTGGCTTGCACAGATCACCCATTTGGGCATGACTCGGTTACGGCTGCGGGGGATAGGGTCTGTTCTACCGGTGCCCGTAGAGTTGTCCCAACGGGAAAAGGAAATTCTGCAATGGACCGCTGACGGAAAAACATCGGACGATATTTCCGTCATCTTGGGCATTACCAAGAGAACGGTCAATTTCCATATAAACCATTGCCTCAAAAAACTGGGTTGTCAAAACAAGATCGCCGCCGCGGTCAAAGCCTCCCTCATGGGCCTGCTCTGGAAATAAATTACCGTGGGTGACCAAGTCCGATTTTGGACTATTTCGTTAACCAACTAGTGAGCATTAGGCCGGGTTGTGTCCGACGAGGACATTTTTAGCAGTTATTTAATAATTGAATAACCTTATGCCCAAAAAATAAATATTTTGAGCGGTGATCTTCGTCAAAAAAGTTATACAGACCCCGTTAACGTCACGATTTTACCAAAGCACTGCCAGACGATGCTCAAAATGCTGTCAGAAAAAACCCCCTAAAAAAACTCGTACAAAACACCCTAAAAAACAAAATCAAAAAACACCAAAGTCAAGGCAAATAGGGGCTTTGAAGGTAGTCTTGAATCTGCTAAAAAATCCGCGATTCTGGAAGCTTCATGAGCGCTTAGTTCGGAAGCGGCACGCTGAATTATCCTGATATAGGTTTCATTTTCGCGAGGGCGTGACGGGAACACTTGGCGATAGTCGCTCTAGCGCCCGTCGGAAACTTTCCACTTTGGCTGGATCTCCTCGAGTTCTGTGGGTAATGGCGCCATAGGCATAAGGGAGTAAACCTTCCAGCCAATCTCGGGGGTGGATTTCTACACTGTTCTCCAAGGTCGACACGACCCAGTCTGGGAGCCACGATACATCGCGGTCCGAGAAGTTGACTTCGCCTGCGATAAGCAACGCCAGCGTGGTACGCAACGAAGACCTGTCCTTCAATAATTGTTCTTGAAGTGCTTGGCAAGCGTCCGAGTCATCCAGTAACACGCGAAGATCGTTGGGCTTGCTCAGCTTCAGCGAGGCCGGAAGCAGCGCAGACAACGCCGGTAACGAGTCCATCCAGCGTTTTTGCACCTCCAGATCAATCCCGACGAAGTCCAGCGCCGGGGGCACAAGCGGCGCGTGACGTATAACCGTGGGTGTCAGGTGGCGCAGGCGAAGGCTCATGATGTCCATAAAGAGCCGGTCACTGGCGCATAGAAACTCCACGGCAGATGCGGTGCCCAGTATGGTTGATGGCGGAGGGCCGATAATGAACGTCGCATTGCGTCGATGAGGCAGGTGATGAATGTCGCCCCAGCTGTCGTTCAGGCAGTGGGCGAGCCAAGCCTGGGGCGTATGGCCGTTGAACGGGTCTAGGTTCATGGGAACGCCAAAACCGTTGAACACCACGTGACCGAGGGGATTGAGGCGGCTCTTCAATAGTTGGTGGAATCCGTGATCAAACACGATCGGGGCATAAGCGCTCTGGGTGTAGAGATCGACAATAATGACGTCGTACCGGTCGGGGGTGACGACCAGGAAGTGCGCGGCATCGGCGACCACGCTGTCAAAGTCGATATGCGCTGCAAGTCGGTTCCGGTTGTCGAGGCTGCGCACGAGTGCAGTCTCGTCCAGATCAACAGCCAATAGACTGGCCACTCTGGTGCTGGCTGCGATCGGCGCCAGAGCCACACCGTCCGAAAGCCCCAGCATCAGAACCGAGATCCGATCCTTGGACGGATCCCCCAGGAAACCGGTACAGCCCATGTCGTCATAATATTGGCCGCAGAAGATCTGTTCATGTCGAGCAGATTCAGGTCGATCCTTGAAGTCCGGCATGGTGAAAGGCAACTCCGTTGGTAAGAGGCGGGGTACGGCGAGGCACGTCAGTGCGCAAATGCTTCAGGGTATTTGTCCAGGTAGGCATCATTGAGCTGCGTATCCTGGGAACGCATGAAAGTTTTGAAATCGGGTACCAGAAAGACCAACAGAGACAACAACAGCACCATGACGCCCAGCAGCGTGATTGTCAGTGCGACCCCCAGATAGGCAATCAAGGTGTTCATTGCGAAACTGCCCAAGGGGCTGGCCGCCGCAGACAGAAATGAAACCGTGGCAAATATGCGGTTGCGATGGAGCTTGGGCGTCGCCAGTAACCTCACAGCGGAGGTGGGGATGTTGATCAACATCAGGCCGACACCGCCGCAGAAAAAGGCCGCTGGCACGATGAACGACGATGAAACGGTCCCGACCACCACTAAGTTGCACCCCAGTAATGCAAAACCTGCGGACACACACATGTCACGGGGGACCCGGTCGGATAGCCAGCCGATGATCTTGTAACTGCCCGCCAGAATGCCCAGCCCGAAGCACGAATCCAGAAGACCAATGTAAGTGACCGGGTACTGGATGACGTCTTTTACGTACAGTGGGATCAGAATGGTGAAGAACGGAAACAAGGCAAAGTTGATCAACATTGCAATAATGGCCAGGTAAAATTCGACTTTCACTCCGTAAACCACTTTGAAGCCGGAATAGATCATTCTGAAGCCGCTGGCGCCCGGGGCTTTTTCGCCTTGGTCACTGGAACCGATGTGGCTCGGGATGGTCGCGATCAACGCCCCGGCGATGAGAATCGCAAAAAAATCGACTGCAAAGGCGAACGAGATACCGAACCCGTAAATCAATCCGCTGGCCAGTACCGGCCCCAGCAGAATGGAAAAGGACGACATTACGCTTTTGGTCCGAAAGGCCAGGGAGACTTTATCGTCGTCTGCAAACAAAGGAATGATCGACGCCTGGAGAGGGTCGCGCACGCCGACGATCGCACTGCTTATCATCATTAGCGCGCCCACCGTCCAGGGGTTGAACGACCCCGTGGCGGACAGCATCACCATCAATAGCGCTGTCAGCAGGCTGATCCATGAGGCCAGCTTGATGATCAGGATTTTGTTGTACTTGTCCCCCAGCCATCCCAGCAGGGGTTTAGCTAACACCTCCGCTGCGATGGAACAGGCAATCATGTTGGCGAAATAGAGCGCAGAGCCAGTTTCCTGCAAGGCCCACCAAGCCACCGCCAGTTGATTGCATCGTCCCCCCAGAACCATCAGCAAAAAGCTGAATTGCACTTTCAGTAGACGCCGGTCGATTCCGGGAAAGCCCCACGTAATGCCTGAAAAATTTGCACTCATTGACGTACCTTTGATCCAGATAGGTGATTGCGCAATCAGGGGCGTTCAAGTAGGACGGGGTAACGTTCATCAGGGTAAATCGCCAGATATCCCTCGATGCCACCCTCAAGGCTATAGAGTTCCGCTTCCTGGCTGACGCTGCGAACTGCCAGCAGGGCCGCCTTGCTCCTGACGCCTGATCTGCAATAGAAAACGATACGGTGAGTGGTATCGAGTTCTTCCTGGCGCTTGATGATGTCTTTAAGTGGAATCAGTCTGCCGCCCAGCGAACCTTGCTGATGCTCGCTGACGTCGCGTACATCGACCAACTGAAATGGCGCTTGTGTCGCTATCCAGTCATGCAGTGTGCCGGGTGACAGCCAGTCGCTGTCGCGCCACGCAGGCGTGGTCGTAGCGCCAAGCGTTCTCGCAGGGGGCCGGTCCCGTGTTTTTTTGTTGATGTTCAATAGGTGGAAAGTGTTGTCCAAGCAGTCGATAGACAACAATTGCCCGCTCAAGGGTTCCCCGGCACGGAGGATAAGCTTGAGTACCTCATTGGCTTGAAAGCATCCGAGCAAGCCAGGTATGACGCCAAGAACTCCCGCTTCCGAGCAGTTTTGTGTCAAGTACGGTGGCGGCGGTGTTTCGAACAGATCCCGGAAGCATGGCCCCCATTGTTGGGTGTGCCGGTTGTAATAGTTAAATACCGACACCTGCCCCTCGAACTGACTGATAGAGGCATAGACCATCGGTTTTTCACACTCAATACAGGCGTCACTGATAAGGTATTTGGCGCCGAAGTTATCAGTGGCGTCGACGATGATGTCGTATTCCGCCAGCAGCGACAGGACGTTGTCCGGGTTCAGCGTCGTGGCAACGGTGTGGACGACGATGTCGGGGTTCAATTGGTTGATGCGGCGCTTGGCTGCCAATACTTTCAGGTCGCCTACATCGGCAATCGCATAGAGAATTTGTCGGTGCAGATTGCTCACGTCGACGATGTCGTTATCAACAATGCCGATCGTCCCGATGCCAGCACCTGCCAAGTACAAGAGTACCGGGCAACCCAGCCCCCCGGCGCCGACCACCAGCACCTTGCTGTCTTTGAGGCGCTGCTGCCCCTGAACGCCGACCTCGCTGAGGATGATTTGGCGGGCATAACGGGATGTATCCATCTTCAGATTGCATTGCATGTCAGCCACCTGCCACTGCGTTGATCAGAATCAATTGCGCGTTACTGTCCAGGGGACAACGGCGGTCTTGCTCACTGGTCACGGGCATGCCGTCGACGAACAACCCCACGAACGGCAGCGGGTACAGGTCCTCAGAGAAGACTGGGCCAATTAGGTCGGGAAACCGAACGGTCAGATTGTTCAGTACATCGCTAATACACAAGCCCTCAGCGGCGTATGTTTTATGCTGATCGGTGTAGGACATGAACTGCCGGGGAAAGTGTACGACGGCCATGGGTCATCCTTGAACGGTGTCAGTTGTCAGGTCGCTGGAAAACGCATCCAGCCTGGAGGTGATCAGTTTTCCGATTTCGGACAGTTCGGCCGACGTTTGGAGAGTGGCCAGACTTTTGAGAAAGTACTGGTGCAAGTATTCGAGTCGTTCGGGTCGAGCTCGCACGGAACCGCTGGCCAACAACCGCTGGTGGTAGTTCACGGCGCTGACCGCAAACAGGCAAGCCAACAAGACACCCCTAGGGTTCTTTCCGCCGGTTCCTGATGGCAGTATGTAGTTGTTCGAACTGTCCTTGAGCTGGAAGTCGTAAATCTCAGCGATCAAACTGGACCAGATATGGGACAGTTCATGCACCAGCAACTCTTCGAGGTCTGTCATGCTGGTAAACGCGGCTTCGCCCAGAAACATTTGTTGCGGCAGCACGGGATTGGTCAGGCTGACTTGTTGAGTCAGCAACTTATGTATTTTAACCGGCAAGTCCAATAACTTGGCCCATTCCGGCAGCAAGGCTTTGAGGTTGCTCTTCGCTTCAGCCACCATGATCTGCTCGGCGTTACCGAGCGCTTGATGGGGCGGAAACGCGGGCGCACCTTCGACGTGCCGACTATATAGGGTGGTGGCAAAGTCTGGTTGCAAATAGGAAGTTAAAGGTAACTCGCCTCCCTCGATATTTTTACGTACAACGGCGACGAGCGTTAAAAGTTTGATGCTATTGAACATGGGGTGCACAAAGGGCAAGCCATTTATTTCACACAGTATCTCTGATGGCGACATTCTGTTTTCCGCGTCCATGGTTGCAGTTTGAGAAAATCGATCAAATCCAGGTTCTTTATTCTGTAGACAGAAAAATTGGCTAAGGCGCTATCTATTTGTTGCTCCGCGACAGGGAGTGTCAGCAAGGCTTCTTTCAAACAATTTAGTGTTCGATGTCCGTACCACATGTTTTTCAGATAGTGAAGTAGGTGTTGTTCTTGTGGTGGCGTAATGATCTGTTCAGTCGTCCACTGCCTTAAAAATTGCCTGATATGAATAAGCGGTTCACTGAGAGAAAGAAAAGGCTCTTGTGTTTGATGTATCAGGGTCACTTCGTCATCGGACATGTCCGGATCACTGGCGAATTGTCGATACACTTCACCAAAGCCTGTCATTCCCAGCGTATCCATTTCACAGGCTCGAATGGCCCCCATGGACGACAATCCCCAAATGCGCCAACCCGCGCTTAGGGCGTCGAGTATCTCGGCATGGCCGACGGCAGGGTGAGCATGAAACACGCCATCGACAATGGCGAGGTTCGAGGGGGGCGATTGCGCCACCAGGCGTTCGATATCGCCGCGTTTGACAGGCGGGCGTAATACCAGGCCGCCATCGCACAGTAATTGATTGTCTATTCCTTGCAGGGAGGGGCCCGCAAAGAGCGTGCATATCTCAAGCGCTTTGTTTGACATACGTAAGTAACCTCGGACCGACCCTTTTCAAACCGGGTTCAAAGGCTTCAAGCCCCGGAATAATGATTCTGACCACAGTGATGTCATTCGTCGTTTTACTTAGCAAGATCCTCAGCACAGTACCGAGCCCGATATTTTGCAACCGCTCAATGAGCAACTCCCAAGCTGATTCGATTGTGGGTATCGCGGCTTCTTGGCAATCGATGGAGGAGTAATCGATCATCTGGTTCCGGGAGGTGGCCACGGCACGCAAGCGTGAGATGGCCTGAAGCTCGACCGAACGGCCCTTTTTTTCGAAGTATTTGACGCGCTCGATGATGTCGTCCCGGCCTCCGTGGATGTGGCTTAAACGGCTTTGGGCCGCCTCGCAGATGGCCCGGATCAAGGCGATTTCCTTGATGGGATGCAACCCTGAGCCGGTCGCCACAGAGATGGGCGCCTGGGAAGACTCTTCCATAATAAAAGCCTGAAAGTAGGCCACGCCAAAACAGTTCTCGGTGTAACGAACCGACAAGCTTAGTCCCGCGTCATTGATTTTATTGATCAGGGCGTCGGTTTCTGTGCTGTAGCGGTCCAGATTGACGATGCAGGAGCGGTCATGCAGGTGATTGAAAGCTTGGACATCACGCTCCATGAGTTCGCAAACAGCATGTACCGAGGCTTCCACCAAGTCATTACCTGAAGCCAGACCACTGGAGCTTTCCCCGAAGAGTCGTTGCCCGGGGTTTTCGGGGTAGGGAATGAACACCAGTTCGGCGGGTGCAAGCACCTTTTGCTTGCGCAATACATCTTCAACTTCGACGGCCATGATGAGCGAATCGGCGTTG
Source organism: Pseudomonas sp. MDT1-85 (assembly GCF_054898065.1). Classification (NCBI taxonomy): domain Bacteria; kingdom Pseudomonadati; phylum Pseudomonadota; class Gammaproteobacteria; order Pseudomonadales; family Pseudomonadaceae; genus Pseudomonas; species Pseudomonas sp. MDT1-85. The sequence goes on along the minus strand of NZ_CM142715.1, from coordinate 223,410 downwards.
GCAGAGAAGCCATACAACATGCAGAACTGATTGAATGCTATTCGTCCTTCGTGGCTTTCAATGAGCTGTCTCGGCGTGGTCTTTAACAGTTTCAGTTGCGCGGTGTTGTATTGCGCAAGGCTGAACTCGATGGCTTCCATGTACGCGCCTATTTTGGCTTCTGATGATCTGAGGCCTTTGCCAGCGTTTACGCACAGCGAACCCTTCAAAGCATCGGGTCGTATACTGGCAAACACCGGAATGCCAATACGGTCCAGCCAGGTTGTGTCGGTCACTCGGGTAATGCCCAAGCGCGGGGCTATATCTTTGACGATAATTTTTAATGTTTCTTCGGCACTGCGGCGACGAAGGCTCGAACTAAGCCTTTGCATAAGTGGTCACCTTTTAGGGATTGATCAACAAGCATCATGTTCGACACTATAGAAAACGGGAGGGAATTACTTCCCTCCCGTTTTTTCAGGCTGCGATTTTTACGTCTTCAGCCAGAGCCAGCGTCAATACGTTGTTGTTCGACTGATGTGCCACAAAACCAGCGTGCATGAGGCTTTCATCGTTCAGAATGACGGAGAACTTCTCCGCAGTTTCTGTGTCCAGTTGAAGCTCGAAGGTTACATCATTAATTGTGGAATCCATTAGCTGTTACTCCATCCTTAGTATTGCGTTTGAGAAGGTCTGTTGCGCAACACCTAAATTTTTTGCAGATGAAGGTGGGGATGTCAAGCTAATAATTTATATCCGCGACCGGGTCTGGTTTTAACTGTAATTGTTTTTCGGGCGGCGCCTACACGAATTAGAGAATATTCGTACAGGGGACGGGTAGGTTGTAGGAAGTTTTAATTATGTTTTTTGTCAGCCGAAAAATAGTGTTGTTGTATAGGTTCATGATTAATAATGGTAAATAATATCGTTTAGGATTATTGATGTGGTTTATTAATATATTTCATTTTTTTGGTTTTTCTCCTTAAAGTCGCTTCGGTATGAAGAAGCTAAACTACTTATTTTTTTCGCAATAGACTACGAGAAGCTGCCGCGGCTGCGATCTTTTGATTTTTAATGAGGACATGTCCGATGGACCGATTTCAGGAAATGCAAGTCTTCGCCACCGTCGCCCAAGAGCAAGGCTTCTCGGCGGCGGCGCGGCGTTTGGGGATGTCGGCGGCCAGTGTCACTCGGGCAGTGGCAGCGCTGGAGAAACGCATTGGCACTCAGTTGCTGACGCGTACCACCCGCAGCGTGCATTTGAGCGAGGCGGGTCAGCGTTATCTGGAGGACTGTCGGAGAATTCTCACCGAGGTGCAGGAAGCAGAGGATTCGGCGGCCGGGAGCCACGCCCAACCCCGTGGGCAACTGACGATTACGGCGCCGGTGTTGTTCGGTGATTTGTTCGTTGCCCCGGTCATGGTCGGTTACCTGACTCAATTCCCTGACGTCAGCATCAACGCTCTACTGGTCGACCGGGTGGTGAGCATGGTCGAGGAGGGCATTGATGTGGCTGTGCGCATCGGTGAGTTGCCTGACAGCAATCAGCATGCAATTCGCGTGGGTGAAGTGCGGCGGGTGATCTGCGCATCCCCTGGATTCCTGACCGACCATGGTAGGCCTCGGCATCCGGCAGATTTGAGCGCAGCCCCGATCATCGCCACCTCGTCCATTGGGCAGCACAGAAGCTGGCCGTTCCTTGACGGGGGAGAGCCGATCAGCATTCGTCTGGAACCGCGCCTTGTGGTCACCGCCAATCAGGCGGCTATCACGGCCGCCGCCATGGGGCTGGGACTGACCCGAGTGCTGTCGTATCAAGTGGCGAGCAAGGTCGCCGCCGGTGAGCTGGAAATTGTTCTGGCTGACTTCGAATTGCCGCCATTGCCCATTCATGTGGTCTATCAGGGTGGGCGCAAAGCCCCGGTGCGGGTCCGTAGTTTTGTGGACTTCGCGGTGAACGTACTGCGCGAACACCCGGCCCTGCATGGCTGAAGGGTTATTGCACTGGCTGAAATAATGGATTGCGTTTGCTGGTTATTCTGTTGTTTTGGTTGCGGATGGAAGATAGCCCTCTATAGGCGCTGATCTTCCTGGACGGCGCCACCACCTAGCGGAGTCGACCATGCAAGCCATCAAACTCTACAACTTCCCACGTTCTGGCCACGCTCACCGTGTAGAGCTGATGCTGTCGCTGCTGCAACTGCCGACCGAGCTGATCTTCGTCGATCTGGCCAAGGGCGCCCACAAGCAAGCGGATTTTCTTGCGCTCAACCCGTTTGGTCAGGTTCCGGTGATTGATGATCAAGGCGTGGTGCTGGCCGACTCCAACGCGATCCTGGTCTACCTTGCGCAGAAATACGGCAACGGTCGCTGGCTGCCAACCGATCCGGTCGGTGCAGCCAAGGTTCAGCGCTGGTTGTCGGTCGCCGCCGGGCCAATAGCCTTTGGCCCGGGCAGAGCAAGGCTGATCACGGTGTTTGGTGCGCCTTTTAATGCTGAAGAGGTGATCGCTTATGCCCACAGTTGGCTCAAAATCATCGATCAGGAACTGGGCGCAACGCCCTATCTGGTCGGTAGCGAGCCGACCATCGCTGACATCGCCGCGTACAGCTACATCGCCCACGCACCGGAAGGCAATGTGTCGCTGGACGACTACGCCAACATCCGCGCCTGGCTGGCGCGGATTGAAGCCTTGCCAGGGTTTGTCGGCATGCCGCGCACCCTCGCCGGTTTGCAAAAAACTGCCTGATGCTCACGGCCCGATTCAGTCGGGCCGTTCTTATTGGCGAGGAGCGCAGGGGGGAAGCCGCTATGGAACATTCACCGTGGCACGCAGGCGAGAAACAGTTGCAGGCTCACGTAGGTGTCGACGAACGAATGGACTCGTTAGGTCGTAGGGTGATTCGCAGCGAGATGCCGGATCAGCACAGCACCTTCTATCAGCAACTGCCATTCATGCTGTACGGCGCGGTGGATGCTGACGGCAGCCCTTGGGCCAGCATTCTTGAAGGCGCGCCGGGCTTTGCCCATTCTCCAGAACCAACGCTGTTGCAGTTCGCCAGCCTGCCTGGCCGCGACGACCCGGCGCAATTGCAAGACGGGGCGGCGATTGGTCTGCTCGGTATCGAGTTGCACACCCGACGTCGAAATCGTCTCAATGGTCGAGTCGGCGCTGTAACGGCGAGCGGCTTTGAGGTGAAGGTGGAGCAGTCTTTCGGCAATTGCCCGAAATACATTCAATTGCGCCAGTTTCGCTCGGTGCCCTTGGCGGATCCGGCGACCCGTATCGCGCAGCATCTCAATGGGCTGGATGACACGACCAAAGCCATGATCACCGGCGCCGATACCTTCTTTGTCGCCAGTTATGTGGACGTCGATGGCCAACGTTCGGTGGATGTTTCTCATCGGGGTGGTCAGGCCGGGTTCGTGCAGGTAGAGGGCAATCGCCTGACCATCCCGGACTTTGCCGGCAATATGTTCTTCAACACGTTGGGCAACCTGCTGATCAATCCTCGAGCCGGTTTGCTGTTCATCGATTTCGATTCGGGCGACCTGCTGCACCTCAGCGGTCGCACCCAAGTCATCCTCGAAGGCCCGCAGGTCGAAGCCTTTCAAGGGGCCGAGCGGCTGTGGACATTCGAGGTGGAGCGCGTGGTGCGTCGGCCCGCGGCACTGGCCTTGCGCTGGCGCTTTGACGGCGTGTCACCCACCAGTTTGCTGACCGGTACTTGGGCGCAGGCGAATGCTCGCCTGCACGCCCGGGACCCGGTTGATTAGCGGTCAGGTGAGTTATCCACAGCTGCCGGCGGCAAGGTCGGATACCGGACAGGTGCTGATTTGTTGCGCGATTCCGGCTCAGGGTTTGCAGCTGGTGGTGTTGGATCTGCGGCGTTTTTCAAGGTACTTGTCGCGTCAACCGTCCTACTATGCCGCTCTTTTCTCGGCCTGCTGCTCCCGATCCGGGTTCAACATCACCGTGCCGATCGGTTCCCAGTTACGCGTCCGACCTGACCAGCGCTCCGGGGTTTTCTCCTTGGCTCGTTTGTACAGCTCATGGCGCTGCGCCAGGATCTGATGGTCCAGTCCTCGATGCCGCTCAGCCGGTGTGACGAAGCGGATGCGGCTATGCCGGTGCTCGTTGTTGTACCAACGCATGAAATCCCTCACCCAGGCCCGTGCGGCGTCCAAACTGGCAAAACCATTCACTGGCCATTGCGGGCAATATTTCAGCGTTCTAAACAGCGACTCCGAGTAGGGATTATCATTGCTCACACGCGGGCGACCGCGGGACGGCGTGATGCCCAGGTCGTACATCTTGCTCAACAGCGTCACCGATTTCATCGGCGCTCCGTTGTCCGAGTGCAGTACCAGCGGCTCGCGTAAACACTGCTCGCTGATCACGCTGTGCTGCAGCAGGGCCGCCGCCTTTTCGCCGCTTTCTTCTTCGTAAACCTCCCACCCCACCGCCTTGCGGCTATAAATGTCTTCGATCAAATACAGGTAGTAATACTTGCCGCGTATCGGCGACGCCATATACGTGATGTCCCAGGACCACACCTGGTTAGGCGCGTTGGCGGCATGCGTCGTCGGAGCCGCGTGCCGTCTGGGCCGCTGGCTACGGCCACGGTGCTGCTGCTGGCCTGCCGCACGCAGGACGCGATAAAACGTGGACTCCGACGCCAGATAACGCGCCTCGTCAGCCAGACGCGGAACGATCTGACTCGGCGGCAGATGGGCGTATGCCGGGCTATTGCACAGCGTCACGATGGCTTGCCGTTCGATCTCGCTCAAGGCATTACGCGGCGTAGGCCGCACGGTAGTCGTGCGGGCATCGGCTTGAACATCTTCAGTCTCGGTCCAGCGCTGCAAGGTCCTGAGCGAGAGCCCGATTTCCTGACACGCCCTGTTTTTTCGGGCCCCGGCCATGATCGCTTCGATCAACCAGGCCACCAGTAACTGCCGTTGCGGCAAAGAGGTTAGCTGTCCTCGTTGTCGATCCCCCAGTAGTCGTTGAGCTTTTTTCGCAGCACCAACAACGCGGCGGTTTCAGCCAGCGCCTTGTCTTTGCGGCGTAGTTCTCGCTCAAGTTCCTGGATACGTTTCTTGTCCTTGCGAGACTGTTCGCGGTCAACCTTTTGTTGGTTCTGAACGCCCTGCTGCCCCGTGATACAGGCTTGACGCCAAGCGCTGACGTGTTCGGGGTACAGACCTTTTCGTCGGCAATACTCACCCAGTTCGAGCTGCGACAGACCGGCGGTTTCGAGGACTACAGCGAACCGGGCTTCAGCAGACCAGGTCTGCGGGAGTGACTTGTCTTCAGGCACTGTGCTTCCTTCAGAACTGACCTTCTTGCGCCAGTTGGACAAAGACATTTCGCTGACTCCTTCGCGGCGGGAAACCTCGGCCATCGATAGGTTCAGCGGGGGAAGCAGCATCTTGAGTAATGCGGCTTTGCGTTCAGATGAATAGTACGGCACGAACAGTCTCTTTCCGCCCCCGATATGCTTTTTCAGGAAAAACCGGAGAGGCGACAACTATCCTGACACCGGGGGTCTGTAACCCATGCGGGAAACACAGAAAATCCACTGTGGGAGCGAGCCTGCTCGCGATGGCGTTCTGGCCTTCAACATCTAAGTTGCCTGACACACCGCTATCGCGAGCAGGCTCACTCCCACATTGATCGTGGTCGTCCTACAGACCGAGTGATTTTTGGGGATGTTTCCGACAAGTTTTGACGGTTGTCGGTCGGAAATGGGGTGGATAGGCTTTGGGGGTCGCTGCAAATTCAGTGATCGGGTTTGGTCGCCCAGGTTTAGAATGGCGCACTTTTATGCTTGCTTCATGGCGAGCTGTGCGTGGGAGGGCTTAGGCCCTGCCGGGTTCCATTCCCTGGTCGACCAACCCGCGTACGGTTCGCCACCCTTCTGCTTGGTCGCAGTGTTGGCGAACTCCAGTCCTCGAATGGAGTTTCACCATGTTCAAAGCCACACCGAATCCCCCCGAAACTGACGACGTTTCCCCCTACGAATCCCTCGATTCCAGAAAACTCAACGAAGCCGCCGAGCGCGCGCTCGATCACTACCTCAACCCATCCGCCCTCAAATCCCCCGTGACCCGCAAGCCGAGCACGATGTATAGGGTTGCGCCGGATATCAAAGACGAAGACCTGTTGGCCCACACCTGTGAATCGTTGGCCCAGGCCAGTGTGATGGCGAGTGATTTTGCGGGGTATCTGGAAGGGCCGCACCGGCATACGGCGATGGCGATTCAACAGATCGTCATGCTGGCCGAACTGGCGGTGAACCGGATGCTGGATAACGTGGGCGTACCCAAACCTGCGCCACACAGCTGATCCCCAAGGAGCGAGCGGTGCGGCGATCCGACTTGCCCGCGAAGGCGGCGTATCAGTCGACATCAATGTTGAATGTCAGGCCGCCTTCGCAGGCAAGCCTCGCTCCTACAGAGTTATGCATAGGACAGGGATTTTTCTTCCAGTAGTTCTTCGTACAACTCCGTCCACTTGCGACCCATTTCGTCAGCCGTGAACAACTGCCGATAGCGTGCCTCAGCCTTCACGCCCATTTCGGCCGCAAGCGTCGGGTTTTCCCATAGTGTGCGCATGGCTTCACGGAACGCTTGTGGATGACTCGGCGGCACTACCAGCCCGGTTTCGTTGTGGATGTTGATGTAGCTGGTGCCGGTGCCGATTTCGCTGGAGATCATCGGTTTGCCGTACATCGCGCCTTCGAGCAGCGAGATGCCGAACGCTTCGGAGCGCAGGTGTGACGGAAATACGATCGCGTAACTCAGTTGCAGCAGCGCGACTTTGTCTTCGTCGCCAAGACGCCCGAGAAAGTGAATATTGCGCAAACCCAACGCTGCGGCCTGGGCGTGCAGCTCGGCTTCCAGCGGCCCGGCGCCAACGATTACCACTGGGTAATCCACGTCTTTCAAGGCGTCGAGCAGAATGTGCAGGCCTTTGTAATAGCGCATCACGCCTACAAACAGGAAAAACTTATCCCCAAGCTTTTGCCGCCAATGGTCCATGCGTTCGTGATCAGCCTGTGGATAACCGGCCTTGTTCAAGCCATAGGGGATGACTCGGGTCTTGTCCTGGAACTGCTGCAGTACGTCACTGGTGTGCAGATAGTTGGGAGACGCGGCGACGATCCGGTCAGCGTTGGCGAGAAAGCGGTTCATCAGTGGCCGGTAAAGTTTGAGCAGGTGCTTCTGGCGAATGATGTCCGAGTGGTAGGTCACTACGCTGGGTTTGTTCATGCCGCTGAAAAAATGCACCAGGTCCATGAAAGGCCACGGGAAGTGGTAATTGACCACGTCCGCCTCAGCGGCCATTTCGCGAAATTGCTTGAAGACGCTGTAAGAAAAGCCTGTGGAAGCGAACTGAATGTCGAGTTTGGCCCGATGAACTTCGTGCTGCCCGAGTTGCACCACCGGCGGTGTCGGATCGGCACTGAGGGTCAACACCTGGCTTTCAATGCCATGTTGGGCGCCGCTTTCGCACAACTGGAAGATCACTTGCTCAATCCCGCCGACCGAGTCAGGCAGGTACGTCTTGAAAAAATGAAGAACTCGCATTCAACCTCCCATAGCCTGGCGGTAGGCGCGGGCGGTGATCTTCGCGCAACGCTCCCAGGAAAATAGTCTTGCCTGCTGCAATCCGGCGTTCGAGCATGCCTGCCAATGTGCGTGATCATCGATCAGTTGGCGCATGGCATCGCGCAGGCCGTCTGGATCGTCAGGTTCAATATAGTTGCCCGCAACGCCTGCGACTTCGGGCATGGCCGAACGTCGGGTCAGGATCACCGGCGTGCCGCTGGCCATGGCTTCCAGTACTGGTAGGCCGAAGCCTTCATAGAGCGACGGGAAAATCAGCGCCCGGGCGCCCGCCAACAGCTGCGCGACCTGCTCGTCGGGCAGATAGCCGAGCAAACACACATGACCATTGGCCAATGCCTGGCGCAGCTCATCGCTGAATTGCTCGCGCTGCCAGCCGGCCATGCCGACGATCAACAGCGGAAAGCGCTGACGCAATGCTTCCGGAAGTTGGGCGTGGGCGCGCAGGGCCAAGGTCAGGTTCTTGCGTGGCTCCAGGGTGCCGACGCAGAGAAAATAATCCCGCATCTCGACCCCGTGGGCCTTGAGCACCGCATCAATGGCCTCGGGTTCGCGTGGGTGGAAACGTGCCGCCACGCCCAGTGGGGCGACCACAAAACGCTCGGCCGGCAGTGCGAAATAGGCTTGAGCCTCGTCGGCGATGTACTGCGAGTCGGTGAGAATCAGCTGCGCCCGTTGCACGCCATCGGCCAGTCGCCGCTCGATTTCTCTCAGGCGTGCCGGTGGTTGCGTCTCGGGATAGTGCAAGTGCGTCAGGTCATGCAGGGTGATGACCGTCGGGCCGTCGAACGACAACGGCCACAGACTGGGTTCGTGATAAAGGTCGATCGCCTGGGCGCGGCCTTGATCAAAGCGTTTCTGCGCCAGCCAGCGTCGAGCTTGATACGCCCCGGGTATTTGCCGCAGCAACGGCGTCAGTCGCGAGTAGCCGGGCATGGCTGCATCGGGTAGCGAAGAACTCCAGCCCCAGCCATGGAACAGCGACAACTCGACGTCTGGCTCACCAGCCAGGGCATTCACCAATTCGGCGACGTAATGACCGATGCCGGTGCGCGGGGCCTGGAGGATTCGGGCATTAAGGGCAATTCGCATGTTGCCTCTCTTGCTCCACGGGTGTTTTCCCAAGGTTGCGCAGGGTTCGTTCGGCCAGTTGCGCACTGGCTTCACGCCAGCCGATCCAGCGCCAGTCCGCCACATCGCGGGCGGCCGGGAATAGTTTGCTGCTCTCGAATCGAGCGACCAGATCGGCCAGGCTTTGTGGTTCGGCCAGGTCAAAGTACGCCATGAACTCGCCGCCTATTTCGCGGAAAACCGGGATGTCACTGCCCATGGCCGGCAAGCCGCGCTGCATGGCTTCCACCAGTGGCAGGCCAAAGCCTTCGACGCAGGACGGGAACACCAGCGCACTGGCGTGGGAATAGGCGTGTTCGAGGCTGGTGTCGCTCAGGTCGTTAAACATGAACAGTCGCGTATTCAGCAGCGGGTGATTGCGCACCCGGGCGAGCAGGGCATCACACTTCCAGCCAATGCGCCCGGCGATGCACAGACGGGCGGTGGAACCTGCGGCCCAGGCGAGTTCGAAGGCGTCCAGCAAATAGTCATGGTTCTTGCGCGGCTCGATGGTGCTGACCATCAGAAACACCGGTTCCGGGGTATCGAACAGCCGTGTCAGACGAGTTTCGACGGCGGCGGTATCTTCGCGCAGGTCCAGCTCGGAGCCCAGGTGGAAATAGTCGAACCACAAGGTGTCGGCCATGGCAGGACCGACGCGACGATGCAATTCCTCGCGTACCTGATCGCGCACCGTGGCGGAAATCGCCACGTAGCCGTCGGCGGTGTTGACGATCCAGTCGAACCATTCGTTGAAAATCTGCACCAGTCGCGTGTCGTAGAACTGCGGGTGGGTCAGGGGAATCAGGTCGTAGATCACCGAGACAATGCCCACACCTTCGCGTTTGAGTTGTTCGGCCAACGGGAAGAAATCGGCGTGCCAGGACGAATCCAGCAACACTAATTGATCGCCCGGTTGATGCTGCAGCGGCGAGCAGCGTTTGGGCAGTTGATATTGGTTGATCCGGTCGATCAGGCGCAAGGGAACGCTGAAACCCGCCAGCGCCGTGAGGCGATAAGCCGCGTACAGCGCACGCCGGGTCCATCGCGATGTGCAGCGTTTGTCGAGGCGTTGGTGCAGTTGCCAGAAACGATGGCCCAATCGCTCCAGGCGCCCACCGAAGGTCATCAATCCATCAAAAAACGGTATGTTCAAAGGGCCTAGCTGCAGCACGCGGTAGAGTTTGCCCTTGAGCATCACCACAGGAATGCACGGTGTGCCGTCGACGTTTTCCGGCAGTTCATTGACGACGTTACGCACTACCCGTTGAATGCCCGAATTGATCTTGGGGTGCAGGAACACGTGGGTGCATTCCACCAGAAGACGCGTCATGGCGTGTTCTCCGGGACAATCGATTCGGCTGTGCGCGTGATGGTGGTTTTCGCCCCCAGCCACGAGCAGCCGACGAAGTCTTCGTGTCGGTTGTTGATCACGTGGAACACCAGACCGTAATCGCGCCACTCGAAATTGCGGTCCAGGTGCGAGTCCAGCCGCGACAGGCTCAGGGCCACGGAGTAGTTGCCTTTGCCCAGGCCCATGACGAAGGCAAAGCGGTACGTCACCCGCTCGCCGGCCCGCAGGTCGGTGAGGGCGAGGTCCTGACGATGGGTGTTGATGCCATACATGGCCTGGCCCAGGCGATCCTTGATCATGAAACCCAGCACCAGGCGTTCGATGTCCTGGCGCACTTCGACCTGCACCTCAAGCACCACCGACTGGCCGACTTCGGCGGCATCGATGGCGCGTTCGCGTTCATCCAGCAGACGCACGCTGAGGATCCCGGCTTCACCAGTACCGGAAACGGTTTGCACCTGGCCGCCTGCGAGCATTTCCTGACGCACCGTCTGGCCTTCACGCTCGGCGAGCAGGGCGTTGTAGTAATCCATGACGGCTTCGGGTTTGCCGTGCATGGCCATGCGACCGCTTTCCAGAAGGATCGCCGAGTCGCAGATCGACTGAATCGCCGAGCGGTCGTGGGACACGATCAGCAACGTGGTGCCGGCCTTGCGGAAGCTGCGGATACGGTCGAAGCTTTTGTGCTGGAAGTAGGCGTCGCCCACCGACAACGCTTCGTCGACGATCAGAATATCCGGGCGCCGCGCGGTGGCTACGCTGAACGCCAGGCGCATCTGCATGCCGCTGGAGTAGGTGCGCACCGGGTGGTCGATGGCTTCGCCGATTTCCGCGAAGTGTTCTATTTGCGGCATCAGGGTTTCGATTTCTTCGACCTGCATGCCCAGCAGTTGCCCGGCCATGACCGCGTTTTGCCGGCCGGTGAAATCCGGGTGAAAGCCCATGCCCAGTTCCAGCAGGGCGGCGACGCGGCCTTCAAGCTGGATCTGCCCACAGGTGGGTTGGGTGGTGCCGGTGATCATCTTCAGCAAGGTACTTTTGCCGGCACCGTTGACCCCGACGATGCCCACCGCTTCACCGGGAGCGATTTCGAATGCCACGTCTTGCAGCACCCAGTGCTGGCGATGGCGGATCGGCGAAAACGGGATCAGCCACTCGGCCAGTCGGCTCCAGCGCGTGGGGTATTGCTTGTAGGCCTTGCCCAGGCCAGTCACGCGTATGTGTCCCATCAGAGTTCATCCACCATTTCGCCGACCCGCTGACGAAACAGTCGCAGCCCGATCACGCAGAACAACAGACCAATCACGAAGACCGGCAGCAGCGAACTCCAGACCGGCCATTGGCCGTAGAGGAACAGGTTCTGGTAGCTGCTGATCAGGTTAGTCATGGGGTTGAGTTGCAACAGCCGTTGCACCCACTCCGGCAGGATGCTCATCGGGTACACGATCGGCGTGAGCCAGAACCAGAATTGCAGGCAGATGCCGAAGAATTGCCCGACATCGCGAAAGAACACGTTCAGCACGCCGAGGATCATCCCCAGCCCGGCGCAGAACATCACTTGCAACGCCATCAGCGGGAGCAGCGCCAACAAAGCCATGCCCGGCAGGCGTCCGGTGATCAGCAGAAAGCCCAGGAACAGCCCGATGATGATGGCGAAGTTGATGCCGGCATTGAACAGCACGATCACCGGCAGGCAGATTCTCGGGAAGCTGATTTTCTTCAGCAGGTTGGCGTTTTCCAGAAACATGTTCTGGCTGCGCAGGGTGATTTCCGCGAACAGACCCCAGGTCAGCAACCCGGCGCAGAGGTAGATGCTGTAGGCCATCCCGTCGTCCACACCCGGCAAGCGGGCGCGCATGATGTGGGAAAAAATCACCGTGTAGACGACAATCATCGACAGCGGGTTGAGCACGGTCCACAGGGCACCGAACAGCGAATTGCGATAACGCGCTTGAAACTCTCGCTTGACGCTACCGAGGATGAAACCTCGATAGCCCCACAGCGATCGATACAGGGAAAGCAGCATTCAAACCGTCCTGCCGTATTGGTCTTCGAAGCGAACGATATCGTCCTCCCCCAAGTATTCGCCGCTTTGCACTTCGATGATCACGAGGTCGATCACGCCGGGATTTTCCAAGCGGTGCCTGTGCCCGGCGGCAATGAACGTCGACTCGTTCTTGGCCACCAGGTGCGACCCGGAACCGTTGTTGGTGACCTTGGCCATGCCTTCGACCACCACCCAGTGTTCATTGCGGTGGTGGTGCATCTGCAGCGACAACTTTGCGCCGGGTTTGACCACGATGCGTTTGATCTTGAAGCGCGGACCTTCCTCGAGCACGGTGTAGGTGCCCCAAGGTCGGGTGACCGTGCGGTGCAGGCGATAGGCTTCGTGTTTTTCGTCCTTGAGCTGCCGGGCTACCCGGCGCACATCCTGGGCGCGGTCGGCGTGGGCCACCAGCAGCGCGTCGGCGGTGTCGATGATGATCAGGTTATCCACACCCACTGCGGCGACCAACCGGTCTTCGCTCTGGATGAAGTTATTGTGGCTGTCGATGAAGATCGCATCGCCACTGGCGCGATTATTCTGTGCATCGGCCGGCACCAGTGCCGCCACGGCGCCCCAGGAACCGATGTCGCTCCAGTCGAAAGAGGCAGGCACCACGACCACTTTGTCGGAGCGCTCCATCAAGGCGTAGTCGATGGAGATGTCGGTGATTTCGGCGAAGTGCGTTGGCGACAATTCCTGTTGCAGGCAGCCAGCGGTTTCCACCGGTGCACTGGCCGCCATGCAGGCTCGAGCCTGTTCCAGCAATGCGGGTGCGTGAAGGTGCAACTCAGCCAGCAGCGTAGCAATCGAGAAGCAGAACATCCCCGAATTCCACAGGAAATTACCGCTCTCCAGATAATGCGTGGCGGTTTGCAGGTCGGGTTTCTCGACGAAGCGCTGCACCTTGGCGGCGCCTTTGTCATCCAGCGGCGCACCGGTTTCGATGTAGCCGAAGCCGGTTTCCGGCGCTGTCGGCACGACGCCGAAGGTTACTAGATGACCCGCCTTGGCCAGCGTCACGGCGTGCTCGACCGCGCTTTTCAAGGCGTCTTCGTTGAGAATCAGATGGTCGGCAGGCATCACCACCATGATCGCTTCGTCGCCGTGCAGGGCTTGTAGCGAAAGGGCGGCCGCCGCGATGGCCGGGGCCGTATTGCGGCCCGTCGGCTCAAGCAGAAAATGCCCGCGATGGCGCTCCAGGCGCGCGTCCTGATAGTGATCCTTGCTCTGGAAGTAATAGTCGCGGTTGGTCACCGTGACGATATCGCCCCAGCCATCGAGCAAACCGGCCGCACGCCGATAGGTCTTGCTCAGCAGCGACTGACCGTCGGGCAGGGTCATGAACGGCTTGGGATGGCCTTCGCGGGACACCGGCCACAAACGGGTCCCGGCACCGCCGGAGAGAATCACGGGAATCAGCATGGCCTACTCCTTGGCAACGCGTTTCATGTCCGCATCCATCATCATGCGGATCAAGGTGTCCAGATCGGTTTTTGGCTTCCATCCCAGTACGCGCTGGGCCTTGGCCGGGTTACCCAGCAGCACTTCTACCTCGGCCGGGCGGAAAAACGCCGGGTCGATCTTCACGTAGTCGCGGTAGTTGAGGCCGATGTGATCAAAGGCGATGCGGCACATTTCGCGCACGGTGGTGGTCACGCCGGTGGCGACCACGTAATCATCAGGCTTGTCTTGTTGCAGCATCAGCCACATGGCTTCAACGTAGTCGCCGGCAAATCCCCAATCGCGTTTTGCGTCGATGTTGCCCAGGCGCAGCTCCTGCTGTTTGCCCTGTTTGATACGAGCAGCGGCGTCGGTGACTTTGCGGGTCACGAACTCGATGCCGCGCAGCGGTGATTCGTGGTTGAACAGAATCCCGCTGCTGGCGTGCAGGTTGAAGCTTTCGCGATAGTTCACCGTGATCCAGTGGCCATAGAGCTTGGCCACGCCGTAAGGGCTGCGCGGGTAAAACGGTGTGTTTTCGTCTTGCTGCTCGGCCTGAATCAAGCCGAACATTTCGCTGGTGGACGCTTGATAGAAGCGAGTGTGCGGACTGAACTGGCGGATCGCTTCGAGCAGGTGGGTCACGCCCAGGCCGTCGACGATGCCGGTGGTCACCGGTTGATCCCAGGAGGCGGCGACAAAGCTTTGCGCCGCCAGGTTGTAAACCTCGTCCGGCGCCGATTTGATGACCGCGCGCTGCACCGAGCAGGCATCGGCCATATCGCCATCCAGATAGACAATATCGCCCTCGATCCCCGTCTCACGCAGTCGCCAACGGGAATCGCTGCTGCGCCGCGCCACCAGGCCGAAGACTTTGTAACCCTTGTCGAGCAGTAGTTTGGCCAGATACGCGCCGTCCTGACCGGTGATCCCTGTGATCAATGCACTTTTTGTCATTCTTGTCGTACTCGCTTCTCCCAGTCGGACAGGATCGCCCGCAGGGATTGTTGTGTTGTGATTTCAGGCGTCCATCCTGTGGTCTGGGCAAGCTTGGCATGGCTGCCACAAACGCGACGCTGATCCGCGCGGCGAAGACGCGCCGGATCCTGAATCAGTTGCATACTGACCTGGGCGAGGTCCCCCAGCTGTTCGATCAAACTGCGAATGCTTTGCTCGCGCCCCGAGCAAATGTTGTAGACCTGCCCCGGCGTGCCTTTTTCCAGCAATGCGAAGTAGGCCGACACCACGTCGCCCACATCGAGGAAGTCGCGAGTGACGTCGATGTCACCGACTTCCAGTTGGGGTGCCTGCAGGCCTTGCTTGATCCGGCTGATCTGCCGCGCAGCGCTGGCGATGACGAAGCTGTCCTTCTGCCCGGTGCCGATGTGGTTGAACGGGCGCGCGACCAATACTGGCCAACCCTCGCTCAGGCCCCATTGCAGGCTCAGGAACTCCGCCGACAGTTTGCTCACGGCATAAGGATTGCGCGGGCAGGGTGGCTGGAGTTCGGTGATGGGTAGATCGGTTTCGTTGACCTGGCCATAGACGTCACCGGAGCTTACGTACAGGAACGTACCATTGAAGCCTCGGGCCTTGAGGGCTTGAAGCAGGTTGAGGGTGCCGAGCAGGTTGATATTCAGCGTACGTGCCGGATCACGGAAGGCTTCGGGGACGAAGGTCTGGCCGGCCAGGTGAATGACCGCATCGGGCGTCTCCGGCCACAGGTCTTCAAGGCTCTTCGGGGATGCGAGATCGTACGGGGAGGGGGCAGGCAGCAGCTCCCATTCCGAAGCATCAGCCTTCAGACGAAACTGAATGTGTTGTCCTACGAATCCGGTCAGACCCGTGACGAACAGACGCTTTTTCAAGCCGCGGTCCCCTCAATTCTAAACTTCTGCCATTTCCCACAGACTTTACGGAAAGTCTGTCAGACGAAAGAAAATCTTTCGTAGGAAAACTGGAGAAGTCGTTGTTGTAGTTGTTTGGTAGCCAATCTGTGCCAATTGCGCAGCAATTTCAACAGGTCCTGCCGTGACTGGTCAGTTCTCGTTTTGCAGGCCTATTTATTCTCGCCGAGCGGTTCACGAACCCTTAACGGATGTGTTTAGAATGCCCCTCGTCACGATCGACCAGGGTTCGGCAGGGTTGTTTTGAAACTCCGCGAAACTGACCACTAAAACAAGAACGTAGACGGACACGAAGACTATAGACGAGGGCGGGTACACGCCGACTCGATCCGTGGCTTCGCCGTCATAGAGTGAGGTTGCCGGGATGGCGGCTTCATCGTGGGATGCCATGAATTTTATTCTTTACTCGGACGTCAACGACAGCTCCATCAGCCAGAGCCTCGGTCGCCCCGAATACAGTTATTACTTCGTGCTCAAGGCTTATCGCCCAGTGCTCGAAAGCCTTGGGCGGGTGCATGTGGTGTCCTCCCCCGCTGAGGTCGACCCCCTTTACAGGCAACTGCTTGCCGCCGGCGAAGACAGCCTGTTCCTGTCTTTCACCCCGCCGCAGAAAACCCCGAACGACCTTGAGTGCCCGACAATTTGTGTGGTGGCCTGGGAGTTCGATTCGATTCCCGATGAGCAGTGGGACAACGATCCCCGGCAGGACTGGACCCGCATGTTGGCGCGCCAGGGCCGGGTGATCACGCTTTCCAGCCATACCGCCCGGGCGATCCGTCGGGCCATGGGCGAAGACTTTCCGGTGTTGGTCTTGCCGACCCCGTTGTGGGAAAACTTCGCAGCCATTCGTAGCCGCCATACCAGTGTGCCGGTCAATGCCGGTTCAACGCTGGACATCAAGGGTTGCATTTTTGACACGCGCACGCTCGGGCTTAGCGCCGATGCGCTGATTCCGGTCCCGCCGACCGCCGAGGAGTTAGCCGCGCTGGAGGCTTTGAAGCCGCCGCCGCTGACGCTGAAACGGCGTTTCGTCATCGCCAGGCACTACTTGCGCCTGTGGGCGCTGGACCTGGGCAAAGCGCAACCGATCCCGGTTCACCGCACTCATTTTTTAAGCCAGTGGTACTGGGAGGGGATTCGTGACCTGCTGTCGGACGCTGCTCATGCGCGGCTCGCTGGCTACCTGCCGAAGATTGCAGGTCCACAGACAATCGCCGCGCCCGAGCCTGTGTCGCTGGATTTGCCGGACACCAGCGCCCAGGTCGAAGCCCGGGTCGACGGCGTGGTCTACGTCACTGTGTTCAACCCCAGGGACGGGCGCAAGAATTGGCATCAACTGATCAGCGCATTCTGCTGGGCGTTCCGGGACACCGCGGACGCCACGCTGGTGCTGAAGATTACCCAGAGCGACCTGTCGTCCTATTACACCGAGCTGATGACCTTGCTGGCGCAACTGTCACCGTTCGCCTGTCGGGTGGTGGTGATGCACGGCTACCTGGACGATCCGCAATATGCCCGTCTCTATGAGGCGGCGAGTTATTACGTCAACGCCTCGCGCTGCGAAGGGTTGTGTCTGCCGCTGATGGAGTTCATGGCCAGCGGCAAACCGGTGATCGCCCCGGATCACACGGCCATGGAGGATTACATCGATGAACGCGTGGCGTTTGTGGTCAAGTCCAGCGAAGAGCTGACCATCTGGCCTCAGGACACCCGCATCATCTACCGCACCCTGCGTTATCGACCGGACTGGGGGTCGTTGAAAACGGCCTACGAAAACAGCTATCGGATCGCCAAGGAACAGCCGCTGGAGTATCAGCAGATGTCTCACGCCGCGGTCGAGCGCATGCACGATTACTGCGCATTCGCTGCGGTGCAACATCGCTTGGCGGACTTTTTCGGGCTGGCGCCACACGGTGTGTCGGCAGCGACCGTCACGGATAACGCCTCATGCTGATCATCATTTATTCAGAAACCAACCAGCACACCATTGCCCGGAACCTGGGCCGTTCGGAGTACAGCTATTACTTCGTGCTCAAAGAGTATCGACCGGTGCTGGAGCGACTGGGGCGGGTAGTGGAGGTCAGCGATCCGCAGAGCGAAGTCGACGCCCTGTACCTCGACTGTCTGTCCCGTGGCGAAGACTGCGTGTTCCTGTCGTTCTCGCCGCCGCATCGCACGCCGGTTCATTTTGCCTGTCCGACCCTGGCAGTGTTCGCGTGGGAATTCAGCACCATTCCCAACGAGCCGTTCGCCGGTGAACCGCGTAATGACTGGCGCACGGTATTGCGCGCGAGCGGTGCGGCCATCACCCATTCCAGCTACACCGTCAATGCCGTGCGCGAAGCCATGGGCGCCGACTATCCGATCGTCGCGGTACCGGCACCGGTGTGGGATCGCTTTGCCGCACGCGGTGCGCAATTGCAGCATCAGCCATTGGCCCGTCAGGTGCGATTGAAGATCAAAGGCTTGCTGGCGGACAGTCGTCAACTTGATCTGCGGGCCTTTGGTCCTGCGCATTTGCGTGCCGGCAAGGGCATCGACTTTCAGGCGCCCGCTGGTGAACGGGAGCTGGTGCTCGACGGTGTGATCTACACCTCGGTGTTCAACCCCGGCGACGGGCGCAAGAATTGGGAAGACATGCTGAGTGCATTTTGCGTGACCTTCCGCGAGGTAGAAGACGCGACGCTAGTGCTCAAGCTGACGCATCACGATGCCGAAGAAGCGCTGACCGATATCCTTCATCACTTGTACAAAAACCAGTCCTACCGCTGCCGTATCGTGTTGATTTATGGCTACCTCGCGGATGCGGACTACGAACGTCTGGTGCAGGCCACGAGTTACGTGGTGAATACGTCCTACGGCGAAGGCCAGTGCCTGCCACTGATGGAATTCATGTCATGCGGCAAGCCGGCAGTGGCGCCGCGCACCACGGCGATGATCGATTATCTGGACGCGGACAATGCTTTCCTCATCGACTCCACGGATGAGCTGACGGCCTGGCCCCACGACCCGCGCAAGGCGTTTCGCACTCTGCGCTACATCACCAACTGGGCCTCGTTATGCACGGCCTATCGGGCCAGCTATGACGTGGCCAAAAACGACCCGCAACGCTACGCAAAAATGTCCGCCCACGCGGTGACCAGCCTGCAAAACTTCTGCAGCCAGGCAACCGCTGAACAGCGTCTGAAAGAATTCCTTGCCCGGTTATTCGAAACCCGCGCTGCGGCTGCCGTGGAAACCCCCGAGGCATGATCCGCGCATTGATGAGGCGGCTGCGTCCAGTGGCGGAACCCAAACCTGTGCCTGCACCGGTTGCGCAAGGCAACGTGTCACCGCGCGATGTCGGCTTGCATGACGCCATCCTCGATGGCTGGTTTTTGAACGAAAGCGGCGAATTGCTCAAGGGCTTTGCGATCACCGCGGACGACACTTTGCTGGATGTCGGTTGCGGTGAGGGCGTTGCGACGTTGTTTGCGGTGCGTCAGGGCGCCTCAGTGATTTTCACTGACAGTGAACACGACAAGGTCCGAGACCTGGCCCGGCAAGTGGAAGCGCAGACGGACAAGCCAAGCCTGGGGCTGGTCAGCAATAGCCTGCCGTTGCCGCTGGCTGATGGCTGCGCGAGCAAAGTCGTGTGCATGGAAGTGCTCGAACACATCGACCAGCCCGAGCCGTTCATGGCCGAGTTGGTGCGCATGGGCCGTCCGGGCGCGCAGTACCTGCTGAGCGTGCCGGCGCACGTGGGCGAGCATTTGCAACAGGGCATCGCCCCGGCCAGCTATTTTCAGTCGCCCAATCACGTACAGATTTTTACCCCGGAACGCTTCGCCGCGCTGGTGGAGGACGCCGGTCTGGTGATCGAGCATCGTCAGGCCACCGGGTTTTTCTGGGTGATGGGCATGATTTTCTTCTGGGCCAGCGAGCGCGCAGCCGGGCGCGACTTGGGCGGCGCGGTACGTGACCGGATTCAGGCGCCGTATCCGCCACTGATGGAGAGCTGGGCGAAAACCTGGCAAGACTTGCTGGCGCAACCCAATGGGCTGGCGATCAAGCAGATGCTCGATCAGTTCATGCCCAAGAGCCAGGTGATCATTGCACGCAAACCGATGGCGACCGACTCAAAGGCCGGGACTGCGCCATGAGCAGTCGACGGATTCTCGACATCGAGTTGTTGCGCGGGATCGCCGTGCTTGGTGTGCTGGTGCATCACCTGCAAACCATGCCGTTTCCGGGAGGGCTGCCGGGTTTCGAATCGGGCACGGCCCACGGGCAATTCTGGTGGGGTGTGGACCTGTTTTTCGTCATCTCGGGGTTTGTGATCGCCCGTGGCCTGATTCCGCTGCTGCGTGAATGCCAGACACCGCACGCCTTCTGGCAGGAAACCCGCGATTTCTGGATTCGCCGGGCCTTTCGTCTGTTGCCATCCGCCTGGTTGTGGCTGCTGCTGATGTTGTCGGGCGCACTGTTTTTCAATCATTCGGGTGCCTTTGGCACGGTGCAGGCCAATCTGCAGGCCACGCTGGCGGGTTTCCTGCAGTTTGCCAATTTCCGCTTTGCCGAAAGCTTCATGCGCTTCGAATACGGTGCCAGTTTCGTTTACTGGAGCCTGTCCCTTGAAGAGCAGTTCTACCTGTTGCTGCCGTTACTGATCCTCATTTGCCGCAAGCGTCTGGTGTGGGTGTTGCTGGCCTTGATTGCCGTGCAGCTGTTCACTTGGCGTTCAGCGCTGTTGATGAGCATCAGGACCGATGCCCTGGCATTGGGCGTATTGCTGGCGATGTGGAGCTCAAGGCCGAGCTATTTGGCCTGGGAGCCGCAGTTGTTGCGCCGCCCTTGGTCAGGCCCGTTGATGCTGATCGGTGTGGCGGCGGGATTGAGCGTTCTGGCGGGTCCCCTGTTCAATCTGGCGAGTTATCGGACAGGAGCGCATGCCTTGCTGTGCGCGGCGCTGGTCTGGATTGCTTCCTACAATCGCGATTACTTGCTGCCCAAGGGCAAGCTCAAACAAATATTGGTCTGGTTGGGTGCCCGCTCCTACGGGATTTACCTGATACACATCCCCGCGTTTTTTGTCGTACGCGAAGGCTGGTTTCGTTTCGCGCCTGCCGGTTCGCAGGACGTGGCGATGCAGCCGGCACTGGCGCTGTTTTTCGCCATGACCCTGATCGTGCTGCTGAGCGAACTCAACTACCGATTCATCGAGCTGCCCATGCGCAACCGGGGTGCCCATCTGGTGCAACGCTTGCGTATGTCCCGATCAGCCCTTCCATCCTCTGGAGCCACCTCATGCTGAGCCTTTTGAAGAAACTCACGACGGGCACGTCCGTTGCCGCGAAGCCGCTGACGCCCGCGCCCTCGGTTGCCGACAAGGTCGACCCGTACATGCTCGGCCTGCACGATGCGATGCTCAGTGGCTGGTTCAATCAGCAAACCGGCGAGCTGTTCAGCGGATTCCCGGTCAGCCCCGAAGACACGCTGCTGGATGTGGGCTGCGGTGACGGTGGCAACGTTCATTTCTGCGGCATGCGCGGGGCGAAGATCATCATTGCCGACATCGACGCCGCCAAGGTCGAAGCGACTCGTCAGCGCCTGAGCGATACGCCGGCGCGGGGCGTCGAGTGCCATGTCACGGACTGCAACCCGCTGCCGATTGCCGACGCCACCGCGACCCGGGTGGTGTCCACCGAAGTCATCGAACACGTGGACGATCCTGCGCAGTTCCTCGCCGAACTGGTGCGGGTCGGCAAGCCCGGGGCGCTGTATTTGCTCAGCGTTCCACACCCGAGTTCCGAAGACCTGCAAAAAGACATCGCCGCGCCGGAGTATTTCCAGAAGCCCAACCACATTCGCATCATCAGCGAAGAGCAGTTCAAGGCGATGGTCAGCGACGCTGGCCTGGAAGTCATCAGCCACAGCCAGTACGGATTTTATTGGTCGATGTGGATGCTGTTGTTCTGGGAAGCCAAGGTCGATTTCAGCAATGCCGACCACCCGTTGCTCAACCATTGGGCCGACACCTGGCAAGCCGTGCTGTCCTCGCCACGGGGTGCGCAGATCAAACAGGCGCTGGACGCAGTGGTGGCGAAAAGTCAGGTGATCATTGCCCGCAAGCCTGTTATGTAGGAGCCAGGCTTGCCGGCGAAAGCGTCCTCAAGTGCGCCTTCGCCGGCAAGCCTGGCTCCTACGGAAAAACGGTTCACTCGCCCTCGCCACAGGTATCTGTGTGGCGAGAGACTGCATTACCCTATAGCCCTGTGTTTAGAGATCAGGGAAGTCATGTCGTTTTTCATTCGTCTTTCGGCCTTGCTCGCCGCATTGCTGTTGCTCAACGGTTGCGAGCGACCGGACGCACCGCCACTCGATCAGCAACTCTACGTCTGGCAACGGCAATGGACGCCGGCCCATGATGCCGCTTTGCGCGATAGCCGCCCCGACTTCTCGACCTTGCGCGTACTGGCCTTGCAGGCGTTTCCACAGGCCGGCTGGAGCCGGGCGCGGATCGATTCGGCGCTGCTCAAGCGTGATGGTCGACCGCTGATTGCAGTGGTTCGTCTGGATGGCCAGCTCCAGGGACTGGATCAGGACGAGGTCACGGCGCACATCCAGCAGGTGCTCAGCGATTGGCAAGGGCAGGGGCTGATCCTCTCCGGCGTGGAAATCGACCACGATGCGGGCAACGCCCGGCTACCGGCCTATCGCGAATTCCTCACGCATCTACGCGCTGTTCTGCCGGCCTCCTTGCCACTGAGCATCACCGCATTGCCGGCCTGGCTCGACAGCCCCGAATTGCCGGCGCTGCTGGCGACAGTCGACAGCAACGTATTGCAGGTGCATGCGGTGAGCGATCCACGGCGTGGGCTGTTCGACCCGGATCAGGCCCGGCAATGGGCCAAGGCCTGGAGCCGCATTACCCCGAAACCGTTTTATCTGGCGCTGCCGGCTTATGGCGTAGCGTTGTTGCCAGGGGTCAGTGGCGCACCGATCGTGGAAAGTGAAGTGCCCATCGAGCGGGGCGGCGAACGCCGGGAGTTACTGGCGGATCCGCGGCAACTGAGCAAACTCGGTGCCGAGTTGCGCGTCGATCCACCGGCTCATCTGGCCGGGCTGATCTGGTTTCGCCTGCCGCTGGCCAATGATCGCAGGGCCTGGAGCCTGACGACACTGGTCGCTGTGGCGCGTGGCGATACGCTCGACAGCCGCGTGGGGCTGAAGCTCTCGGCGCAGGACGGCCTCTACGACATCAGCGTCAACAACCAAGGCAATCTCGACAGCGCCTGGCCCGAACACCTGACTCTGGCGGTGCAGGGCTGCGAGGGCGCCGATGCACTGGCCGGTTATGCATTGCAGCAGCGCCCGGATCTGCTTACCTTCACCCGCCTGCGCGAGGGTCGAATCCCGGCCGGCGGGCAGCGCGCCATCGGTTGGGCACGCTGCGCACATATTGATCAAGGAGGTTCGAATGTTCACCCGTAACTGGCCCCGCCATGTGCTTTGCCTGAGCCTCAGCCTGCCGTTGGGTTCGGCGCTGGCCTGCGGGCCGGACTTCCCCATGCGCCTGCTGGACAACCGTGGCCAGTCGCTGGCGGAGCTGCCGGAAGGCAACTTCAACCTTGAGATCAACCGCCTCGGGAATGCCATCGCGGGACTGAAAAACGTCACGGCTGCCACCAATATTCCGGGGGACGGTTACGGCGATGCGCCGGATTAC
Organism: Pseudomonas sp. MDT1-85; assembly: GCF_054898065.1. Taxonomy (NCBI): domain Bacteria; kingdom Pseudomonadati; phylum Pseudomonadota; class Gammaproteobacteria; order Pseudomonadales; family Pseudomonadaceae; genus Pseudomonas; species Pseudomonas sp. MDT1-85. The sequence continues at coordinate 200,230 of NZ_CM142715.1, read as the reverse complement.
GCGGGTCAGCGCAACATCGCCGAACAGGCTGGTCTGACGCCCGGGCAGAAAGCGCTGGTGCAACAGCTGCGTAGCCTCACCGATGCCCATCAGGTTGAAGAGCAAGGCGCGAGCCTGCCGGCCGAGCATAGGTTCTATCTGGCGGGCGCGGTGGCGGTCAACGCCGGTGATCACGGTTTGGCCGCCGAATACTTTCAGAAAGTGCTGGCGCTGCCGGGGGATCAACGCGCGTTGCGCAGTACCTGGGCGGCTTACTCGTTGGGGCGGGCATTGTTTGCCATGAGTTCAGAGGCGGACGCCGGTCCCGACCTGTTGGCTCAATCCCGAAAGGCCTTCGAGCAGACTCGTCAATTGAGCATCGCGGGCTTCAGCGACCCGTTGGAGCTGGGTGTTGCCAGCCTCGGCGAAGAAGCGCGAGTGGCCCGCACCGCTGGGGACTGGGACAGTGCTATCGAACTCTACGCGACGCAGAACCTCCACGGTTCGGCGGTGGGCTACAGCTCGTTGAAGTTGTTGATGGCCGATCTGGCGGCGATGCCAGACGATCAACTGGCCGGGTTGCTCAAGGGCAAAGCGGTGCAGCAACTGGTGACGGCGTCGTTGATCAGTCGACTGGGCTGGTCATTCGGTGATCAACCGCCGAACGAACAAAAACTGATCAAACTGCTGCAAAACAGCACCCGTGGCAGTCTGGATAACGCGGATCGCCTGGCGGCGATGAATTATCAACAGGGCGATTACGCCAGTGCCAAAGCCTTCCTCGAACACGCCGGTGACGGTGGCCTCGCGTGGTGGCTGCGGGCGAAACTGGCGTTGCGTGATGGCGACAAAGGCGCTGCCGCCGCGGCGTATGCCAAGGCAGCCCAGGCCTTCCCGCAAAATGAGTCCTGGGGCGAACGACGGACCCCGGACTGGGATTACGAAACGGTGCAGCCCAAGTGCCGGGTCGACGGCGAAAGCGCGATCCTGGCCCTGCAACGCGGGGATTATCTGCAAGCCTTTGATCAGCTATATCGCAGCCAAAACATTTACTGGTACGACGCGGCCACCGTTGCCGAGCGGGTGCTGACCCTCGATGAACTCAAGCAGTACGTCGACACCCAGGTGCCCGCACCGCCGCCGCTCAGTCAACAGGATCGCGACAATTATGTGCCGTTGTCGGTAGCCGCCAGCCTGCGCAATCTGCTGGGACGACGGTTGTTGCGTGAAGGGCGTTATGGCGAAGCACCAGGGTATTTCGACAATGCTGTCTTGCAGGCCAAGGCCAAGTGGTACGGTGAGTTGCGCCACGACGCCGAATCAAAATGGTGGCCGACCAAACGGGCATTCGCTTACTACTACGCCGCGACAGTGGCCCGTTACGATGGGATGGAGTTGTTGGGCTACGAAATGTCCCCGGATTACGCGACCTTCGGCGGCAATTACAGCCTGGAGGCTCCCGATCTCAAGGTTGGGCCGCTGATAGCCGAAGGTGAGGTGCAGCGTCGGCAAGCCACGGTGGCGCAACCGGATGAACGCTTCCATTACCGTTATATCGCCACAGCCTTGGCGAGTAAGGCCGCTGATCACCTTCCCCACACCAGTCAGGCGTTTGCTTCAGTGCTGTGCAAGGCTTCAACGTGGGGTACCAGCCTGCAAGAGCAAAGCGCGTTCTACCGTCGTTACGTAGAGGAGGGACCGTATGTGATCTGGGCCGGTGATTTCGGTCATCAATGCCAGGATCCAGACTTCCAGAGCGCTGATAAGCGTTATGTGACTCAGGTCACCGACGCTGCGCGATCTGTTCTGCGGCCCTACAAGAAACCATTGCAGATCGGCGGTGTGTTAGCGATCACGGCAGCGGCGCTGTTACTGATCAGTCGCCGCCGCCGTAGAGCGCGATAACCCTCAACCTTCAAGCCTCAAGCCTGCTGCACAAAGGTCAGCCGCACCGCGAAGCCGATCAGCAGGCTGCCGAACAACCACTGCTGCATCCGCTGGGCCGATGGACTGCGTTGCAGCCAGCGACCCAGTGCGGCGCCGACCAGCGCGTAGGCGCTGTCGAACAACAACCCGACACCCACCAGCATCATGCCCAGCGTCGCAAATTGCATGAGCACCGGCCCGGCGTGCGGATCAATGAACTGCGGCAACAGCACCGAGCAGAACAGCAGCGCCTTGGGGTTGAGCAGGTTGGTCAGCAAACCGCGCTGGATCGCCTCGCTCCAATGCGGTTTTTCAGATGTGGAACCTGCACTGTTCAAGCTCGGCAGCATCGTGGTGCGCAGGCACTGAATGCCGATCCACAGCAGGTACGCAGCCCCGACCAGGCGCACCACGTCGAAGGTCCAGGGTGCCGTCTTGAACAGCGCCGCCAAACCCAACGCGGCCAAGGCTACATGACAACCACGCGCTATGCCCAGCCCCAACGCCGTGGCCAGCGCCGCGCCTTTGCCCTGACGCGCGCCGGTCTGCAACAGCAGAATCATGTCCGGGCCGGGCAACAGGTACACCACCGCCAGTGCCATGAAAAACAGCCAGAGTCCTGCCATGTTGCACCCCATTCGTTGTCGATTTGGTGGGATCAGTCTATGGCTGGAGGGCTGGGCAGGTGGTTGCGTAGTCAGCTTCTAAAGCTTCGATATTTGGCATAACCTGCCATTTTATGATGATCGAACCATCGGGATCTGCCAAACCATGAAACTGGACGCTTACGACCGCAAGATTCTCGCCGCGCTGCAACGGGACGGTCGCCTGAGCAACGTGCAATTGGCTGACGAAATCGGTTTGTCCGCCTCACCCTGTTTGCGTCGGGTACGGATGCTGGAGGAGGCGGGAGTGATTCGCGGCTATCAGGCCAATCTGGATCGAGATGAAGTGGGCCTTGGGCTGACGGTGTTTGTCGGGGTCAAAGTCGAACGACACAACGATGAACAGGCCGAAGCGTTTCGCCTGGCCGTGACGGCATTGCCTGAGGTGATTTCGGCGTTCCTGGTGTCTGGGGAATCGGATTTTCTGCTGCAAGTGGTGGTGCCGGATTTGCGCGCCTATGACCGTTTTCTCACCGGGCGACTGCTGAAATTGCCGGGCGTGAGCGACATCCGCAGCAACTTTGCGATTCACACGGTAAAGACGCCGGGGGCATTGCCGTTGGAGCATTTGCCCACCTGAAAAGCGAAAAGATCGCAGCCTGCGGCAGCTCCTACAGAGGTTGTGTACATCCACGGAATGGAGAGTCACAGGGTCCCTGTAGGAGCTGCCGAAGGCTGCGATCTTTTGATTTTCCTACCTCTGCATCGCCATACCCTCGATTCAGAATGAAAATTTCACCCTATTCGTTATATCGTAACGCTTTGTGACGTGAGCAATGTCTGGGGTGATATGCAAGTCGATCTCGATGGCGATGGAGCACAGATAGCAGGGCTGCCGCGCTTTCAGCAGGCGGTCCTTCAAGGACGTCGATTGCGGCAATTGGCAATCGGTTTAGGGGCCTTGTCGGCATCAGGCTTGGTGCTGGCGTTTTTTGTCGGACTGTTTGCGCCGCAGTCGCTCTGGTCAGCATTGTTGGTCAATCAGAGCGCCGGTTTGCTGGTGCTGGTCGGCGGCCTGCAATCGGCCTGGTGGGTGGCGCAATGGCGCGCACAAGTGATGAACCCGACGGTGCTGGTCGTCACTGAAGAACCCATTGCCGCCGAAGGCTGGTACGAGCGGTTGCTGGACCGGATCAGTCAGCGCTGGTTGCGTTTGCTGGGGCAGATCGGGGCACCGACGCTTTGGCTTGGCGGCTGGGCGTTTTTGACGTTGTACAGCATCGAGCAAGTCTGGAATCTGACCTTGCCGCCCGCTACGTTGGGGTTGTCGGCCAGTGTCGGCGCCGCGCTATCGTTGTTGCTGGCTTTCGGTTTGCTGGTGCTGGAGCGGCAACTGGCGCAGGAAAACGTCGCTCAGTGGCCCGAAGCCGGGTCGTTGGCGCAGCTGACGCGGGTCGCGATTATTTGCCTGGTGCTCAGCGCACTGTGTTTGTTGTTCGGCAGCGAAACATCGGTCTGGCCGGTGCGTCTGGCGGTGCTGATCGGCTTGCTGCCAGGGCTGGTCGCCGTCGAGTTGCTACTGCGCGCCGTGTTGTCGCTGTTCAGCCCTCGTCGTGAACAGCTGGAACCGGCCTTGCTGGCGCGAAGTTTTGTCGCCGACATGCTGCGCTGGCCGCCGCAACCTTTGCTCGCATTGCAGCACGAATTGCACAACCGCTTCGGTATCGACCTGCGACAAATCTGGGCCTTCACCTATATGCGTCGGGCGTTTTTGCCGGTGCTGGCGGTGGTGACAATCGTCGGTTGGTCGCTCACCGGCATTCACGAAATACCGCTGCAGGGGCGCGGTATCTATGAGCGCTTTGGCAAACCGGTGGAAGTTTTCGGTCCCGGTTTGCATGCCGGTCTTCCGTGGCCGTTGGGTCGCGTGCTGAGTGTCGAGAACGGCGTAGTCCATGAGTTGGCCACCAGCGTGGGCGAAACGTCGGCACCGGTCAAAGCCGAACCGGCCGAAGGACCGGCACCGGCGATTGCCAATCGCTTGTGGGACGCCAGCCATGTGAACGACAAATCGCAGGTCATCGCCAGCAGCCGCGCCGACAAACAGAGCTTTCAGATCGTCAACATGGATGTGCGCTTCGTCTATCGAATCGGCCTGAGCGATCAGGCGGCGCTGGCCGCGACCTACAACAGCGCCGATGTACCGACGCTGATCCGCAGCACCGCCAGCCGGATTCTGGTTCACGATTTCGCCTCGCGAACCCTCGATGGTTTGCTCGGCGAGGACAGGGTAGGGCTCGCCGAAGAGATCGGCCGCGCCGTGCAGGCTGACCTGCAAAAACTCGACAGCGGCGTGGAAATTCTTGCCACGGTGGTCGAGGCCATCCACCCGCCAGCGGGGGCGGCCAATGCTTATCACGGCGTGCAAGCGGCGCAGATTGGTGCTCAGGCATTGATTTCCCGTGAGCGCGGCGCTGCGGCGGAGGCGACCAACCAGGCGCGATTGCAAGCCAGCATCGCTCACGATCAAGCCACGGCCAGTGCTCATGAAATCAACTCGACCGCTCAGGCCGCCGACCTGAAATTTGCCGCCGAGCGAAAGGCGTTTTCCAGCGCCGGCCAGGCCTTTGTACTGGAGCAATACCTCAGCCAACTGACCCAAGGTTTGGCCAACGCCAAGCTACTGGTTCTCGATCATCGTCTGGGCGGCAGCGGTAATGCGCCGACCATCGACCTACGCACATTCACGCTGCCGGCTGACCCTGCGCCGCCGCGTAATTCCGCTCAGCCAGGAGCCATCCATTGAGCCAGCCGACGCCTACACACAATCGCGATCACGATGATCACGCCGGCCACGATCACGGCCATGGCGGGCATCCCCACGGCCATCACCATCATCACCACGGCGATCCACACGAAGCTGGCCCTTTCCCGTGGCGGCGAATGGGTTGGGCGGCGTTGCTGGTGGCGTTTGCCATCGCGGCGGCGAGCCTGGTGCAAGTGCGTTCGGGAGAGGCCACGGTCATCACGCGCTTCGGCAATCCATCGCGGGTGTTGCTGCAACCGGGTCTTGGCTGGCGCTGGCCGGCACCGTTCGAGGCAGCGATCCCGGTGGACCTGCGCCTGCGCACCACCTCCAGCGGTTTGCAGGATGTGGGCACGCGCGATGGCCTGCGCATCATCGTGCAAGCCTACGTGGCCTGGCAGGTGCAGGGTGATCCGGACAACGTGCAACGTTTTATGCGCGCCGTACAGAACCAGCCGGACGAAGCCGCGCGGCAGATCCGCACCTTTGTCGGCTCGGCGCTGGAAACCACCGCCAGCAGTTTCGATCTGGCCAACCTGGTGAACACCGATGCCAACCAGGTACGCATCGCCGATTTTGAAGCGCAGCTGCGTCAACAGATTGATCAGCAGTTGCTCACCACCTATGGCGTGCGAGTGCTGCAAGTGGGCATCGAACGTCTGACGTTGCCGTCGGTGACGCTCACCGCGACTGTCGATCGTATGCGCGCCGAGCGTGAAACCATCGCCACTGAACGCACGGCCATCGGCAAGCGTGAAGCTGCGCAAATTCGCTCTGCGGCCGAGCGTGATGCGCGAATCGTGCAAGCTGATGCGACAGTGAAAGCTGCGGACATCGAAGCCCAATCCCGCGTCGAAGCCGCGCAAATTTACGGCCGTGCTTACGCCGGTTCGCCGCAGCTCTACAACTTGCTGCGCTCTCTCGACACCTTGGGCACCATCGTCACGCCAAGCACCAAACTGATTTTACGCACCGATGCCGCGCCGTTTCGGGTGTTGGTTGACGGCCCGCCGACGCTGGATAACAAGTCCGGGTCGCCGCCATGAGTTTAGTTCCACGTGGAACAAATGAGTTGAGCAGCCCCTGGATACAGGCCGGGCGCTTGGCTTTTCTGGCGCTTTACGCCGTGACTGTGCTGGCTGCGCTGGCGTGGGCATTCTCCAATGTGCGGCAAATCGACCCGCAAAATCGTGCCGCGGTGCTGCACTTCGGCGCATTGGATCGCATTCAAAATGCCGGTTTGTTGTTGGCATGGCCGCGCCCGTTCGAGCAGGTAATCTTGTTGCCGGCAGCGGATCGGGTGATCGAGCGCCGGGTGGAAAATCTGCTGCGCACCGATGCTGCATTGCAGGCGGATAGAGTCGCGAGTTTCGCCACGCCCATCAGCGATGCGCTCGCCGGCTCTGGTTATTTGTTGACCGGTGATGCAGGCGTCGTGCAACTGGATGTGCGGGTGTTCTATAAAGTCACCGAGCCCTATGCCTTCGTTCTTCAGGGTGAACATGTGCTGCCGGCGCTGGATCGGCTGGTGACGCGCAGTGCTGTGGCGCTCACTGCCGCACGAGATCTGGACACCATTCTGGTGGCTCGACCGGAACTGATCGGTGCCGACAATCAGGCCGCCGAGCGCCGCGAACGTCTACGTGGCGATCTGGTGCGGGGCATCAATCAGCGCTTGGCCGAACTGACGGCGACGGGGCAGGGGATGGGCATCGAAGTGGCGCGGGTCGATGTGCAATCGAGTCTGCCCGGCCCGGCGGTGAACGCGTTCAACGCGGTATTAACCGCCAGCCAGCAGGCCGACAAAGCCGTGGCCAACGCGCGCACTGAAGCCGAGAAGCTGACTCAGAGCGCCAACGAACAAGCCGACCGCACGCTGCAAGTGGCTCACGCCCAAGCCAGCGAACGCCTGGCAAAAGCTTCTGCCGACACCGCCACGGTGCTGAGTTTGGCCAAGGCGCAACCGCAAGGCACCGATCCGCAAATGCTGCTGCGTATTTACCGTGAGCGGATGCCGAAGATTCTCGGGCAGGCCGGCTCGGTGACCACAGTTGATCCGAAAGACGATTCCCGCCTGATCATTCAGGGAGCTACGCAATGACTGCCCAAACCGCCGCCGCGCCGAGCATGTTGTCCTCGGCTGAACAACGTAGTGCCGCGCGCCAGCTGACCCTGGCCATGCTTGCGCTTGGGTTGCTTGCGCTGGGCCTGCTCTGGCGCTGGTTGTCGCCGGAGCAGACCGGTGTGAGTCAATTGCTGCTGGGTTTCGCTTCCTTGCTGGTGGCCGTGCCGGTCATGCGCTCGGCGTGGTACAGCTTGCGTTATCCGAGCCTGCACGGGATCACCGATCAACTGATCGCCCTGGCCATGCTCGGTGCTTGGGCCACTGGTGATTTGCTCACTGCGGCACTGCTACCGATCATCATGATCTTCGGTCACGTGCTGGAAGAGCGCAGCGTGATCGGTTCCCAGGAAGCGATTCATGCGCTCGGCAAACTGACTCGCAGCCATGCGCGCAAGATTCAGGCTGACGGTTCCGTTGTAGAAGTCGACAACGGCACACTCAAGGCCGGTGACCTCGTCGAGGTGCGCGCCGGTGATCGAGTGCCGGCGGATGGCCGGGTGTTGTCCGGTCAGGCAAGCCTCGACACCGCCTCGATTACCGGTGAGTCGGTGCCAATAGAAGCTGGCGTGGGCATGCCGGTGTTCGGCGGGGCGATCAATCTGGATGGCCTGCTGCGCATTGAAGTGACCCGCACCGGTAACGAATCGACCCTGGGTAAAGTCATCGCGCTGATGCAAAGCGCCGAACGTTCCAAGCCGCCGATCACCCGTTTGCTCGAACGCTACGCCGGCAGCTACATGGTGCTGGTGTTGTTGCTGGCCGCCGTGACCTGGTTCGTGACCAACGATGCCCAAGCGATGCTCGCGGTGTTGGTCGCGGCTTGCCCTTGTGCATTGGTGTTGTCGGCACCGGCCACGGCGATTGCCGGGGTGGCGGTGGCGGCTCGGCACGGGATTCTGATTCGCAGCTCGGCGTTCCTCGAAGAGTTGGCTGACTTGACATCGTTGGTGGTCGACAAGACCGGAACCCTGACGTTCGGCACCTTGCGCCTGCAATCCATCGACAGTCCGCTGGAGGATCGCAGTCACGTACTGAAACTCGCCGCCAGCCTCGGTTCCGCCAGCAGCCACCCGGTCAGCCGTGCATTGGCCGGGTTGGTCTCTCAGGAACACTTTCTGCTGCTCTCTGACATTCATGAGCGTCAGGGGCTGGGCGTAGTGGCGATGACCGAGCAGGGCGAAGCGGCCCTCGGTCGTCCGGAGCTGTTCGCGCAATTGGGCATCGACACTTCAACTGTTCCCGAACACGACGGCCCGATTGCCGGGCTGGCACTCAACGGTGAGTTTCTCGCCTGGCTGTTGCTCGCCGACAGTATCAAACCCGAGGCGCGGTTTGCCCTGAGCGAATTGCGTGAACTGGGTTTGGGTCGTCAGTTGTTGCTCACCGGGGATCGGCAGAGCGTTGCGCACACGCTGGCCCGGGATGTGGGCATCAGCGATGTCGAGGCCCAGGCTTTGCCCGAGGACAAACTCAATCGTGTGCTGAAAGAAATCGGCAGCGGATTCCGGCCAATGGTAGTGGGAGACGGCATCAACGATTCCCTGGCGCTCAAGGCCGGTGTGGTCGGGGTGGCCATGGGCGCGGGCGGTGCGGACATCGCGCTGGCTTCGGCCGATATCGTATTGATCGGCAGCGACCTGCGCCGGCTCGGAACCTGTGTGCGCTTGAGTCGCCAATGTCGGCAGACCTTGCAGGTCAACGTGATTATCGGTTTGGGCTGGACCCTGGCCATCGTCGCGTTCGCCGCATTCGGCTGGCTCGGCGCGGCAGGCGCGATGATTGCCGCGCTGTTGCACAACTTGAGCACGTTATTGGTGCTCGGTAATGCGGGGCGTTTGCTACGCTTTCAGGAACCCCTGCTCAAGCTTAAGGATGAGGTGTGAGCGTCTACAACTTTTCAGAACTGTGTGCCGGATTTGTAGTCATCTAGGGTAAGGCGGTCATTTTCAACGGTCGCCCGCTGGCTGGCCTCACTGTTGGAAGCAATACCGGGAATAGAAAAAGGCTATTAATTCGATAGCCTGCTATTTTTCAAGGATGGTCTACCCTCAGATTGTCGTCTGAAAACGGGGGGCTTTTCATGCTCGCGCAACTTCCACCGGCCTTACAGAATCTGCATTTGCCGCTTCGCTTGCGTCTCTGGGACGGCCATGAGTTCAATCTGGGGCCGACGCCCAGCGTCACCATTGTGGTCAAGGACCCCCACATGGTTTCCCAGTTCACCCATCCCAGCCTCCATGCGCTGGGGGTGGCGTTTGTCGAAGGCAAACTGGAGCTGGAAGGCTCCATCAGCGACGTGATTCGTCTCGCCGATGAATGGAGTCAGGCGCTGCTCAACGAAGACGAAGCTGCGCAACCGGTACGCGCGGTTCACGACAAGGAAACCGACGCCAAAGCCATTTCCTACCACTACGACCTCTCCAACGCGTTCTACCAACTGTGGCTCGACAGCGACATGGCGTATTCCTGTGCCTACTTCGAGACCGGCAGTGAAACCCTCGAGCAAGCCCAACAAGCCAAGTTTCGCCACCTGTGCCGCAAGCTGCGGTTGCAGCCAGGCGAATATCTGCTGGATGTCGGTTGCGGATGGGGCGGTTTGGCGCGGTATGCGGCTCGAGAGTTCGGCGCAAAAGTGTTTGGAATCACGCTGAGTAAAGAGCAATTGGCGCTGGCCCGCGAACGGGTGAAAGCCGAAGGCCTGGAGGATCAGATCGAACTGCAGCTGCTCGACTACCGCGATTTGCCGCAGGACGGGCGCTTCGACAAGGTGGTCAGCGTGGGCATGTTCGAACACGTCGGCCACGCCAATCTGGCCGAGTACTGCAAAATCTTGTTCGGTGCGGTGAAAGAGGGCGGTCTGGTGATGAACCATGGGATCACCGCCAAGCACACCGACGGCCGGCCGGTTGGGCGCGGCGCCGGTGAATTCATCGAGAAGTATGTGTTCCCCAACGGCGAGCTGCCGCACTTGGCGATGATCTCGGCCGAGATCAGCGAAGCGGGGCTGGAGATCGTCGATGTCGAGAGTCTGCGCCTGCATTACGCGCGAACTCTGGACCACTGGAGCGAACGCCTGGAGGACAATCTGGAGGCTGCCGGCAAACTGGTGCCAGAACAGGCTCTACGCATCTGGCGGTTGTACCTGGCGGGATGCGCTTATGCCTTCGCCAGAGGCTGGATCAACCTGCATCAAATCCTCGCGGTGAAAGCCCATCCCGATGGCAGCCATGAACTGCCCTGGACCCGCGACGACATTTACAACCCTTAAAGGATCGGTGAAATAAGCCGAGCGATCCGCATGCCGATCTGTTGCAGGCGGTGAGTCTCCCGGCTTTCTTCTTTGGCGATTTCGTGAGCCTGGGCGAAGTCATCGCTGAGCATCTGTTCCACTTCGGCGGCAAATACGCTGTCGACCGTTAATAACATCACTTCGAAATTCAGCCGGAACGAACGGTTGTCCATGTTGGCGCTGCCAATGGCGCTGATTTCGTTGTCGATCAGCACCACTTTCTGATGCATGAACCCCGGCTGGTATCGGAACAAGCGCACGCCGGCACGTACCGCTTCGAAGGCGTAAAGGCTCGAAGCGGCGTAAACGATCCGGTGATCCGCTCGCGATGGCAACAGAATCCGTACATCCACACCACGCAATACGGCCAGTCGTAACGCGGCGAAGACCGCTTCGTCGGGGATGAAGTAAGGGGTGGTGATCCACACCCGTTCCGTCGCCGCATGGATGGCTTCGACGAAGAATAGCGAACAGGTTTCGTAGGAATCCGCCGGGCCGGTGGCCAGCAATTGGCAGAGCACGCCATCATCCGGATAAACCTCCGGCAGTATCAAGGGTGGAAGCGCACGGGCTGCCCAGAACCAGTCTTCGGCAAAGGACTCCTGCATGCAGGCCACCACCGGCCCGCGTACTTGCACGTGGGTGTCACGCCATGGCGCCAGGGGTGGTTTCTCGCCCATGTATTCGTCGCCGACGTTGAGCCCGCCGACAAAACCGACAATCCCGTCGACCACGACGATCTTGCGGTGGTTGCGGAAATTGACCTGAAAGCGGTTGAGCCAGCCACTGCGGGTGGCGAAGGCTTTGACCTCGATACCGGCATCTCGCAACGGTTGCACATAACCGTGGGGCAGGGAGTGGCTGCCGATGCGGTCGTAGAGCAAGTAAATCGCCACGCCCTCTGCAGCTTTCTTCGTCAGCAAGGTGTGCAGGCGTTGGCCGAGGCGGTCATCGTGGATGATGAAGAACTGGATCAATACCGCTTGCCGGGCGTTGCTGATGGCGTCGAAAATCGCATCGAAGGTGGCTTGGCCATCGATCAGCAAGCGCACTTCGTTATTGGCCAGACACGGCATGCGTCCCAGTTTTGGCATGGCCCTCAAAGACGCGTAGGCGCTGGAGGCACGCGCTGCCAGTGCCTCTTCTACCCAGGGGCGCCAGTTCAGCTCAGAGATGGCCTTGCGCATTTCCTCGTTGGCTTGCCGTCGGGCCTTGATGTAGCCATCGAAGGTGCTACGGCCGAAGACCAGATAAGGAATAAGTGTGAGGTAGGGAATGAACAGCAGTGACAGAGCCCAGGCGATCGAGCCTTGGGCGGTCCGAACGGTCAATACGGCATGGATGGCGGCAATCGAGCCCAGCGCGTGCAGCAGAGCGATGAGGTAACCGAAAACATGCGGTCCAAAATAATCCATGGGGCAGCCTTGCTCCTGAAGATTCAATGCTTAACAGACCATGTTCCGGGCAGAATGTCGCTATTTAATTGGCCCATGAACCGAAGCCCGTGGCTGACGTCTAACGGCCACTAATGATCAGGAGTTACTCGATGAACGTTCGTCTGCTGGGTTTGGCCATTGCGTTTGGTTTGACACTTCCTGTGGCTGCTCAGGCGCAGATGTTGCAGCCGGGCTTGTGGGAAATGACTTCAAGCAACATGAAGGTCGATGACCAGAACCTGCCCGATCTGCAACTGATCCTCGGCCAGATACAGAGCCAGATGACCCCTGAACAGCGTGCGCAGCTGGAGAAGCAGGGCATCACCATGGGCGGCAAAGGGATTCGGGCGTGCCTGACGCCTGAGCAGGTGAAGACCGACAACATTCCACTGACGGACCCACAATCGGGCTGCAAGCAGGAAATCACCGAGCGTACCGGTAACCAGTGGAAATTCCGTTTCAGCTGTCCGAAAGCGCAAGGTGCGGGTGTTGCCACATTCCTCAGTGATCGTGAGTTCACCACCAAGGTCAACGGCACCTTCAACGCTACCGGCATTCAGCAGAAGGGTAGCCTCGATACTCGCGCTGTGTGGTTGGGCCAGGATTGCGGGACTGTTAAACCCAGAGCTTAAAAGCTTCGCGGGCAAGCCTCGCTCCCACAGGGAATACATTTCCTTTGTGGGAGCGGGCTTGCCCGCGATGGCGTCCGCTCAGGCACCTCCAGTCTTGGACGGATTCAACAACTCACACACCGCCTCAATCCCTTTCTCCCCGAAGTCCTCTCCGCTGCCGCTGCGCATGCTGACAAATCCACCGTGCTTTTCCTTCTCTCCCACCACCAACAGATACGGCACTTTCTGGCTGTGCTGGCGAATCTTGTGGCTGATTTTCTCGTTACGCAGATCCGAGTTGGCCCTCAGTTCGCGGCGGCGCAGTGCCTGGGTCACCGAGTGCGCATAAGCGCTCTGACGTTCATCAATGTTCACGACCATCACCTGCGGCGGCGCTCGCCAGGTGTCCAGCTCCTGTTGGCTGGACCAGCACGTGCCGTAGATCCGTTGCTCAGAGGTGCCGCCAATATGATCCAGCGCGAAGGCCTGCAACACCTTGGTGGTGGGAACATGCGGGCCTGTGGCAAAACTTTCAAAATCCCCCAAGCGATACAGCGATAACCGTTCGGTTGACGTCCCCTGGGGAGCTGTTTCCTGGCGGATCGAATGGTTGGTCGCCGCCAGTGCACGCATGCGCGCTTCAATCAGGGGCAGCTCGGCCAGGGTTAAAGAGCGCTGGAAAGCAAACTCATAAAAGAAACCATCACCCAGTGACGATCCGGCTCGCAACTGTGCATTCGGATGGAGCTGTTTGACGGCCATGGCCAGCATCAGCGTGCAGGAACGGCGAAGGATCTCCAGGCCATCGGGTTCCTGGGGCGTGACGATACTGACCCGGGCATCGCCCTCGATCAGGAATCCACAGTCCACCAACACGCCGTCGACCCGACCGGCCACCGCCGCGTTGGCCAACCCGAGACTGATACTTGCAGCGACTTCATACACAGACAGCGGCTGATCGTACTCACGCAATGAACCATCGGGCAGGGTGATGTGGATCATGATCGGTGTTCTCGAATGTTTTCGATAACGCGCGCTAGCGCATAAACCGTAGGGCTAAACCCTGGCAGCTGTCATTAAGACGTTGGTCGTGCCAGGCAATTTGCCCCGACACGACCGTGGTACTGACGCTGTGGCGAAAACGATGGTGGGTGAAGGGCGTCCAGCCGCATTGCGAGAGGATCGGTTGCCGGGAAACGGCAAGGCCGTCGGGCTCGGGTTTGATCAACACCAGGTCTGCCCAGTAGCCTTCACGCAGGTAGCCGCGGTCGGGGATGGCAAACAGATCGGCGACCCGGTGGCTGGTCTTGGCCACGAGGGTGGTGATCGGCAAAACTTCATCGGCCACCAGTTCCAGCAGCGCGGGCAGGGCGTGTTGCACCAACGGCAAACCGGACGGCGCCTGGCTGTAGGGTCGCTGTTTCTCGGCCCAGGTGTGAGGCGCGTGATCGCTACCGATCACGTCCAGTCGATTGCTCAACAATGCTTTGCGCAAGGCGTCGCGGTCGGCCTGGGTCTTGATCGCCGGGTTGCACTTGATCAGGTTGCCAAGGCTCGGGTAGTCGCGATCGTCGAACAGCAAGTGGTGCAGACAGACCTCGGCGGTGATGCGTTTTTGCGCCAGCGGCTGGTCTTCGAACAGCGCCAGCTCACGGGCAGTGGTCAAGTGTAAAACGTGCAGTCGGGTGCCGTGTTGCCTGGCCAGATCAACGGCCATTGAGGAGGAGCGAAAGCACGCGTCGGCGTTGCGGATCAGCGGGTGAGCGGCGGGCGAAAGGTGCTCGCCGAACAGTTCTCGCAGGTTCGCGGCGTTGGCTTCGATGCTGGGTGTGTGTTCGCAGTGGGCCAACAAAATCGTCGGCACCTCGGCGAAGAGCCGCTCGAGAATTCGTGGATCGTCCACCAGCATGTTGCCGGTGGAGGCGCCCATGAACACTTTGACCCCGGCCACCTCGCAAGGATTGAGCGCGGCAACCGTGTCGAGATTGTCGTTACTCACGCCGAAATGAAAACCGTAATTGGCCACTGAGTCGGTCGCCGCTCGACGCTTCTTGTCGGCCAGCGCGGCGAGGGTCAGGGTGGCCGGGGAAGTGTTGGGCATGTCCATGAAACTGGTGATGCCGCCGGCTACAGCTGCCCTCGATTCGGTATGGAAACTACCTTTGTCCGGCGCTCCGGGATCGCGGAAATGCACCTGGTCATCGATCATGCCCGGCAGCAGCCATTGGCCGTCGGCGTCGATTTCCACGGCAGCCGTTTCACCTTCGATACTGCTGGCGATCTTGACGATACGACCGTGGCTTACCAGCAAATCACCGTCGAACTCACGACCTTCGTTGACCAGCCGGGCATTGCGAATCAGCACGCTGCTCATGGGTCAGAACTCGTTCTGCAGGGCTTTGTAGCCCCGCACCAGATCGACGTTGGTGCGCGCCACGTCTTCGGAAAACTCCGAGGCGCTGACGCTCACCGGTGGGAACTGCGACAGGTCGGTATTGGGGCCGATGCGTGTGGTGGAGGGCACGTAGAAGTCTTCAGGCAAGTCACGACCGTCGACCACCGAGTTGTGCCGCACCACGCAACCGTCGCCCACCGCGCAGTTGAACAGCACGCTGTTGAACCCGATGAACACTCGGTTACCGACGGTGCAGGGGCCATGCACGATGGAGCGGTGGGCGATGGAGCTGAACTCGCCGATGGTCACCGCCGCGCCGGACTTGGAGTGGATCACCACGCCGTCCTGAATGTTCGAATTGGCGCCGATGGTGATTGGCTCCATCTCGCCTGAGTCATCCACTTCATCGGCGCGAATCACCGCGTAAGGACCGACGAACACGTTCTCGCCAATCACCACTTTGCCGCAGATGATGGCGGTTTTATCCACGTACGCGGACTCCGCAATCGACGGCAGATCACCCGAAGGATTCTTGCGGATCATGGCTTGCTCAACGCCTCGTACAAGGTGTTGAGGTTACATTCGAACAACCCGGCGAACGTGCTGGCCGGGCCGGTCGCCGCAAGGGCATCGGAGTACAGCGTGCCGCCGATATGCGCGCCGCTTTCATCGGCGATTTGCTTGAGCAGACGCGCGTCCTTGATGTTTTCCATGAACACCGCTTTGACCTTGGCCTGACGGATCTGCGTGATCAGCGCAGCGACTTCGGCGGCCGAAGGTTCGAGCTCGGTGGACAGCCCTTGTGGCGCCATGAAGTCGATGCCGTAAGCCTGACCGAGATAGCCGAAGGCGTCATGGGATGTCACGATTTTGCGATTACCCGGCGGCAAAGAACCGAGCTTGGCTTTGGCCTCGGCGAGCAAGGCGTAGATCTTTTTCAGGTAGGCCTGGCTGTTGTGTTCGTAGTCGGCTTTGTTCGCAGGGTCGGCGGCGATCAGCGCTTTGGTGATGTTGCTGATGTACAGCTCGGTGTTCGCCAGATTGTGCCAGGCGTGTGGGTCGGGAATGGTTTCGCCATCTTCATCCAGCGAGCGTGGAATGACACCGTGGCTGGCACTGATGACCGCAGCTTTGGTATCGGTGCTGGTCACCAGGCGGTCCAGCCATGGCTCGAAACCTAGCCCGTTCTTGATGATCAGTTTGGCCTTGAGCAATGCCTTGGCATCGTCCGGGGTCGGCTCGTAGGTATGGGCATCGGCGTCCGGGCCGACCATGTTGGTGATTTGAATATGGTCGCCGCCGACCTGATGGGTCATGTCGGCGAGGATGCTGAAGCTGGTGACTACCTGGAGTTTTTCCGTGGCAGACAACGACATCGACAGCATCAAACTGAACAGCACGAGTAAAGCGCGCATCGGGCAACACCTCATTGGGATGTGAGCAAAGGCGGGCGGCGCAGCAAACCGTGCACCGGACCGAACACCACGGACAGCAGATACAAAGCGCCAGCCACCAGCACGATCGCCGGGCCGCTGGGCAGTGAGTAATAAAACGACAGCAACAAGCCGAACCAGACCGAGAGGCAGCCGAGCAGCGCGGCGATGGCGATCAGTACCGGCAAGCGACGACTCCAGAAGCGAGAAGCGGCGGCCGGCAACATCATCAAACCAACCACCATCAGGGCGCCGATGGCCTGGAAACCGATCACCAGATTCAGCACCACCAGGGTCAGAAATACCCCATGAGCCAATGGCCCGAGGCGGCTGACGGTTTGCAGAAAGAGTGGATCGAGGGTGTCCAGCAACAGGGGTTTGTAGATAAGGGCCATGGCGATCAGGCTGAAGCCCGAGACCCAAATCATGCCGGTCAAAGTCGGCCCATCGACCGCGAGCGCCGAGCCAAACAACAGGTGCAACAAGTCCAGACGCTTGCCGGCGATGCCGAGGATCAGCACGCCGCTGGCCAGCGATATTGGGTAGATCGCGGCCAGGCTCGCGTCCTCTCGCAGGCCGGTGCGGCGGGTGATCCACGCGGCCAGTCCGGCCATGCTCAGGCCGGCGCCGAGGCCACCGATGGTCAACGCGGGCAGACTCAACCCGGCAAACCAGAAGCCCAATGCGGCGCCCGGCAAGATGCCGTGAGCCACCGCGTCGCCGATCAGGCTCATGCGCCGCAGGATCAGAAACACCCCAAGCGGAGCGGTGCTGCACGCCAGAACGAGCCCACCAAGCAACGCCCGGCGCATGAATACGAATTCGTGGAACGGTTGCCAAAGCTGAGCGGCAGCGATCATCAAGCCACCTGCGTCTGGGGTTGTTGGCGAATCAGATCGGTACTGAGGCCGAGGGCGCAGCCGCTGCTTTTGATCAATAGGGCTTGTGGGATGTGTTGGCGCACGGCGGCCAGGTCATGACACACAACGACCAGGGTTCGGCCTTCCGCATGCCAAGCGTGGATGTGTTTCCAGAGCAGCGCCTGGCCGAGTTCGTCGAGTGCGGCGTGGGGTTCGTCGAGCAATAACAAGGGAGCTTCGGCGAGACTCAACCGGGCGAGTAGGGCACGCTGCAATTCACCCCCGGAGAGGGCCATCAATGGGCGATGTTCCAGGCCGGTCAGGCACCAGTCTTCCAGCGCAGACTTGAGGCGCTGGCTGCGAATTTCCGGAGTTTGCTTGCTACCCCAGAAGCCGGCGGCCACCAACTCTTGCAGACTGATGGGGAATTGCCGGTCCAGGTGTTGTTGCTGAGGGAGGAACGAAAGGCCGCCTTTGCGTGGAACATCAATGATGACTTTTCCGGTCAGTGGCTTTTGCAGACCGGCGATGACTTTTAGCAGGCTGCTCTTACCCGAACCGTTGGCACCGATGACAGCGGTCAGACTTGCTTTGGGTAACTGGAAGTCCATCGGCGGAGTGAGTGGTTGACCGGGAGCGCCCCAGCGCATGGCTTGGCATTGGATCATGCGGCCTCCCAATTCCAGCGACTTTCAGCGACAGCGTCGTGGGCGTGAAGACTTTCTGCGTGAACGACTCGCACGTGAAAGGCGTTGATGCCCGGGGAACGTTTCAGGGCCAAATTCAAGCGTCGGGCGGCGTCTTCGCAGAACATCAAGTTCTGGCCGTTGGCGAGGGCGAAGGCTTGTTCGTCGGCGCGTTTCACGGCGGTTTGCACCGCGGTGCCCAAGGCTGCTTCCGCATCGTTGATCGCGGCGATCAGCGGCAGGTCATCCAGGTAGTCGTCCAGACGCAGCTGCAATTGCGCATTGCTGCGTTGGCTATGCGGCGTGGCGACGATGCCTTTCGTAGAGCCGAGCCAAGCCAGAACGTCAGCGTGTTGCAATGCCTGATTGGCAAAGTCATCAACGAATTGTTGCTGAATCAACTGCCGCGAAAGCGCTGCTGAGCACGGGCAGGTTGAGGAATAAGGAACGTCGATTTTTAGTTCCACGTGGAACATCGCGTTTTTCAAACTCGCTTCGATGCTCACCGGATAAGTTTTCCAACCGGCTAGTGGACTAATGAGTGCGGGTCTTTTGAGCAATAGTTCGGTGTGAATTTTTAGGTAAGCGTTGTGGGAAAGTCCTTCATGGGTCTCGAGAAAATTCTGCAAGACTCGCCGTAACAACGCCGGTGAAAGGTTTTCCTGCTCAAGCATTTCCAGCGACAAATACAGCCGCGACATATGGATGCCGCGCGCCTCTCCATCGTCGAGGCTAACGCCAGCGTCGACCTTGGCACTCAGTCGCTGGCCATCGAATAAAACAGGAAGAGCAATGCCGCACATGCCCACCCAATCGAGTGGCAGGGCTTGGCGTGAGGCCTGCGCGGCGATATCCGGCAGAGTCAGCGCATTCATGAGCAGGTCCATCGTGGGAGTTGATTTGGCATGTTACATTATAACAGTCAAATCGACGATGCCTTTTTCGTGGGCGGGCTTTCACCATGCACAGCTATTTTCAGAAGAACCCACCGATGAACAGCTACATCGCCTGGCAGCCGGAACAGAAAAAGGCGCAGGCCTAGCAGCCGGTCAGCCGGCTGCACGTGAACTTGCCGCTGCTGCCGCCGGAGCTGGAAAACCGATTGATGGTTGTCCAGCCAACCCGGCGGTTGTAGCCGACCCAGGCTTCGCCATCGGACGCGATGCCTGTGAAGAACGTCAGTTGCCCGTAGCGGCTGTTGGTTTGCGCCCAATAGCGTTTGCCGGCCACTTCGAAGCCGCGCAGATAGATCGTGCTGCCGACGGTGTTAACGCTATAGGCATTGCCGTCGGCATCCACGCAGGCCAGCAGATTGGCGCTGCGAGTGCAGTTGGCCAGGCTCGGGACTTGTCCCCAGGCACCGACCGCCATCAGCAACGAAAGGCTCAATAGCGAGAATTTCAGGGCGTTTCCCATGGCATTTCTCAAGGGGGCAGACGGGCTAAAGCATCGTGCGCTTTGTCGCGAGCAAGAGGGGAGTGGCTTATTTGCATTGTTATACTATAACATGAAATACACCCGCTCTGATGATCCATCGCCATGACTGAACAAGAACTCCTCGCTCAACCCGCCGCCGATTACATGAACGACGCCCAGCAAGGCTTCTTTCGCGACCTGCTACTGGCTCAGCGCAGCGAGCTGCAGGAGCGCATTGCCGGCGAGTTCGACGCGTTGCGCGAGCAGGAACCCCACAGCGATCCCGCCGACATCGGCAGCGCCGAAGAACAGCGCCAGTGGCAACTGCGCCTGCTGGAGAGGGAAAAGAAGCTGCTGGACAAGATCGACGAAGCCCTCGAACACCTGGCTCGCGGCGAGTACGGCTGGTGTCGCGAAACCGGTGAGCCGATCGGCCTCAAGCGCCTGCTGCTGCGGCCCACCGCCACTCTGTGTATTGAAGCCAAAGAACGTGAAGAGCTGCGCGAACGCCATCAACGGGCGATTTGACCGGCCACATCCTGATGAGGAATACCTGATGCCCAATCGTCTCCCCGTGACCGTCCTGTCGGGCTTTCTCGGCGCCGGAAAAAGTACACTTCTTAATTACGTACTACGTAATCGCGAAAATTTGCGGGTCGCGGTGATCGTCAATGACATGAGTGAGATCAATATTGATGGCACTGAAGTTCAGCGCGATGTGAGCCTGAACCGTGCCGAAGAAAAACTCGTGGAAATGAGTAACGGCTGCATCTGCTGCACCTTGCGCGAAGACTTGCTCGAAGAAGTCAGTAAACTCGCCAAGGACGGTCGTTTCGATTACCTGTTGATCGAATCCACGGGGATCTCCGAGCCGCTGCCCGTGGCGGAAACCTTCACGTTTCGCGATGAAGAAGGGCAGAGTCTGGCGGACATCGCGCGGCTCGACACGATGGTCACCGTGGTCGACGGCATGAACTTCCTGCTCGACTATCAGGCCGCCGAAAGCCTCGCTTCTCGTGGGGAAACGTTAGGGGAGGAGGACGAACGCTCGATCACCGACCTGTTGATCGAGCAGATCGAATTCGCCGACGTGATCCTGATCAGCAAGATCGATTTAATCAGCAGTAGCGAGCGCCAAGAGTTGATCGCTATCCTCGAACGGCTCAATTCCCAGGCTGAAATCATTCCGATGGTCATGGGCGAAGTGCCGCTCAAGAAAGTCCTCAACACCGGGCGCTTCGACTTCGAAAAAGCCGCTCAGGCGCCGGGATGGTTGCAGGAGTTGCGCGGTGAGCACGTGCCGGAAACCGAGGAATACGGCATCGCCTCCACGGCTTATCGCGCGCGGCGCCCGTTTCATCCGCAACGCTTCTTCAGCTTCATCGACCGTCCGTGGGTGAACGGCAAATTGTTGCGTTCCAAAGGCTTTTTCTGGTTGGCCAGCAAACACCGGGACGCTGGTAGCTGGTCCCAGGCTGGCGGCTTGATGCGTCACGGTTTTGCCGGACGCTGGTGGCGTTTCGTGCCGAAAAACCAGTGGCCGCAAGACGAAGAGAGCACCGCCGGGATCATGGAAAACTGGACGGCAGCCACCGGTGATTGCCGCCAGGAACTGGTGTTCATCGGCCAGAATATCGACTTCGCGCAACTCGCCGTCGAACTCGATAACTGCCTGCTGACGGATGCTGAAATGGCCTTGGGTGTCGAGGGCTGGCAGTTACTGCCCGATCCGTTCGGTCCTTGGCACGAAGAGGCGGCCGCCTGATGTTGGCGCCTAGTCTGAAGCTGCGACCGGTCATTAGCCAGGTTCAAGGTGATACGCCAAAAGCGCTGACCGGGATTCTGGACGACGGCGTGAACCTCGCCCTCTGGCAACGCCAACTCCCGGCGCACATTGTCGATTTCGGTCGTTTGTTGTTGTCCCTGAACGAGCCGCTAGCCGAGTCGCTGTCCCTGGAAATGCCCAATGATGACGCCGAACCCAATCTCCACGGTTTAGCCTCAGGTTTCAGCGACCTTGAAGGCTACGAAGGCTTTATCGCTGACGTTTCCTGGCTGGTCAGCGCTTTCGCCTGCTTGTTGGGCGCCCGGCGTATCGGCCTGCGCCTGCGGGTTCTGGACACAGCCATGTGCCCGCGTTTCCATGTCGATCATGTGCCGGTGCGGTTGATCACCACCTACGCAGGTATCGGCAGCCAATGGCTGAAAGAAGGGGCGATGGATCGCCGGCAATTAGGCAAACCTGACCCCGAACCGCAGGACGATTCGCTGATCCAGCAAATCACCAGCGGCGAAGTGGCGCTGCTTAAAGGAGAGAAGTGGCACGGCAACGAAGGCTTCGGTTTGATCCACCGCTCGCCGCAGCCGGCGCCGGGCGAGCGTCGTTTGATCCTGACCCTCGACTGGCTGAGCTAGCCGCTCAAGGCTTGAGCCAGGTTCCCTGGCTCTGGGTTTCGCAAAACGGCTTTAAATACGCCGCGTCGGTGGGCACGCCGTAATAGTGAATATCCTGCCGGTAAGGCATATTGGCGACTTGAGCGTTGCTGCACACTCCAAACCCGCCGGTAGGGCATTGGTCGACGTACTGCACCTCGACTTTCTGCCCGGGCAGATTCGGCTGGCAGAATCCGTCGGCGAACAGTTTTTCCGGGATGCTGCGGTTTTGCTGGCAAACCTTCACGTCGAGCCGCTCAGCCGTGCTGTGCACCACGCAGGCCTGAGCCAGCGCTTCGCCCGACGTGAGCGCCAGAAGCAACGAACATCCCATCAACCGCATCCTTTACCTCCTCAGAAAACCTCGACCATGTTGCAGAACATTCCAACCCACGTCATTGCTGGCCCGCTGGGGGCCGGCAAGACCAGCCTGATCAAGCACCTGCTGGCGCAACGGCCCGTTGGTGAGCGCTGGGCGGTGCTGATCAACGAGTTCGGCCAGATCGGTCTGGATGCCGCGCTGTTGACCCAGGACGCCGATGGTATCGCACTGGGGGAAGTGGCCGGGGGCTGTTTGTGTTGCATCAATGGTGCACCGTTTCAGATCGGTCTCGGGCGGTTGCTGCGCAAGGCACGACCGGATCGACTGTTCATCGAGCCCTCCGGGCTGGGGCATCCGGCGCAGTTACTCAGGCAATTGAATGAGGCCCCGTGGCAAGGCGTCCTGGCGGTGCAGCAGTGCGTGTTGGTGCTGGATGCCCAGGCGCTTGCGGCCGGAAAACCGTTGCCTGAGGCGCAACAGCAGGCGTTGGACAGTGCCGGGTTGCTGTTGCTGAACAAGGCAGAAGGCCTCGACGACAGTGATCGCCAACGAATCGCCGCACAGTTGCCGATGCGTCCATTGTACTGGACGCAGCAAGCCGTCTTGCCGTTGAGCGAGTTACCGGGGTTGGGGGCTCAGGCTGTCGCGGGTGTGGATAACTTTGTCGTGCCCAAGGGATTGGCGCAGATGCCAGCCATCTGGACTGACCCCACGCTGCCGATTTGCTTGAGTCAGGCGCAAGAGGGTGGCTGGAGCGTTGGATGGCGGTGGCATCCGAGTCAGATATTCGATGCCGTATTGATCGGGAAATGGCTTGAGCGCCTTGAATGGTGGCGGGCGAAGCTGGTTATCCACAGCGTCAAGGGGTGGGTGTCGGCGAATGCGCTGGATAATTCGTTATTGAATTGGCAGATCAGTGAATGGCGTCGGGATTCGCGTATTGAGTTGATTTTCAGTGAGGCGCAGGCGGTTGAATCGCTGCAAAGAGATCTGGCCGGCTGCCGGTCGGGTTGAAGATCAAAAGATCGCAGCCTTCGGCAGCTCCTACGCGCCTGTGGGCGCTGCCGAAGGCTGCGATCTTTTGATTTATGGACGCCACTTAGTGTGTTCTTGCCGCCACTGGCTCAGTTCAATCACCTCGGCTCTGGGCTTTGCGATATCGACTACCGGCGGTGTGTCATCGAACGGCATCGGGTAAGGCGCGAGCTCGATCTGTGCGCTATGGGCGCCGAACTGGGTGATGGTGCCGGTGTGGCGGGTCTCGCCGGTCACGGTGAATTCGAAGTTATACACACGGGCCAGGCGCCGACGGCCATTGGCGTCTTTAATGAAGGCGATCTTCTTCAAGGCTACGTTGCCGTCCAGCAGCTCGATCCGCAGCTTGGCGCAATGCTGCATAACCCGCTCCAGCGCACGTTCGCGCAAGCCATGGTTGTGCCACAACCACGCGCCACCAGTGGCGAGCAGCATCAGCACGAGGATATTTCCGAGGGTCAGCATCAACAGGGTGCTCCAACAAGATAGTGCCAGCTTAACTGCGTCGCCGGTCTGTCGTACAGGCTGCGTTTAGTCGCATACTGCGCGGCTTGAATTTCAATCGTTTGACGGAAAACTCACCGCATGAAACGTACGCCCCATGTGCTCGCCATCCAGTCCCACGTGGTGTTCGGCCACGCCGGCAACAGCGCCGCGGTTTTCCCGATGCAGCGGGTCGGGGTGAACGTGTGGCCGCTCAATACCGTGCAATTCTCCAACCACACGCAATATGGCCAGTGGGCCGGAGAAGTGCTGGCCCCGCATCAGATTCCGGAACTGGTGGAAGGAATCGCCGCGATTGGAGAGTTGGGTAATTGCGATGCCGTATTGTCTGGCTACCTCGGTAGCGCGGCCCAGGGCCGGGCGATTCTCGCGGGCGTGGAACGAATCAAATCGATCAATCCCAAAGCACTGTACCTCTGCGACCCGGTAATGGGCCATCCGGAGAAGGGCTGTACCGTTCCAGCCGAAGTCAGCGATTTTCTGTTGGAAGAGGCGGCAGCGGTGGCCGACTTCATGTGCCCGAACCAGTTGGAGCTCAACAGCTTCTCGGGGCGCAAGGCGCAGTCTTTGTTCGATTGCCTGGCCATGGCGCGGGCGCTGCTGGCGCGCGGTCCGAAGGCGGTGCTGGTCAAGCATCTGGACTATCCCGGCAAACTGGCGGATGGCTTTGAGATGTTACTGGTGACCGCTGAAGGCAGCTGGCACCTGCGTCGGCCGCTGCTGGCGTTTCCGCGTCAGCCAGTGGGCGTTGGCGATCTGACTGCCGGGTTGTTCCTGGCGCGTGTGCTGCAGGGTGACAATCTGGTGAGTGCCTTCGAATTCACTGCGGCGGCGGTGCATGAAGTGATGCTGGAAACCCAGGCCTGCGCCAGCTATGAGCTGGA
Organism: Pseudomonas sp. MDT1-85; assembly: GCF_054898065.1. Classification (NCBI taxonomy): domain Bacteria; kingdom Pseudomonadati; phylum Pseudomonadota; class Gammaproteobacteria; order Pseudomonadales; family Pseudomonadaceae; genus Pseudomonas; species Pseudomonas sp. MDT1-85. The sequence goes on along the minus strand of NZ_CM142715.1, from coordinate 175,485 downwards.
ACTGGTGCGAGCGCAGGACCGGATCGCCCATCCTCGGGTGCGGTTCGAGGCGACAGCGATCAGTCTTTAAAAGCTTCGCGGGCAAGCCTCGCTCCTACAGGTTCCGGTTGATCACACATTATGTGTACGACCCGAACCTGTAGGAGCGAGGCTTGCCCGCGAAAGCGATCTAAAAATCGAACGCGTCAGGCGTCGCCCTTGATGTCCTGATAACGCTTTTCCAGCTCCTGACGAATCTGCCGACGCTGCTGGGCCTGCATGTACCGACGCTTGTCTTCACTGTTCTGCGGTTGCAGCGGTGGGACTGCGGCTGGTTTGCGCTGGTCATCCACCGCGACCATGGTGAAGAAACAGCTGTTGGTGTGACGCACCGAGCGCTCGCGGATGTTCTCGGTCACGACTTTGATGCCCACCTCCATCGAGGTGTTGCCGGTGTAGTTGACCGACGCCAGAAAGGTCACCAGTTCGCCGACGTGAATCGGCTCGCGGAAAATCACCTGATCCACCGACAGGGTCACCACATAGCGGCCGGCATAGCGGCTGGCGCAGGCGTAGGCCACTTCATCGAGGTATTTGAGCAGGGTGCCACCGTGGACATTGCCAGAGAAGTTGGCCATGTCGGGGGTCATCAATACCGTCATCGACAGCTGGGCGTTTCCGGGTTCCATAACGTACTCACGGGTTCAAGGCAGGATTCGGGGTTACACCTCTGTGGGTGCTTGGCTTTTCAAACCAACAGTTATCGGGACGTCGAGCGGGGGGCCGCCGTCACGCCGGAATCTATCTGTTTCCATATATTGCACTCTCTTCCCGCCGGAAGTCGCGATGTTACCCTTCAAAAGCCCACCCCAAGGAGCCACCCACCATGCACGCCATCAGTTTCATTCAGGATCTGGCAGTGATCATGTTGATCGCGGGTGTGGTGACCGTGCTCTTTCATCGTCTCAAACAGCCGGTGGTGCTCGGCTACATCGTCGCCGGTTTCATCATCGGCCCGCACACGCCGCCGTTCAGCCTGATCCACGATGAAGCAACCATCAAAACCCTCGCCGAGCTCGGGGTGATTTTCCTGATGTTCTGCCTGGGCCTGGAGTTCAGCCTGCGCAAGCTGTTCAAGGTCGGTGCGACGGCGTTCATCGCGGCCTTCCTGGAAATCGTCCTGATGATCTGGATCGGCTATGAAATCGGCCGCTGGTTCGACTGGAATACCATGGACTCGCTGTTCCTCGGCGCGATCCTGGCAATTTCCTCGACCACCATCATCGTCAAGGCGCTCAACGACCTGAAGATAAAGAACGAGCGGTTTGCGCAGCTGATCTTCGGCGTGCTGATCGTCGAGGACATCCTAGGCATTGGCATCATCGCGTTGCTGTCGAGCATCGCGGTCAGCGGCACGGTCAGCTCTGGCGAAGTGTTTTCCACGGTCGGCAAGCTATCACTTTTCATGATTGTCGCACTGGTTATAGGCATTCTGCTGGTGCCCCGACTGCTGGCCTACGTGGCGAAATTCGACAGCAACGAGATGCTGCTGATCACCGTGCTGGGCCTGTGTTTCGGCTTCTGCCTGCTGGTGGTCAAACTTGAATACAGCATGGTCCTCGGCGCGTTCCTGATTGGCGCGATCATGGCTGAGTCGCGGCAATTGCTGAAAATCGAGCAGTTGATCGAGCCGGTTCGCGACCTGTTCAGTGCCATTTTCTTCGTCGCTATCGGCCTGATGCTCGACCCGATGATCCTGCTGCAATACGCCTGGCCGATCGCCGTGATCACCATGGCTGTGGTGCTGGGAAAGATGTTGTCCTGTGGCCTCGGTGCCTTTATCGCCGGCAATGACGGACGCACCTCACTGCGCGTGGGGATGGGGCTTTCACAGATTGGCGAATTCTCCTTCATCATCGCGGCGCTGGGTATGACGCTGCAGGTCACCAGCAACTTTCTCTATCCGGTGGCGGTGGCCGTCTCGGTGATCACCACGCTGTTGACGCCGTATCTGATTCGCGCGGCTGATCCGCTGTCGATCAAGCTTGCTGCAGTGATGCCGCAGCGTCTGGGGCGTGTGCTGGGGATGTATGGCGAATGGCTGCGGAGTATTCAGCCTCAGGGCGAGGGCGCACTGTTGGCGTCGATGATTCGGCGGATTCTGTTGCAGGTAGGGGTGAATCTGGCGTTGGTGATTGCGATCTTTTTCTCGGGCGCGTTCTTCGCCGAGCGCATGTCCGTTTACCTGCAAGCCTGGATCAGCGACTCGAGCGGGCAGAAAGCGTTGATTTTGGGCGGGGCGTTGCTGTTGTCACTGCCGTTCCTGATCGCCGCTTATCGCAAGCTCAAGGCGCTGTCGATGCTGCTGGCAGAGATGGGCGTGAAGCCGGAAATGGCCGGCCGCCACACACAGCGAGTGCGTCGGGTGATCGCCGAAGTGATCCCGATCCTCTCGCTGTTGGTGATTTTCCTGCTGCTGGCAGCCTTGTCGGCCAGTAGTCTGCCGACCAACAAGTTGCTGGTGCTGATCGTCGTGGTCGCGGCCGCGGCGCTGCTCTGGCGCTGGTTCATCCGCGTGCATACGCGGATGCAGGTGGCCTTGCTGGAAACGCTGGACAATCACAAGGATGCGGCCGGGCATTGATTACAGCAGGCAGACGGCTCAGCTTTCCAGCCAGACGTCCCGCGCCCAGTGCCATACCGATTCCCAGGTTTCTTCGGCGATCAGCTCTTCTTCAGCCAGCCACAGCACCACGGTGCCGTCTTCTTCTACCAGGTAGTAATTGTCACCGTCCTGGCAGATCGGAATCATGCTGCGATCGACGCCAGCGTCCCAGGCGTTGGCGGCAACGTCCGGCAGGTAGGTGTGGGACTGCGGATCGGTGACGGTCACTGGTTCCAGGCTGCCGTAGACCACATCGCTGACAGTCAGCAAAAATTCTCTGAAGACGAACGGGATATCGATGAACAGTTGTTCTTCGATTTCCACAATCTGATCTTCGTCAGGCAATTCCAAGGGGACCGGTACCGGTTCGTTGGCTTCACGCAGTTGTTCGATGATTTCTTCCACGTCCGGGATCCTCTTGCTTGATGGCGCGGTTTAGTTGGGGCGGTTTATACAGTAGCTCGCTATAGATGCAACCGCGAAATAGAAAACCCCGGCCGAGGCCGGGGTTTTATTACAACAGGTGAACCGCGGGAAGTGATCAGCCGTTCTGGCGGATACCGGCCACCAGCCAAGGCTGGTTTTCGCCCTGTGGACGTTCCATGTTCCAGCTTTCGCTGAACACTTCGCCCTGGTCGAAACGCGAGGACTTCGACACGCCGCTGAAGGTCAGGGTGGCGATGGTCTTGTCCGCACGGTCATCGACGCCGTCCAGTTGTACCTGGAGGTTATCGATGTAGGTCGACTGGAAGCCGTCGCCCAGGTCGGCACGTTCGCGCTTGAGGAACTCCAGCAGTTGCGGAGTCACGAACTCGGCGATCTTGTCCATTTCGTTGGCGTCCCAGTGTTGCTGCAGGGACTGGAAGTGGTTGCGGGCCGCTTCAATGAAGTTGTTTTCATTGAACCAGGCTGGCGCGTTGATCACCGGACGAGCGGCAACCGGTGCAGCCGAACCGCCGAAGATCGAACCCATGGCTGTTGGTTTCTGTTCGAACACTTCTCGCTGCATCGGCGCGCCGGCTGGAGCCATGTGCTCCTGCTGCTTGCGACGACGAGCGGCGATGAAGCGGAAGACCAGGAAGGCGATGACCGCCATGATCAGGATGTCGAAGATTTGCATGCCCTGGAAGCCGTCGCCCATGAACATGGAGGCCAGCAGGCCACCGGCAGCGATACCGGCCAGAGGGCCGAGCCAGCGCGAAGCACCGCTAGCCTTGGTAGCGGCGCCAGCAGCACCGGCCGCGCCCGCAGTGGCAGCAGCGCCGCCTGCAGCAGAAGAAGGAGCCATTTGGCTGGTCTGGTGAGTCGGCGCAGCGCCGGAGCTCTTGCCGCCACCAAAGCGCTTGGCGGCATTGGCGTCGAGGCTCATCGTCAGGCCAATGCACAACGCCATGGCGATGCTAAGAAAACGTTTCATATAGGGAATTCCCATTTGTGGAAGGCACGCGCGCCATGTTGCACAGCTGAAGTGTTGCTGGCTAGCGGCAGAGTGTTTCGGGCTTTTGCCTGACAGGTTGTGTTCAGCTTCAGTCAGCGCAATAAGGCCTGTTAACTTTGGTCTGTAGGAGGAGTGGATAAGTTCTGTAGGAAGGGTGTCCGGTCGGATAAACCTTGTGGGAGCGAGCCGGCTCCGGGCGGCGTTCCGACGAAGGCAGCACCGCGGTTTGTCAGAAACACCGCATTATCGTTCTTCGCGAGCAGGCTCGCTCCCACATTGAATCACTGGCGGGCTTTAGATCGCTTCCAGCTTCGCGTATCCAAGCATCAGCCACTTGCTGCCTTCACCGAAGTTCACCTGCACCCGAGCCTGAGCACCGGCACCTTCGAAATTCAGGATCACGCCATCACCAAACACCGAATGCCGTACCGCTTGGCCGAGGCTGAACCCGGTGTCCGGGATCTCGCTGCCGCCAAACAGGCTGCTGGAGCTCTGCTGCTGGCCACCGCCGAACGGACGGCTGACGCTGTTGGACAGGCGCACTTCCTGGATCAGGCCTTTCGGCACTTCACGTACGAAACGCGACACCTTGTTGTAGGTCTCGCTGCCGTACAGGCGTCGGGTTTCTGCATAGGTCAGCACCAGATTCTGCATCGCCCGGGTGATACCGACGTAGGCCAGACGGCGTTCCTCTTCAAGACGGCCGGGCTCTTCCAGGCTCATCTTGTGCGGAAACAGGCCTTCTTCCATGCCCACCAGGAACACGTAAGGGAATTCCAGGCCCTTGGCGCTGTGCAGGGTCATCAACTGAATGCTGTCTTCGTGCTCGTCGGCCTGGGTGTCTCCGGCCTCCAGCGAGGCGTGACCGAGGAACGCCGCCAATGGCGACTGCTCTTCATCCTCTTCCGGGTTTTCGAAGTTACGCGCAGCGCTAACCAGTTCCTCAAGGTTTTCCACCCGGGCCTGGCCTTTCTCGCCTTTTTCCGCCTGGTGGTAGGCAATCAGTCCCGACTGCTCGATCACCGTTTGGGTCATCAAGTGCAACGGCATTTCCAGGCACTTGGCAGCGAGGTCTTCGATCAGCTCGATAAACGCGCCAAGAGCACCGGCAGCGCGACCGGTCAGACCCTTGTTGGCCACCAGCTGACGCATGGCTTCCCACATTGATACATCGCTGTGGCGCGCATGATCGCGGATCGCTTCGACGGTTTTTTCGCCGATGCCACGGGCCGGAACGTTAATCACCCGCTCCAGCGCCGCATCGTTGCCACGGCCTTCCAGCAAACGCAGATACGCCATGGCGTTCTTGATTTCTGCCCGTTCGAAGAAGCGCTGGCCGCCATAAATGCGGTATGGAATGCGCTCACGCAGCAAAGCTTCTTCCAAAACGCGCGATTGGGCGTTGGAGCGATACAAAATCGCGATATCGCTACGAGCCAAGCCGGTTTTCAGCGCGCTTTCGATGGTTTCAACCACGTAGCGTGCTTCGTCATGCTCGTTGAAGGCGGCGTACAGATTGATCGCTTCGCCTTCGCCGCCATCGGTCCACAACTCTTTGCCCATGCGCCCGGTATTGTTGGCGATCAGGGCGTTGGCGGCTTTGAGGATCCCGGCTGTGGAGCGGTAGTTTTGCTCCAGACGAATGATCTGGGCATCCGGAAAGTCGTCGGAATACTGATAAATGTTCTCGATTTTCGCGCCACGCCAGCCGTAGATCGACTGATCGTCGTCGCCGACCACCATCAGGCTGTCGCCGCCCTTGGCCAGCAGTCGCAACCAGGCGTACTGCACGGCGTTGGTGTCCTGGAATTCGTCTACCAAAATGTGCCGGAAGCGCTTCTGATAGTGCGCCAGCAGGCCCGGATGATCGCGCCACAGATCGAGGGCGCGCAGCAGCAATTCGGAGAAGTCGATCACGCCAGCGCGCAGGCACGCAGCCTCATAGGCTTCATAAATGCTGCGCATGGTTGCCAGAAACAGATCGCCGCTGGCTTGAATGTGTTGCGGACGCAGACCTTCGTCTTTCTGCCCGTTGATGAACCACTGGGCCTGCCGGACCGGCCAGCGTTGCTCGTCCAGGCCCAGCTCGCGGATCACCCGCTTGACCAGTCGTTGCTGGTCGTCGCTGTCGAGAATCTGGAAAGTCTGGCTCAGGCCGGCTTCCTGCCAGTGCGCCCGCAGCAAGCGGTGCGCCAGGCCGTGGAAGGTGCCCACCCACATGCCGGCCGGGCTGATACCCATCAGCTGCTCGATGCGATGACGCATCTCGGCAGCGGCCTTATTGGTGAAGGTCACCGACAGGATGGAGTGGGGCGAGGCGTTTTCGACCTGGATCAACCAGGCGATACGGTGCACCAGCACTCGGGTTTTACCGGAACCAGCACCGGCCAGGACCAACTGACGACCCACGCGGGCAGCTACGGCCTGGCGTTGGGCATCGTTGAGGGAGTTCAGCAGAAGGGAGAGATCATCGCGCATCGGGGCATTCTAGGGTGCGCCGTCACACCGGGCAAACCGAGCTTTGCATTAGCCGATGAAAGAAGCACGGATGACGACCGGTCGGTCACCGGCTGCAAGCGTTGGCGGGGCTCGTCTGGCCGCTTTTGTACTGGGGCAGGCGACTCAAACTTTCGTCTGTTTTATGACCTTGGACTGTTTGGTCCGGGCATTTGCTTGTGTATGCTCCGTCCACAATTCGGGCTCGCATGCTCACTAATAAGAACAAGAACATTGCCTATGACCCTCAGCTCCGACCTGTCGGGCCCCTCTGTGGAGCCCCGGGTTATCCGCAAACAGTACGCCATGGAAATGGCGGTCGAACGCACGCGCCTGCTGTACCAGGGCTCGCTGTTGCCTACGCTGTTCATGCTGATCAACGGTCTGGTGTGCGCCGGGTTGCTCTGGAGCCCGCAGCGTTACTTCGTGGTCAGCGTCTGGCTGATCTGGTTGTTGTCGCTGGTGGCATTGCGAGTGATTCAGGTCGCTGCCTTCGATTCGGCGATTCCCCACCGTCAGGCCCATCCGGTCTGGCGTCGTATGTTCATGCTTGGCTCTGCCATGACTGGCCTGACTCTGGCCGGTGCCGGCATCGCGTTGGTGCCCGCGGACAATTTCATGCAACAAGCCTGGGTGTTCGGCCTGATCGGCGCCGCGGCACTCTCGGCCAGCGTTGCTTATGCCGTCAGCCTGCCGGCGTTTCTGTCCTTTACCTTGCCCTGTCTGTTGCCGGCCATCGGCTATCTGTTCTGGGGCGGGGATGAACAGGAACAGGGCTGGGGCTGGTTTGGGCTGATTTTGCTGGGTTCGTTGAGCGTGGTCGCCTGGCAGGTCAATCGGCTGATCAACCAGGGATTGCTGCGGCGCTTTCAAAATCAGGCCCTGATCGAGCACTTGCAGCAGGCGCAAAGTCGCAGCGACCAACTCAACCACGAACTGGCCAAGGAAATCGACCAGCGGCGCCGTGCCGAAGACGAATTGCGCGAAACTCAGGTCGACCTCGAAAATCGAGTCGCCCAACGCAGTCTGGAGCTGGACGCCGCCAACCAGGCTTTGAGCAAGAGCGAAGCGCGGCTGGCGCTGGCGTTGAAGGCGAGCGAACTCGGGTTGTGGGACTGGAACCTGCAGACAGACGAAGTCCATCACACCCAACTGCAAGAGCTGTTCGGCCTGGAGCCGGAATACGTGACAGCGATGCTCCGCCACCTCAAGCCCAGGCTGCACCCCGACGACTTGCCATCGCTGAAGCGGGCGCTGGTCGAGCATCTGAAAGGCCGCAGCGAGGATTACCAGATCGAGTATCGGGTACGGCATGGCGATGGCCATTGGGTCTGGATCGAGGATCGTGGTCGAGCGGTTGAGCGCGCCGAGAATGGCCGGGTGATCCGCATGGTCGGCACCCGCCGCGATATCAGCGCCAGCAAGGGCCTGGAAGAACAGCGCCAACTGGCGGCGACGGTGTTTGAGGCCGCCAGCGAAGGCATTGTAATTCTGGACCCGAATTACGCGCTGATTGCCGTCAATCAGGCATTCAGTCGGGTTACCGGCTATGACATCGATGACATGCTCGGACGCAACGTGGTCGAGTTGCCCTGCAGCCGTGATGCCCGCCGGCATTACGCGGCGATTCGTCAGGCGTTGGAGCAAGAAGGTAGCTGGCAAGGCGAGCTGGTAGAAACGCGCAAGAACGGTGAGTTGTATCCACAATGGCTGCAACTGAATGCTGTACGCGATGCGCGGGGCAATGTCAGTCATATTGTCGGCTTCTTCGCCGATCTGTCCGCTCGGCGTGAATCCGAAGAACGTATGCGCTACCTCGCTCATTACGATGAACTTACGGGGTTGGCCAATCGTTCATTGTTCCACGAACGGCTGCGTGAGGCTCATCAGCGGTTGCGCCAGGGCGGTCGGCGAAATCTGGCATTGCTGCACATCAATCTGGATCGCTTCAAACTGCTCAACGACAGCCTCGGTCACGAAATCGCCGATCAGCTGTTACAGAAAATGGCCCGAAGACTGGTCAATGCATTACCGGAAGCAGAAACCATCGCTCGCTTGTCCGGCGATGAATTTGCGGTGCTGTTCGATGCTTACGGCAACTTGTCGAGCCTGGCCCGTGTGGCGACCCGCTTGTCGACCAAGCTGCGATTGCCGATCACCGTCGAGGGCCATGAATTGGTGGTGAGCGTGTCGATGGGCATCAGCCTGATGCCGGACACCGCACGGGAGCTTTCCGCGCTGGTCAGCCAGTCGAACATGGCCATGCAGCATGCCAAACATTTGGGTGGCAACAACTTCCAGTTTTACACCGACAGCCTGCAAGCCAGCACGCTCGAGCGTTTGCAGCTCGAGAACCAATTGCGCAAAGCCATCGAAGAAAAGCAGCTGAACGTGTTTTATCAACCGAAACTCTGCCTCGTCACCGGCCGGCTGAATGCCGCCGAAGCGTTGGTACGCTGGAGTCACCCGACCCTGGGCCAGGTACCGCCGGGGAGCTTCATCGGTCTGGCCGAGGAAACCGGGCTGATCGGCGCTATCGGCGAGTTCGTTTTGCGCCAGGCCTGCTGGCAAGCGTGTGAGTGGCAGCGTCAGGGCCTGGAGCCGATTCGGGTGTCGGTCAACCTGTCGGTGCATCAACTGCGTCAGGGAAAACTGGTTAGCCTGGTGCGTCAGGTGCTGGAGGAAACCGGCCTGGCGCCGCACTACCTGGAACTTGAACTCACTGAAAGCCAGTTGCTGGACAGCGTCGAGCACATCATTGCGACCTTCCAGCAGTTGCGTGATCTGGGGGTGAAGCTGGCCATCGACGATTTCGGCACCGGCTATTCGTCTCTGAGCTACCTCAAGCGCATCCCCGTGGACTACGTGAAAATCGATCAGGCATTTATCCGTGGCCTGGGGGAGAGCAGCGAGGATGCGGCGATCACCCGGGCGATCATCGCCATGGCGCATGGCTTGTCGTTGAAAGTGGTGGCAGAAGGCGTCGAGCGGCCGGAGCAGCTGGAGTTTCTGAAAGCCGAGCGTTGCGATGAGGTGCAGGGTTATCTGATCAGCCGTCCAGCGGAAGCAGATGGGCTGGCGGGCCTGCTTCGGGCGCAAGGTAAAGCTGAGGACGGGTTGCAAAACCCGTAAAGAATTCCCCATCAGACAGAGATGGTCTGATGGGAAATCCTGCAGTGCTCGACCGATAATCGTCACCCTAACCCACTGTTGCCACTAAATTAATACATTTGCTTTATTCATCGTCCTAATCCGGAACATAGATGAAAAAACCTTCCTTCCAATGATCTTTTCCCAACTGATACTCTTGAATAAAAAAGCCTTCTGTAGTTTCGAGAAAGCCTGCTTTTTGACTTGTTCTTTTTACCGCGTTTTCAGCCGACTCCCTAAGACGTATACACCGATGAATTTTATATCTTCCAGTCCGTCAGGTAGCTCATGTGCATGTGTAACTATGTAAACGACATCTATACCGCTATCTCCATCGTTGTTGGACTCTCGACTGAGTGGTTACTCTTGGCGTGAATTAACGTAACCGAATCAGATTCAAATCGGAGTCTCGCCGAGTAGGAGTGGCTCCAGATACCATCAGCGCTGCTGTAGTATTTTGAGAGCTTTAATTTATGGGTGTTCGGGGATTTCGCTAGGGCGGGAAGGTCTTGCTCTGACTGTATTTTGTAACCTGTTACAAAGTTGATTGGGTTTCCAGCGGTATTTAAAGGGCATGTCGTATCAATACTTTGAGTCTCGCATTGCCTAGTAAGTTTGTTGAATATTTTATCGTTTGTGCATGAGTTACCATATCTGTGTATCGATATATATAAGTTGTCCTCGGGGTCTGAGCCATACATAAGGTTGCAGGTCCATTGGTTCTCACTGGATGTCGCACTGGCAGAATCGTATTCATAATATTCATACTCGGTGTTTTCATGAAGAAAGCGGCAGGCCAACTCAGGAGATGCGTGTTGTTTCTGAGGTTCTGGCCAATCATAAGCTTCGGGTTGAATATGCCAATAAAATTCCTCTGCTGATGTGTCGAGAATTATGGTGAGGCATAAGAATAACGACGAATATGAAAAAAATCGTTTGGGTTGCATTGAAAATCCTTCTGGCGTTTATGGTCTTTAATCTCCTTAATGATCGCGTGGTGGACTGCTGTTAAAACGATACATATAGATTGTGTTTGTAAGTTGATGTGTTTGTAATGTGCGAATTATTTAGCGAACCAGTCGCTTGCGGAGGGGGCGATGTGGTCGAAGAAGCTTCTGGAGATCAAGGATTAGGGTTTTTTGCCCTCTTCGTCACAGCCTCCGCAATGGCTACATAGAACGCTCCCCGCCAAAACCGGGGGCAACAAGACAATTCAGTTACGCATTGAGCAGGCAAAAAGCCGATTCATGTAGTATAACTACAAGCGTGCTACATCCCCGGCACCTGCCAATAACAAAGAGTCCGCCCCTTTGAATCTGCTGCAACACATCGCCCAGTCACGCCACCTGTTACGCAAGTCGGAGCTCAAGGTCGCCGACCATGTGCTGCTTGACCCTGCGGCGGTGATGCACAGCTCCATGGCCGACCTGGCCCACAACGTGGGCATCAGCGAGCCGACCATCGTGCGGTTTTGCCGCGCCATCGGTTGCTCCGGGTTTCAGGATTTGAAGCTGAAACTGGCGCAAAGCCTGGCGGCTGGCGCGAGCTTCGGGCAGTTCGCGATCCATGAAGACGATTCGGTCGCCGACTACAGCCTGAAAATCTTCGACACCACCCTGCACACCCTGATGGAGGTTCGCGAGAAACTCGATCCGGTGGAGTTGCAGAGGGCGGTGTCGCTCATGTCTCAGGCCCAACGTGTCGAGTTCTATGGATTCGGTGCTTCGGGCGCAGTGGCGGCGGATGCCCAGCACAAGTTCTTCCGTTTACTGCTGACTGCGGCGGCGTATTCCGACCCGCACATGCAGGCGATGTCGGCGGTTACCCTGAAGCCTAGCGACGTGGCGATCTGCATTTCCCAGTCGGGGCGTTCCAAGGATCTGTTGATCACTGCCAACCTGGTGCGCGAGAGCGGCGCTTCGTTGATCACGTTGTGCCCGAGCCAGACACCGTTGGCCGAGCTGTCGACTGTCAACCTGGCGATCGACGTGCATGAAGACACCGAAATCTATACGCCGCTGACGTCGCGCATTGCGCACCTGGTGGTGATCGATGTGTTGGCGATGGGCGTGGCCATGGCCCGCGGTCCGAGCCTGGTCAATCACCTGAAAAGCGTCAAACGCAGCCTTCGCAGCTTGCGGTTGTCGCCCAAGTCAGTGAAAGCGCTGGATGATTGATGCTTCTGCAAGGTCGTTCCGACCTTAATCGCGAGCAGGCTCGCTCCCACTTTGATCATCGGTGCTGCACGAATTGTGTATGCACCACGGAACCTGTGGGAGCGAGCCTGCTCGCGATGGCGTTTTCGAATACGGCAATTTTCATCTCCCTGTAACCCTCCCGCCGCCAAACCGTCATCCCTCGCACCTATCTTGTAACTCCCGTACTCGCCTTGGGAGACTCGAAATGGCTCAGCCCTACGAAGAACGCAACAGCGCCGTCAAAACCCGTCGTCAGCAAGAAGATCAGCGCCGCATGGAATTTCGCCGCGCGATCGAAGATCGCAGCGAACGCCGCCAGCTACTGGCCGAAATTGGCGATTTTCCTGACAACCTCGAACTCAACTACTGGCAGGCAGCACCGGCAGCTTCCCGTCGAAACGCTCAACCAGCGCGCTGATCTGCGCCCGTTCGCTGCGGATAAATGCAAGGAATGCGTGGGCCACCGGCGATAGCCGTTTGGCCTTGGCCTGCACCAGGCACCAGCTACGGAACAGCGGCAGCTCTTCGACCGGCAGCTCAATCAGGGCGCCGGTCGCCAACTCAAGGTTCAGGGCGTGGCGCGTCAACAGCGCCAGGCCCAGACCCGCCAATACGCATTCACGCTGAGCTTCCGCCGAGGCCACCTCCTGGGTCTGGGTGAAGTGCACGCGCTTCTCTTTGAAGTACTCTTCGCACGCCAATCGCGTACCGGAACCGGGTTCGCGCAACAGCAGCGTGTAAGGCTCCAGATCCTGCAAGCGCAGCGGCCCCATATGGCACAGCGGATGATCCGGCGGTGCTACAGCGACAATCGGATTGTTGAGGAACGGCAGGAATTCCAGCCCCATGTCCTGTGGGACCATCGACATGATCACCAAATCATCACGGTTGTCCGACAGGCGCCGGATGACCTGGCCACGGTTGACCACCGTCAGGTGCAGGTTCACTTCCGGGTGTTGGCGCTTGAAGGCGGCAAACAGGTGCGGTACGAAATACTTGGCGCTGGATTCCACCGCCAGTTTCAGCTGACCCTGCAATGAGCCTTGCATGTCCGACAGCTGCATATCGAGGTTTTCCAGTCGCCCGAAAATGTCCCGGCTGGCGCGCTGCAGTGCTTCGGCCGCCTCGGTCATGTAGAGTTTTTTGCCGACGTAATCGAACAAAGGTTGGCCGATCAGCTCTTCGAGTTGACGAATCTGTAAGCTCACGGCAGGTTGTGTGAGAGACATTTCGTCGGCAGCGCGGCTGTATGACCTCAAGTCGCACACCTCATTGAAGATCTGCAATTGACGCAATGTCATACGCATCAATGACTTACGCATTTTCTAGAGACCCTGAACGGAGGCTGATGCTTCAACTATAAGTCTTTGCTTATGAGTAACCCAATTATTATTCATTTTTGTTAATCCCTTGCGAAGGCTAGTGTGGAGCTGCGACTGAATTGAAACATTTAGTCACGCGCCGACCTGGTTTGACAGGTCGTGGGTACCACCGGCTCAAGGGAACCTCCAAGTGATAAAAAAGATCCTGATCGCCAACCGTGGTGAGATTGCCGTACGAATCGTGCGTGCCTGCGCCGAAATGGGCATTCGCTCGGTCGCGATCTATTCCGACGCCGACCGCCATGCCTTGCATGTGAAGCGTGCGGACGAGGCCCACAGCATCGGTGCCGAGCCACTGGCCGGTTACCTGAATGCGCGCAAGCTGGTGAATCTGGCGGTAGAAACCGGTTGCGATGCGCTGCACCCCGGCTACGGTTTCCTCTCGGAAAACGCTGAACTGGCTGATATCTGCGCGGAGCGCGGCATCAAGTTCATCGGTCCATCGGCTGAAGTGATTCGCCGCATGGGCGACAAGACCGAAGCCCGTCGCAGCATGATCAAGGCTGGCGTACCCGTCACCCCGGGGACCGAAGGCAACGTCGCGGATATCGCGGAAGCCTTGATCGAAGGCGACCGCATCGGTTATCCGGTGATGCTCAAGGCGACTTCCGGTGGTGGTGGCCGTGGTATCCGTCGCTGCGACAGCCGGGAAGAACTTGAACAAGCATTCCCTCGGGTCATTTCCGAAGCCACCAAGGCTTTTGGTTCGGCGGAAGTGTTCCTGGAAAAATGCATCGTTAATCCGAAACACATCGAAGCACAGATTCTCGGCGACAGCTTTGGCAACGTGGTGCACCTTTTCGAGCGTGACTGCTCGATCCAGCGGCGCAACCAGAAGCTGATCGAGATCGCCCCGAGCCCGCAACTGACCCCGGAACAGCGCGCCTACATCGGCGACCTGTCGGTGCGTGCGGCCAAGGCTGTGGGTTACGAGAATGCCGGCACCGTGGAGTTCCTGCTCGCCGAGGGCGAGGTGTACTTCATGGAGATGAACACCCGGGTGCAGGTGGAACACACCATCACCGAAGAAATCACCGGCATCGATATCGTCCGCGAGCAGATTCGTATCGCGTCCGGCCTGCCGCTTTCGGTGAAACAGGAAGACATCCAGCACCGTGGATTCGCGCTGCAGTTCCGGATCAACGCCGAAGACCCGAAAAACAACTTCCTGCCGAGCTTCGGCAAGATCACCCGTTACTACGCGCCCGGCGGTCCCGGCGTGCGCACCGACACAGCGATCTATACCGGCTACACCATTCCGCCGTTCTACGATTCCATGTGCCTGAAACTGGTGGTCTGGGCGCTGACCTGGGAAGAGGCGATGGACCGTGGCTTGCGAGCTCTGGACGACATGCGTCTGCAAGGGGTCAAGACCACCGCCGCGTATTACCAGGAAATCCTGCGTAACCCGGAATTCCGTAGCGGCCAGTTCAACACCAGCTTCGTTGAAAGCCACCCTGAATTGACCAACTACTCGATCAAGCGCAAACCCGAAGAGCTGGCCCTGGCCATCGCCGCCGCCATCGCCGCCCACGCAGGCCTGTGAGGAATATAACAATGAGCAAGACCCCAGTTTCTAAAAAGATACACGTTACCGACACAATCCTGCGCGACGCCCACCAATCGCTGCTCGCCACCCGCATGCGCACCGAAGACATGCTGCCGATCTGCGACAAGCTCGACAAAGTCGGCTACTGGTCGCTGGAATGCTGGGGCGGCGCAACCTTCGACGCCTGCGTACGCTTCCTGAAAGAAGACCCGTGGGAGCGTCTGCGCCAACTGCGCGCGGCCCTGCCTAACACGCGTCTGCAAATGCTTCTGCGTGGCCAGAACCTGCTGGGCTACCGCCACTACAGCGACGATGTGGTCAAAGCCTTCGTTGCCAAGGCTGCAGTCAACGGCATCGACGTGTTCCGCATTTTCGACGCGATGAACGACGTGCGTAACCTGCGAGTCGCCATCGAAGCGGTGAAAGCTGCCGGCAAACACGCTCAAGGCACTATCGCCTATACCACCAGCCCAGTGCACACCATTGACGCGTTCGTGGCACAAGCCAGACAAATGGAAGCCATGGGATGTGATTCCGTGGCGATCAAGGACATGGCCGGCCTGTTGACCCCGTACGCCACTGGCGAACTGGTCAAGGCATTGAAATCCGAGCAATCGCTGCCCGTGTTCATTCACTCGCACGACACCGCTGGCATGGCCACCATGTGCCAACTCAAGGCCATCGAAAACGGCGCCGATCACATTGACACCGCGATCTCCAGCTTCGCTTCCGGTACCAGCCATCCAGGCACCGAATCGATGGTCGCCGCCCTTAAAGGCAGCGAATACGACACCGGCCTGAACCTGGAGCTGTTGCAGGAAATCGGCTTGTACTTCTACGCCGTGCGCAAGAAGTACCACCAGTTCGAAAGCGAATTCACCGCCGTCGACACCCGCGTTCAAGTCAACCAGGTACCGGGCGGGATGATTTCCAACCTGGCCAACCAGTTGAAAGAGCAGGGCGCCTTGAACCGCATGAGCGAAGTGCTGGCGGAAATCCCGCGCGTTCGCGAAGACCTCGGCTTCCCCCCTCTGGTGACGCCGACCTCGCAGATTGTTGGCACCCAGGCGTTCTTCAACGTGCTGGCCGGCGAGCGCTACAAGACCATCACCAACGAAGTGAAGCTCTACCTGCAAGGCGGCTACGGCAAAGCGCCGGGCACCGTGAACGAAAAACTGCGTCGCCAGGCGATCGGCAGCGAAGAGGTGATCGACGTGCGTCCGGCTGACCTGCTCAAGCCGGAAATGACCAAGCTGCGTGCCGAAATCGGCACCGTGGCCAAGTCTGAAGAAGACGTGCTGACCTACGCCATGTTCCCGGACATCGGCCGCAAGTTCCTCGAAGAACGTGCAGCCGGCACCCTCACACCAGAAGTGCTGTTGCCGATTCCGGAAGCGGGCGGCGTGGCGTCGGCCGGCGGCGAAGGCGTACCGACCGAGTTCGTCATCGACGTTCACGGCGAAACCTACCGCGTCGACATCACCGGTGTCGGCGTCAAGTCGGAAGGCAAGCGCCACTTCTATCTGTCCATCGACGGCATGCCGGAAGAAGTGGTGTTCGAACCGCTCAACGAATTTGTCAGTGGCGGCAGCAGCAAGCGCAAGCAAGCCACTGCACCGGGCCACGTCAGCACCACCATGCCGGGCAACATCGTCGATGTGCTGGTCAAGGAAGGCGACACTGTGAAAGCTGGCCAGGCCGTGCTGATCACCGAAGCGATGAAGATGGAAACCGAAGTCCAATCGGCCATCGCCGGCAAAGTCACCGCCATCCACGTGGCCAAGGGCGACCGGGTGAATCCGGGCGAGATTCTGATCGAGATCGAAGGCTGAGTTAACAGCCTCGATATACCGCTTTAAACCTCGGGGGGGCATGTGCTCCCCTTTTTTTTTGCCCGATATTCCACCTGCAAAATGTGGGAGAGCCTGCTCGCGATAGCGGAGTACCAGCCAACCATGATGCTGAATGTCACACCGCATTCGTCGGAACGCCGCCCGGAGCAGGCTCACTCCCACAGGTTCTGCATCAAGTCAGTGAGGGTGGGACGGCTTTATCAGAAAGCAATCCGCCACTGCCCCATCACGCCATGACTGCGGCTGTCATTGCCGACCTCGCCGTTGTAACCAAATCCCAACATATGCCGAGTCGAAATTGCCAGATCCAGCCCCGCATCGAGCATCAGGCTGTCACGATCCAGCGCGGCGCCTTCGACGCTATAAGTCCTGCCGCCGGTTGCCAGTCGTTGATGAGTCCTGCTGTCGAGATCCCCGTAGGTGTGTTTCCAGCCAGCGCTGAATCGTGGCGTCAGTTGCATACCGTTGTCCAGCGTATTGAGCTGTGCCAGGCGCAGGCCGAAGGTGCTGCTGAAATTGTTCTGCGTTTGCCCATGGACCTGCAATGTCGCCGCGCCACCTTTCTCGGTATAGCTGTCGCGCTGATAACGCTGGTATCCGAGATTGGCAAAAGGCTCGGCGCTGATAGTTCCGCTGCCCAGGTTGTAACCGAGCTCTGCAAAGGCTTGTTGAGTGTTGGCGTCGTAACTGCCTTTTGGGCGATCGCTGAAACCGTTGAAAGCTACTCGTCGTTTGGTGCTGCCATTATGGTTGCTGTGAGTCGCGCCCAGGCGCAATGCCAGCGGACCGCTTTGGCGCAGGGCGTAGGCCCCCAAGTGCCAACTGTCCAGATCGCCGTCCAGTTGGCTGCCGTCCAGACGCGTCTGCGATTTACCACCTATGACGCCCACACGCCATTGCTCATCGAGCGCCCAATCCGCGCCCAGCACCAGGCCTTTGGTGGAGTGTTGCAGAGTGCTGCTGCCCCGGTTGCGGTCCAGAGTGCCTCCGCTGCCCAGAGCTTGAACCCAGAGCCTGCCGCTGGTTTCGCTGTCTGCCGCAACACGCGGCACCAGAGCGCTCAGACCATCGGGATTATCCAGTTGGCGCATGGCTGCCAGCATGCTGGCGCTGACCGGATGGACACTGCTTAACGTGGCGTTGGCCAGATTGGCGTTGCTGCCTGCGGCCAATTGTTCAATGGCCCGGGCGGCAGTGGCTTTGTTGGCGCCAAGCAGGGCATTGATAGCGGCGTTCGTCGAGGTGGATGGCAAGACAGCTGCAACAGTTGGTTGGGGGGCAGGGGATTGCGCCTGAATAGTGCCGGATGTTTCGCTGGCAGGCGGTGCAAGCGAAGCTGCGGTGGACGTTTGCGCGACGTTCAGGTGAGTGACGGCAGTTTCGGTAGCAGGAGTTGGAGCTGGAACAGTGGCTGCCGTTTCAATGCCAGATGGTGGAGTCGGGATCAGATTCGGAGCAGTGCTGAGGTTGTTTATCGTGTCAGATGACAACTCTGCTTGTGGAATCTCTTTTGGCTCATCAACGCTGTTGGCGAATTCCCGTCCGTTTTCGGTTCTGGCGGCGCTTTCAAGCGGCACATCATTGCGAGTGAGGATAAAGCCAACAGTCTTTTTTTCGTATTGAAAGTCTGGGGCCATGAAGGCCAGGTCGTTGAGAACCTTGCCAAATTCGCCTTCGATTTTGCCGGCCTTAATAATGATGTACTGGCTACTCAATGGGTATTCACCCGGTACAGCGATGATTTTCAGTGTGGCGTTGCCAAGTTTGGCGGTGCCGTCGACCTGGATTGTTTCGCTGCGACCATCGGCATTCACCTCGTAGGCCAGTTCGGCAGTGTTCTGTAGTTCGAGGTTGCCACTTATCCGCGGTGCGCCGTGCATTGCATTGACCTCAAGCCGACCTGCGACCAGCAAGTGACCGACTTGCCCATTGCCTCGAAAAGTCGCTTTTTTATCAACCGACACTTGGCCGAAAATGTGCCCGCGATTAGTTAACGCAGCTTTTTCCTTCACTATGGCGCCTTCGGAGAAGTCACCTGTCCCTGTCAGAGTCCACTCGCCTCGATTGACGTGCAGGTAGTTAAAATTCCGGCTTTCCCCCAGTTCGCCGCCGCTCACGACATCGAGTTGCAATGCGTTGGTGCCGCCGCCCCCATCGACCACCCCATTGAAGCGTCCGCGTCTGCTGACGGTGACCAGATCATTGGAATCACCCAGTTTTAATGCAACACCGTCAGAACCTGATTCTGTCTTGATTACCGGTGTTTTAACGGTGACTGGATCATTGATGAGTGTCTCGATCCGAGCCATGTGATCGGCGAGTGACGGCAGGATGGTGGTTGGCTGTTGAGCATTCGCGGAAGCGGCGTGGCCGAGGGCGATGGAAATCGCCAGAGTCATGTAGGGCGGTCGAAAAGTGTGTCGGATGGACATCGGGTTCAGCCTCTCGTAAAGGGAGACCAAACTCTAAAATCGATGCCAATGCCCGGATGCCGGGCATTTCCGAGTGTTGCGCAAGGCGCAGAGACGTCGCTTGTAGCCGAATCACCGGTGCGCTTCGGCCGCGTCCGGTTTCACCCTGTCATCAGACGTTTTTCCTTACAGCAATCCCGGAAACTTCCATTGGCGAAATATCAAAAACTCATCTGCCCATTGCCTAATCAACCGCATGACTGCGGCTGTTGCTGCCGATCTCACCGCTGTAGCCAACGCCGAGGGTATGGCGCGCCGAGATACCCAGCCCAATTCAGCCTCCAGCAACATACTGTCCTAATAGTGTCATATGCATTTTATTGCGTTTTTTGGTGCGACTACATCAACGAATATGCACTATATTGCATTATCGAGGTGAGGCGGCCTTCAAGAAATGCATTTAAATGCAGGTAATGACATATGTACGACCTGACTTTACAGATTTATACGGGTGGGAAATGGCATGACGCCATGGTTTTGAGCTTCGACAGTCCTGAAAAGGGCTTCGAAAGTCGATGCAGCTTCGGCTATGAACAGACCTATCTGGTCGATAACTATGCGGACATTCCAACTCCTTTTGCGAAGGCAGTGAGTGCCAGGTTTCCATTGGAGTGGGAAGGAAAGCGATCCAATGCTCCTGCGTTCCTGCATGACATTGCGCCTGCTGGCGCGGCAAAACGATTTCTTCTGCAACGGGTAGGCCGAGAAAAGCCAGCTGGCATCAGTGAGGATCTTTTTCTTCTGGCCAGAAGCACTCCGGCGCCGATTGGCAATATGCGGATAAAGGAATCTGTCGATGTAGTCGGTCAACGTGAGGCGATGGGGTTTGAGCGTCAGGACGTCATTAGTCGCGATAACCGGTTTCTCGAGTATGCCTATGAGCAGGGCGCTGCGATTGGCGGGGCAATGGGGGCAGGTGGCGAGGCGCCGAAACTCTTGCTGGCTCAGGCTAAGGACGGAAATCTATACCCCGATGCAGTACTGGACGACGCAAACGTTACCCAGCACTGGTTCGTGAAGTTCTCTCGCAACAAAGGAACCAGGAACGATCAGGACATCCTCAGAAGCGAGTACCACTACTACAAGGCACTACAAACACTAGGCATCGAAACGGTGGCAGCACAGGGCTTGGCCTTGGAAGAAGCGACCAAACCCAGCTTGTGGATGCAGCGCTTTGACCGTCAGGTAACCCTTCAGGGTGTCGAGCGTTTTGCTGTGGAGTCGATCTACTCACTGGCGCAAATAACCACGCCCGGTAGCCCGATGAACCATATGGAAGTTATTCGGCTGCTCGCCGGACTCTGGCGTGATGCGGGGCAGTCGGACCAGATCCCGGATCTAGTTGCTGACTATTTGCGTCGGGATCTGCTAAATAAAATCCTCGGCAACTCGGATAACCATGGGCGCAACACCGCAATTATCCGCGATACGGCCTCCTTTCGTCTGGCACCGATCTATGACTTGGCGCCAATGGTGATGGACGACGAAGGCGTAACAAGAACCACCAAGTGGCCAAAGGAGTTGGAAAGAGCCGGGGATGTAAATTGGCTTGGTGTGTGCCAGGCACTGGCCGATGTTGCTGATCCGAATGATCCGCTGGCAGCGTTGATTGACTCGCCGGACTCTTTTGAACGCCTGCGCGAGGATGCCAAACGCTTGATGACACTTCCAGACATTCTGGCTGACGGCGGATTGCCCGACGTAACGATGAATCACCCGCGAATAGCTTTGAAAAATCTGGAGCAGCGCTTGAAAGAGTGGAATCTGAAATGAGCATGACCGTTGCCGAGCGCACTGTGCTCATAGAAAGCATTCAAGAGGCACTGGCCCAAGGCACTCTTGAAATAGGCGAGGCTGTTCGCCGTTTGCGTGTGGAAGTCACCGGTTTGCATCAAACCCAATTTGCAAAGATGTGCAAAATCTCGGTGCGCACGTTGGTGCATATGGAACATGGGGAAGGAAATCAGACGCTGAAATCGTTGAATGCCGTATTCAAGCCGTTTGGGTTGAAGATGGGCGTTGTCAGGATTCGACGTGATTTCAGCTAAGGCTGCGATCTTTTTGCTAACCGCGCTTCAAATACGCCTTCCCATAATGCCGCTCCATCCGCGCCTGAATCAGCTCCAGCCCAATCGACATCACCCAGTAGATCACCGCAGCCGTGGTCAGCATTTCAATATAGCGATAGCTCGAGCGCCCATACGATTGTGCCAGGAACATCACTTCCCAAACCCCCATCACCGAAATCAGTGACGAGTCCTTGAGCATGGAGATGAACTGGTTGGTGGTGGGCGGGATGATGGTGCGCATGGCCTGGGGCAGGGTGACGCGCCAGAAGATCACGGTTTCGCGCATGCCCAGAGCCAGCGACGCTTCGCGTTGGCCATGGGGGACGCCGAGGATGCCGGCGCGGAAGATTTCGCTCAGGTAGGCGCCGTAGTTCAGCGACAGCGCGATGATGCCGGCGGCGATGGCGCCCGGTACGATGCCCAATTGCGGCAAGCCGAGGTAGATCAGTAGAATCTGAATCAGTAGCGGTGTGCCGCGAAAGAACGAGGCATAGAAGCTCGCGATACCGAACGCCACCGCACTTTTCGACAGGCGCGCCAAAGCCGTGATGAAGCCCAGCAGCGATGACGTCACGATTGAGCACACGCACAAGAACAACGTCAGCGCCGCGCCTTGCAGAAAGCCGTTGGGTGCCAGGTGCAGGCCGATCAGGTTCGGCAGTTTGTCGAGGATGATCGAGAACTTCAGGTCGAAGCTCAGGAAGAAACTCGCGAACAAGCCGAACATCGCTGCCCAGGTCAGGTACAGGCGGGTGCGGAAGCCGAAGATCCGTTGCAGCAACGACTCAGCCACCGGCTGCGGTGGCTGAGGTGGTTTGGGGAAAGAAGTCATTTGCTGATGTCGGCGCCGATCCATTTTTGCGACAGCTTGCTCAAGGTGCCGTCCTGTTTCAGCTCGGCAAACACATCACGCACTTTGGCGTCCCACTGGGCGTCGCCTTTTTCGATGGCCACCGAGTTCGGTTCCGAGTACAGCGGTTCGCCGGCGAGCTTGAAGCGTTTGTCTTCGGTCAGGCGCGGTTGGGCGGTGACAAGGTTAGTGAGAATCGCGTCCAGTCGTACGCCAGCACCCAGGCCCAAATCCTGGAACGCGACGTTGTCGGTGTCATACGGGGCGATCTGCACGTCTTCGAACGGGTACTGCAATTGGGTGTCTTCGGCGCCTTCGATCACCAGGTTTTTGTTCAGGTAGCTTTCATAGCTGGAGGCGCTGGTGAGGCCGACTTTCTTGCCGCTCAGGTCCTTGGCGCTGTGAATGCTGTCGTCCTTGGCGTTGACCACAATCACCGCTGGGGAGGCGTAGTACTCGACCGGGAAGTCGAAGACTTCGGCGCGGGCCTTGCTCGGGGTCATGGAGCAGATGCAGATGTCGTAACGCCCGCTCCAGCGACCGGCGGCGATCACGTCCCAGGACGGTGTTTCGAGGCGCAGCTTGACGCCCAGTTTGTCCGCAACGGCCTTGGCCACATCGACGTCGAAACCGTCGAGCTGGTTTTGATCGTTGAGGAATGAGAAGGGCGGATAGCTTTCCATCAACACGCCTACCAGTTCTTTCTTTTGCTCGATGCGATCCAGGGTGGCGCCCGCAAAGGCTTGGGTAGAGGCAGCCAAAATCGTCAGGCCCAGGGCCAGCAGTGGTTGAAATTTCACAGTTGATCCCTGAAAAAAAGAGGTTGTTATTAACCGGGTGGTGCGTATTAAATAGTTATAAGAACGACTCTGGTAGTGAGTTATTTTCATAAGCTTATGAGTGAAAAGCATATGGGCGCAGGCAGCACGGTAATTTTGGATGGCGGCATGGGTCGTGAGCTGCAACGCCGAGGGGCGCCGTTCAGACAGCCCGAGTGGTCGGCATTGGCCTTGAGCGAAGCGCCGCAAGCGGTGGAGGCGGTGCACGCGGCTTATATCGAAAGCGGTGCCGACGTGATCACCAGCAACAGTTACGCGGTGGTGCCATTCCACATTGGCGAAGAGCGTTTTGCCGCTGAGGGTCAGGCGCTCGCGGCATTGGCCGGTGAGCTGGCCCGTCGTGCCGTCGATGCGGCGGGTAAACCGGTGCGCGTGGCCGGTTCATTGCCGCCGTTGTTTGGCTCCTATCGCCCGGACCTGTTTGACGCCGCGCGGGTGACTGAACTGCTGGCACCCCTGGTCAAGGGACTGGCGCCGCATGTCGACCTGTGGCTGGCCGAAACCCAGAGCTCGATTATCGAGGCACGGGCGATCCATGCCGGTCTGCCGAAGGACGGCAAGCCGTTCTGGCTGTCGTTTACCTTGAAGGATGAAGACACCGACGAAGTGCCGCGTCTGCGTTCCGGTGAGCCGGTGGCTGAGGCTGCCGCGGTGGCGGCTGAGTTGGGCGTCGAGACCTTGCTGTTCAACTGCAGCCAGCCAGAGGTGATCGGCGCTGCAATTGATGCGGCGCGGGAAACTTTCGAACGTTTGGGGGTGAAGATTCACATCGGCGCGTACGCCAATGCCTTCCCGCCGCAGCCGAAAGAGGCCACGGCCAATGACGGTCTGGACCCGTTGCGCGACGATCTCGACCCACCGGGTTATCTACAATGGGCGGCCGATTGGCAGAAGCGCGGGGCCAGCCATTTGGGCGGGTGTTGTGGGATCGGGCCGGAGCATATTGCGGTGTTGGCCCAGAAATTGGCGTGACGCCAATCGCGAGCAGGCTCGCTCCCACAATAGATCTTCAGTGGACACGTATATTGTGTTCGACAACGATCCAAGGTGGGAGCGAGCCTGCTCGCGATAGCGTCCGTCCGGGCGCCGAAGATTACTGGCGGCACTCAACCAGAGTTTTCACCTGCCCCGATTCCGTCTGATTCTCATCGGACAGCCACCGCTCAAACCCCGCGCCAATCGCCGGCCATTCCGAATCCAGAATCGAATACCACGCCGTGTCTCGGTTCTGACCCTTGACCACCATGTGCTGCCGGAAAACCCCTTCAAAACTGAATCCCAACCGCTCCGCCGCATACTTG
The DNA here is from genome assembly GCF_054898065.1 of Pseudomonas sp. MDT1-85. Classification (NCBI taxonomy): domain Bacteria; kingdom Pseudomonadati; phylum Pseudomonadota; class Gammaproteobacteria; order Pseudomonadales; family Pseudomonadaceae; genus Pseudomonas; species Pseudomonas sp. MDT1-85. Next base: position 151,245 of record NZ_CM142715.1, on the reverse strand, counting down.
GAACGGGCATTGCCGTTGTTGCACTTCCACTCCAGACGCCGGTAACCCAACGCAAAGGATTCCCTGGCCAGCAGGTAAACGGCCTCGGTACTTTTTGGTGAACGTTGCATCGGTGCGCCAAAGGTCACATGGCCGATTTCGATGCGGCCCTGCGAAGGGACAATCGACATCAGGCTGAGAATACCCTGCACGTCGCCGCTGGCGCGGTCGATCACCGTGAGGAAATACGGGTCGCTGTTGGCCGCATGGTTGTTCAGCCAATCGTTGAAAGCGCTGCGCTCCGGGAAAGGACCATAGGGCAAATAGTCCCAGAGTTTCGGATCCGAGCCCGGGCCTTCGAGGGCTTTCCATAAGCCGTCGGCGTGACGCGCCGGGTCAAGTTTTTCCAAACGGATGAAACGCCCTTCGATCAGTTGAACCGAGGGCGGCGGAACACCTTTCCAGTCCGCGAGTGAAGTCGACATGCTGCTCTCCTTGAACCTTAAAGGGCTTTGCGAAACTGGATGAAACCGGGGCGCTCGGCGATGCGCTCATAGAGCTGGATCGCGGTGGCGTTGGTTTCGTGGGTCAGCCAATGGACCTTGCAGCACCCATCGGCCTTGGCCGTGGTGTAGACGAATTCAGTCAATTGCCGACCGACACCAGTGCCGCGAGTTTCCGGCGTCACCAGCAAGTCTTGCAGGTAGCAGGAGTTTTCGATGCTCCAGTTCGAGCGGTGGTAGATGAAATGCACCATGCCCACTGCTTTGCCCTCGGCCCGGGCCAGCGCTCCATGGGTCGGTTCGCTCGGATCGAGCAGGCGCTGCCAGGTGCTCTGGGTGACTGCGTCGGGCAATTCAGTGTTGTAGAAGCGCAAGTAGGCTTGCCACAACGGCAACCAGGCAGCGTGATCGTCGGCGGTGACCTGGCGGATGTCGATCTGACTCATGTGGGTTCCTTAACGCATCAAGTGGGCGAGGGCCTGGTCGTGCACATCAGGGCTGGCGGCCAGCCCCTCGCGCACACCAGCGATGTCTGCAGCATTGCGGTTCTGGCTGAGCTTGCGTTTGCCCTCCAGACGCTGGATCGGCAAGGCAAAACCGACGATGGCCTTGAGCATGCCATCAATGTAGTTGGCTGGAGCGTCGGCGACTTTCCATGGGTTAGGGCGGCCTGACTCATGACGGTCAGTCAGGCCGCTGACCACATTGCGCAAGCGGTCAGCGTCGCTGAAAACTTCGGCGGCACCGTAAGCGTGCACGGCGACGTAGTTCCAGGTTGGTACAACTTTGCCGTGCTCGGCTTTGCTCGGGTAAAACCCTGGGCTGACGTAGGCATCGGCACCGGCAAAAATCACCAGCGCCTCGGCGCCGTTCTGCAATTCCCGCCATTGTGGATTGGCCCGGGCGAGGTGGCCGTAGAGGGTGCCGTTCGGGCCTTGGTCAACATTCAGCAGCAGCGGCAGATGACTGGCTTGCAGGCCCTGTTCACCGTGGGTGACCAAGACAGCGAGACGAGTGTCGAGTATCTGCTGATGCAGTTCATTCAAATCATCGATGGCGAAATTGCTGGGCGTGTACATGGAAATTTTCCTTGGCGAATGCGTTCATCCTAGGCAGGCTATTGGTCTGTTGTAAGAGCCATTAATGACCAATTTCATAGGTCCATTATCATGCCGAATCCGCCGCTTCCCTCGTCGTTCAATCCGGCGGGTATCGAACTCGACCGCCGCCAAGGCCTGAGTCGTCAGCTCTATCAAGCGTTGCGGGTGCGAGTGCTCGACGGACGATTGGCCAGCGGCACGCGACTGCCGGCCAGTCGCGATCTGGCGGCGGCGTTATCGATTTCCCGTAACAGCGTGGTCCGTGCCTACGATCAGCTTTACGCTGAGGGCTTCATCGAAGGGCGTGTTGGCGACGGGACTTATGTCGCGCAATTGCCTCAAGCCGCGGTGTCGGTAAAAAAATTATCCACAAAAGTATCCACAAGGTTTTCAACAGGGTTACCCACAACCTTATCCACAAATTGGCTGGATTTACCTGTGGTTTCGTCCAGTAAAGTTATCCACAGCGGTGCTTTGGCCCGGGTTGAAAAGAACCATTTGGCCTTGCCTCCCAGTGGTCCACCTCGGGCATTTCGTGTCGGCGTTCCAGCCTTTGATCTATTTCCTTTCGAGGTCTGGGCCAAGCTGAACGCGGCTTTCTGGCGTAAGCCGGATTTACAGCAACTGTGTTACGGCGACCCTGCGGGTGATGCACGATTGCGTGGGCTGATTGCTGCGTACTTGCGCAGTTCGAGGGGCATGCAGTGCTCGGCTGAGCAAATAGTGATCACCAGTGGCGCGCAACAGGGGATTAGCCTTTGTGCACAGTTGCTGGTGGAGCCTGGCGATGGGGTGGGCATTGAAAATCCGGGGTATCGAGCAGCGGGTCATGCGTTCGCTGTAGCCGGCGCGCGATTGCACGGGATAGCGGTGGACAGTGAGGGCATTGATTGCACCGAATTGGCGGGGCTCAGCGATTGTCGATTGGCTTACGTCACGCCGTCGCATCAGTACCCGACCGGGGTGGTCATGAGTCTGGCGCGACGTCTTGAATTGTTGGCCTGGGCTGAACGCACCCAAGGCTGGATCGTCGAGGATGACTACGATGGCGAATACCGTTACAGCGGCGCGCCATTGGCGCCGTTGGCGGCACTCGATCGGCAGGGGCGGGTGCTGTATGTCGGCACCTTCGGCAAGGTCGCATTCCCGGCATTAAGACTGGGTTATCTGGTGTTGCCGCCCGGATTGGTTGAGGCGTTCTCCCAGCGTCGTGCGGTGGACGTGCGGCATTCGGAGGTCAGCACTCAAGCGGTAATGGCTGAGTTCATGGCGGCCGGGCACTTCCAGCGACACATCCGGCGTATGCGCCGTGCTGCGTTGAGTCGGCGTAACGTCCTGCTCAATGGCTGGCCTGTGGATATCCCGGGCGTCGGCAAGCTGCCCAGTGTGGCGGCCGGTTTGCACCTGACGGTACGTGTCGACAGCGTGGCCCGTGAGCGCGAATTGATCGAACAAGCCACCAGCGTCGGGGTGGAGATCAACGGTTTGAGCAGTTATTGGCTGCCAGACACGACGCTCCCCGAGGACCAGCGAGCGGGGCTGGTCCTGGGGTTCGCCGCAGTGCCGGAGACGGCTATCGAATCGGCACTGGCGAGGCTCAAAGAGATCTGGAACCCAGTGTGAGCTGCGCCGCCCGGATCAGGTGCCGGACTTTATCTTGGTCCAGGCGCGGGTCCGTGCCCGTTCGGCATCGCGAGGCAACGGTTGCAGGGTGTAGAGCGTGCTCATCGCCGCTTCGGTCGGGTACAGGTTCGGGTTGTTGCGGATCGTCGGGTCGACCATTTCCGTGGCGTCCTTGTTCGGGTTCGGGTAGCCGACGAAATCGCTGACCGGTGCGATCACCTGGGGTTGCAGCAAATAGTTGATGAAGGTGTAGGCGTCTTGCGGGTTTTTCGCGCCTTTGGGGATCGCCAGCATGTCGAACCAGATCGGCGCGCCTTCTTTGGGCAGGCGCATGTCGACGATCACGCCATTCTTGGCTTCCTTGGCGCGGTTGGCGGCCTGGGAGAAGCTGCCGGAGTAACCGACTGCGACGCAGATGTCACCGTTGGCAATGTCGGCCATGTACTTGGAAGAATGGAAGTAGGTGATGTAGGGGCGAATCTTCATCAGCAGCGCTTCAGCCTTGGCGTAGTCCGCCGGTTTCTGGCTGTTGGGGTCCAGGCCCAGGTGTTGCAGGGCCAGCGGCAGGATCTCTGACGGCGAGTCGAGCAGCGCCACGCCGCACTGCTTGAGCTTGCTGATGTTCTCTTCCTTGAAGATCAGGTCCCAGCTGTCCACCGGTGCGTTGTCGCCCAAAGCTGCCTTGACCTTGTCCGGGTTAAAGCCGATCAGGATGGTCCCGTACATGTACGGCACGGCGAATTTGTTATCCGGATCGTTGGCTTCGATCAGCTTCATCAGCTTCGGATCCAGGTGATTCCAGTTCGGCAGTTTGCTGCGGTCCAGCGGCTGGAACACCCCGGCTTCGATCTGCTTGGCGAGAAACACGTTGGACGGCACCACCACGTCGTAACCGGAGTTGCCGGTCAGCAGCTTGGCCTCCAGCGCTTCGTTGGTGTCGAAGATGTCGTAGACCAGTTTGGTCTGGGTGTTCTGGGTCTTGAAATCTTCCAGCGCTTTGGGGGTGATGTAGTCGAACCAGTTGTATACCCGCAATGTGCGTTCTTCAGCGTGAACGGCACCACTGAGCAATGTGGCGCATAGCACTGTGGGGAAGAGCGTTGGCGCGATCAGACGCTTGAGTCGGTTCATTTGTTCTAATTCCTCATTGGGCGCTTTCAAAACCTTCGAGAACGTTCACGGCATTGATGCCGATTTCTTCTACCGCGTAACCGCCTTCCATCACGAACAGCGTCGGCTTGCCGAGGCCCGCGATGCGCGCGCCCATCGCCAGGTAATCCGGGCTGTCGAGTTTGAACTGGGAGATCGGGTCGTCCTTGAACGTATCCACACCCAAGGACACGACGACGATGTCGGCGCCGTACTTTTCGATCTCCTTGCAGGCCTGCTCCAGCGCCGCGCTCCAACGGTCCCAGCCTGAACCGGCGGGCAAAGGGTAGTTGAAGTTGAACCCTTCGCCGGGGCCTTCACCGTGTTCGTCTTCGTAGCCGAGGAAGAACGGAAACTCGGCTTCCGGATGGCCATGGATCGAGGTGAACAGCACGTCGCTGCGCTCGTAGAAAATCGATTGGGTGCCGTTGCCGTGGTGGTAATCGACGTCGAGGATCGCGACCTTTTTGTGGCCTTGATCGAGGAATGCCTGAGCGGCGATGGCGGCGTTGTTGAGGTAGCAATAACCGCCCATCAAGTCGCTGGCGGCATGGTGTCCCGGTGGACGGCACAAGGCGAAAGCACTGCGGGCTCCGCGCTGGATTTCCGCCTGCGCGGTCAATGCCACTTGCGCCGCGCTATACGCCGCTTGCCAGGTGCCGGCGGTAATCGGTGCGCCGCCGTCGAAGCTGTAATAGCCGAGCTGGCCGTGCAGGCTGGTGGGCATTATCCGACGCAAGGTGCGGGCCGGCCAGGTGTAGGGCAGCAAGTCGCCGTCGGTATTGAATTCGGTCCAGCGCGCCCAGGCCCCTTTGAAGAAGTCGAGATAGTCGCGGCTGTGAATGCGCTCGATCGGTCCGAGCCCGAAATCCTGCGGCGCCTCGACCGGGCCCAGATGGCGGGACTGTACGCGTGCCAGCACATGGTCGGCCCGGGAGGGCATTTCGAAGCAGGGCATCAATTGCCCGTCCATCAATTCACAACGGCCGTGATGCAGGTGGTGATCGTCCGAGTAGATCGTCAGCATTCTTGTTCTCCGCAGGCTGATTCGGTTGCACACAGTCTTGCGGCGGGGGGCCGTTTGGGAGAACGGCAGGAAAGGCCAAAAGGGGATCGATATGGCCAAAAGATTTGACCGAAATTCGCCCCTTAATGGCACGCCGGCGCCCTCGAATGACGCATCCGACCCTGTAGGAGCGAGGCTTGCCTGCGAAGCTTTTGGCGTTCTTGAGGATGCCATCGCGAGCAGGCTCGCTCCCACCTCGGATCTTCAGAGAATCCCGTATTTACGTCCGACGCAAAACCACTGTGGGAGCGAGCCTGCTCGCGATGGCGGCATTCAGGACGCCGCCATCCTCAAGGCCTGAACTGACTCGGCGCCACACCACTCCAGCGCACAAACGCATGGCGGAAGCTCGCGGTCTCGCTGAACCCCAATGCCTCGGCAATCCGGTAGACAGGCAGTTGATCTTCACAGAGCATTCGCTTGGCCTGCTCGAAGCGCAACTCATCAAGCAGTTCCTGGTAGCCGCAGCCCAGGTCCTTCAGATGTCGCCGCAAGGTGCGCGCCGAGCAGTTCAGCTGTTCGGCCAGCCCCTCCAGGCCCGGCGCCGCGTTGAGCTGCGCGGCGAGCAGTTGGCGGATACGTCCGAGCCAGGCCTGACGCCCGGTGAACTCGGTATTTTGCTTGCGGCAGCGTTCAGCCATGGCTTGGTGAGTGATGGCATCGGCCAGAGGCAAAGGTTGTTCAAGCCAGTATTTGTCGAAGGCAAAGGCATTGGACACAGCATCGAACAGCAAGGGGCAGTCGAAACGCTCGGCGTAGCGCGCCTGATAGTCCGGCGCCGGGTGTTCGAAGCGGGCGCCGAGCAGAGGCAGAGGATGGCCAAGCAAGTCTTCGCAGGTGACTTTCATCGAGACCAGGCAAAACTCGACATTGAACGGCGCCAGCGCCGGATTTTCCCGATAGTCGCCGGCGGTGAGCCAGATGCGCTCGCCATCGTCCTCCAGGCTCAACTCGAACAGTGTTCCCAATAGCGCCGGATAGTGCAGCGCCAACCGCAAGGCGTCACCGAAAGTGGCGCTGGTGAGTAAGGCGTACCCGAGCAGGCCGTAGGAAGAAACGTGCATCCGCCGGCCCAACTCCAGGCCGATATCGCGGCGTAACGCGACGGCGTTGGCGCAAACCAGCATCTCCTGGTTGGTAGTGATGCGCGTGTCCGCCCGGCTCAGATCCGCCGCGCTGATGCCGCTGCCGGCCAATAACGCCTCGCTCGACAGACCGTCGGCTTTGAAGGTGTTGAGCACCAAGGAGACGGCGTTAAGGGTGGTGAGGTGGGAGTGGAGCATGGAGTGTTCCAGCATTGGGATGCTGGAACGGGAGCAAGTTATATGCCGGTTGTGACCAACCCTGTAGGAGCGAGGCTTGCCCGCGAAGCTTTTGGCGCACTTGAGGACGCCTTCGCGGGCAAGCCTCGCTCCTACAAGGTTTTGTGTTGTGTCAGATAAGCTCGCCGCACAGATCGAGTTCAACCAACCGCCGAACTTCAGCCGTCTCAATCCCTGCACCCAGTAGCCCATGCAATTTGCCGAATGCCGCCTCGCGAGTCATGCCGCCACCGGACAACACCCCGGCGTCACGCAAGCGGCTGCCCGCCTCGTACACATCGAGCTGCACACCACCTTCATGACATTGCGTCACCGCCACCATCACCACACCTTTGTCCCGCGCCCGTTCCAGGCTGGCGAGAAACTCGGGGTTGTCGCTTGGCCCGGTACCGCTGCCATAACATTCCAGCACCAGACCCTGAATACCGCTGTTGAGCAGACCATCCAGCTGATCAGCACCGATGCCCGGGAACAGCGGCAGCGCCGCGACCTTCGCCAGCTGTTTAGGCTGGTTGTAGTTCAGCTGCGCCGGCACGGAAGTCGCCTTCACGCCGCCGCCCTGACGCTCCAGCCGCTTGAACGGATGACGACCGAAACTGCGAACCTTGGCGCAACGGGTCGGGTCGAGCAGTTCGCCGTGGAAGTACAGATGAACCCCCGGCGCCTGGCCCTGACCAAGAGCAACCAACGCACCGCCGAGGTTCTCCCAGGCATCACTGTCGGTCACACCGGCCGGCAGCATGGAGCCGGTGAAACACACGCGGGCATGCAAACCGAGTAACTGAAAGCTCATGGCTGCGGCGCTGTAGGCCAGGGTGTCGGTGCCATGCAGGATCAACACGCTGTCGCAGCCCTGGAGATCAACGGCGTCGACCACCGCTTCACGCAATTGCTGCCAGTAGGCGGGCGTCATGTTGGCGCTGTCGATCAGCGGCGACATCTCGCGAAAGCGCCACTGCGGCACTACCAGCTCAGGCTGGCTGTGCAGATACTCGCGCATCCTTGCTTCGAATCCGGACGCTGGCGCCAGGCCGTGAGCACTGGCTTGCATACCGATGGTGCCACCGGTGTAGAGCACCATGACGAGCTGGGCGGCTGGGTAACTATTGGGGATCATCTGGAGGTCTCCACAAGAGATGACATGTGGGAGCGAGCCTGCTCGCGAAAGCGGTCAATCATTCAACATTGATGTTGGCTGATACACCGCTTTCGCGAGCAGGCTCGCTCCCACAGGTGATTCACTTTAACTGACGGGCGCAGGGGGTGCGCCCGTCTTTTACCGGTCAGCGTTGCGCTGCAGGTACGCCTTGCGGCTCTGCTTCGGTCTTGCCAGCGGCTGCTGGCGGATTAGCCGGCCACGCTTTCAGGTCCAGGTCCAGATCCGGGAACTTGCTCGAATCGAACACTGGAGTCTTGATGCCGGCAGCGCGCTGGTCATCGTAGTCACGCATGATACGCATGCCGACCTTGAACAGCAGGAACAGCGCGATCAGGTTCACGAACGCCAGCAGGGTCATGGTGATGTCGGCGAAGGCGAACACGGTGCCGAGGTTTTCGATGGCACCCCAGAAGATCAACACCAATACCAGCGCGCGATAGCCGATCAGCGCCTTGCGGTTTTCGCCGATCATGAAGCGCAGGTTGTTCTCGCCCAAGTAGTAGTTGTAGAGGATCGAGGTGAACACAAACAACGCCAGGGCCACGGAGATGAACATCCGGCCCCATTCGCCGACCACGGCAGCCAGGGAGTTCTGGGTCAGGGCAATGCCGTCGCCTTCGAAGCCCGGGGTGTAGAAGCCCGACAGCAGGATCAGCAATGCGGTGCAGGTGCAGATCACGAAGGTGTCGAGGAATACGCTGAACGCCTGAACCACACCTTGCGAAACCGGGTGCTCGACCGACGCGACCGCAGCCACGTTTGGCGCACTGCCAAGGCCTGCTTCGTTGGCGAACACGCCGCGTTTCACGCCCATGACGATGGCGCTGCCGATCAGGCCGCCGAAGGCCTGGTCCAGACCGAAGGCGCTTTTAACGATGGTCATCAACATGCCCGGAACGTGGTCGAACTGCAGCACGATCACGTAGATGGTCACGCCGATGTACACCAGGGTTTTCACCGGCACCAGCAGGTCAGCGACCTTGGCGATCCGCTTGATACCGCCGATGAACACCAGGCCCAGCAATACCGCCAGGCCAAGGCCGGTGTACGTGGTGTCGAGGCCGAAGGCATTGTTCAGCGAGTGGGTTACAGCGTGGGCTTGCAGGCCGTTGAAGGCAAAGCCAAAGGTGATCAGCAGCAGGAACGCCATGATCATCCCCAACCAGCGTTTCTGCAGGCCGTGCTGAATGTAAAAGGACGGGCCACCACGGAACTGGCCTTCGGAGTCGCAGCGCTTGTAGAGCTGGCCGAGGGAGCATTCGAAGAAGCTGCTGGACATGCCGACCAGCGCGGTCACCCACATCCAGAACACGGCACCGGGGCCACCCAGGGTCACGGCGATGCCGACACCCGCGATGTTGCCCGCACCGACGCGGCCGGCGAGGCTGAGCATCAGGGCCTGGAACGAACTGAGTTGGCCGGCGCTGCTTTTGAGGCTGTCACGGAACACCGCGAACATGTGAAAGAAGTGGCGGAACTGAACGAAACGCGAGCGGATCGTGAAGTAGCTACCGAGCCCGACAATGAGCACGATCAGTACTTTCCCTGAGAGGAAGTCGTTGATGACTTCGAGCATGGAGTATTCCTCGCTATTTTTTGTGTGTGCAGATACTGGAGGGTCCGACACATCGCGTTACACCGGCTTTCGCGTGGCATAACGGTGGATCGAGGCTCGTTCCGGTTCCATATCGCGGGTTGTTATTAGTTCGGGTTTCGCATGGGTTTGGGCCTCGTTAACGACGACCGCTCACGCGAAGAGGGCCGGCACTATACCTAGGAGAGTGCCGTCCGTCTGCACGATTGTGGTGCAAGCGACGAAACGAAGCTTTGAAACACCTGACTTTTTTGAGTCAGGCTCATGTGGGAGCGAGCCTGCTCGCGATGCAGGCGCCGCGGTCCATCAAAGGCACCGCGTTATCGTTCATCGCGAGCAGGCTCGCTCCCACAGAAGACGTTTGTCCTGTCAGATAGTTAAAAAAAAGGGCTTGAGGGAATAAATCCCCAAGCCCTCAAAAGGTGAGAGGTGTCTAGTCCCTCGACCTGGTGAGCGTGGCTCTTCATGCTCTTCGTTAAAAGAGAAGGAGCCGGCGTTTGGTCAAGCCTTCAGAGGCACCAGACGCGGAGCAATCATGTTTTCCGGGCGCAGGATGTCGGCGAGCATTTCGTCGTCGAGCAAGCCTTCTTCGCGCACCAGTTCCAGCACGCCGCGGCCGCTTTCGAGCGCGATACGGGCAATGCGGGTGGCATTTTCATAGCCGATGTAGGGGTTCAGCGCGGTGACCAGGCCGATCGAGTGTTCGACCAGTTCACGGCAGCGCTCTTCGTTGGCGGTGATGCCCACGATGCAGTGCTCGCGCAGCATGTCCATGGCGCGCTGCAGCAGACGGATCGAGTCGAAGATCTTGAAGGCGATCAGCGGCTCCATCACGTTCAGTTGCAGCTGGCCGCCTTCGGCAGCGATGGTCAGGGCCAGGTCGTTGCCGATGATCTGGAAAGCAACCTGGTTCACGGCTTCCGGGATAACCGGGTTGACCTTGCCTGGCATGATCGAGCTGCCTGGCTGACGTGCTGGCAGGTTAATTTCGTTGATGCCGGTGCGTGGGCCGCTGGACAGCAGACGCAGGTCGTTGCAGATCTTCGACAGCTTGACGGCGGTGCGCTTGAGCATGCCGGAGAACAGCACGAAGGCGCCCATGTCGGAGGTGGCTTCGATCAGGTCGGCGGCCGGAACCAGCGGTTGACCGCTGATCAGCGCCAGACGCTGAACGGCCAGAAGCTGGTAACGCGGGTCGGCGTTGATGCCGGTACCGATCGCGGTGCCGCCCAGGTTCACTTCGGTCAGCAGTTCAGGTGCCAGTGTTTTCAGACGTGCCAGGTCTTCGCTCAATGTGGTGGCGAAGGCACGGAATTCTTGACCCAGGGTCATCGGCACGGCGTCTTGCAGCTGGGTACGGCCCATCTTCAATACGTGGCTGAATTCCTGGCCCTTGGCGGCGAACGCCTGGATCAGGCTGTCAAGGCTGGCCAGCAGCGCGTCGTGACCCAGCAGCAGACCCAGACGGATCGCGGTCGGGTAGGCGTCGTTGGTCGACTGCGCCATGTTCACGTCGTTGTTCGGGTGCAGGTATTGGTATTCGCCCTTCTGGTGGCCCATAGCCTCCAGCGCGATGTTGGCGATGACTTCGTTGGCATTCATGTTGGTCGAAGTGCCAGCGCCGCCTTGAATCATGTCCACCACGAACTCTTCGTGGAAATCGCCGCGGATCAATCGGGCACAGGCTTCGCTGATAGCAGCGTGCTTGGCTTCGCTCAGGTGACCCAGTTCGCGGTTGGCGTCTGCGGCGGCCTGTTTGACCATTGCCAGGCCGACAACCAGTTTCGGGTAATGCGAAATCGGAACACCGGAGAGACGGAAGTTGTTCACCGCTCGCAGGGTCTGGATGCCGTAATACGCTTGAGCAGGTACTTCGAGTACGCCAAGCAGGTCTTTTTCTGTGCGGAAAGATGCAGCGGAAGACATGATAGAAATCATCTCGATAGGGACCCGGTCTGCGCCGGAACACTGCAAATGCTAGGCTTGTGAAGAATTTTGGGCCAATGCTGTTAAACACTAGCCTATGCACATTCGGCATAATGTCCGTGTGACGCCGCGTGTGCGGCGAGCGTGTGACCTAAATTGGTGCGTGCCCCGGGAGGGCGTAATGAATCTGGAAAGTAAATGGCTCGAGGACTTTAGTGCTCTGGCCGCCACCCGCAGCTTCTCCCAGGCGGCTGAACGACGCTTCGTGACCCAGCCCGCATTCAGCCGGCGGATCCGCAGCCTCGAAGCGGCGCTGGGGCTGACCCTGGTCAATCGCTCCCGCACGCCGGTCGAGCTGACGGCGGCGGGACAGCTATTCCTTGTCACCGCGCGAACCGTGGTCGAGCAGTTGGGCGAAGTGCTGCGCCACCTTCATCACCTGGAAGGTGGGCAGGGCGAGGTGATGCAGGTTGCCGCTGCTCACTCCCTGGCACTGGGTTTCTTCCCGCGCTGGATCGCGCAGTTGCGCAATGAAGGGCTGAATATCGCCACGCGGCTGGTGGCGACAAACGTTGGTGATGCGGTGCATGCATTGCGCGAAGGCGGCTGCGATCTGATGCTGGCGTTTTACGACCCGGATGCGGCCATGCAAATGGACCCGGAGATTTTCCCGTCGCTGCACTTGGGGGACACCGAAATGCTCCCGGTCTGCGCCGCTGATGCTGATGGCAAACCGTTGTTCGACCTGGAAGGCGAGGCCAGTGTGCCGCTATTGGCGTACAGCGCCGGCGCGTTCCTCGGGCGCTCGGTCAATATGTTGCTGCGCCAGCGTGCCCTGAGGTTCACCACCATTTACGAAACCGCCATGGCCGACAGCCTGAAAAGCATGGCGCTGGAAGGCCTTGGCATCGCCTGGGTACCGCAACTGAGCGTGCGCGCCGAACTGGCTCGCGGTGAGTTGGTGGTCTGCGGCGGCCCGCAATGGCATGTGCCACTGGAAATTCGTCTGTATCGCTGCGCGCTGGTGCGCAAGGCCAACGTGCGGTTACTTTGGCGCAAGCTTGAAGGCGGTGCGGCGCAGAGTTCTTGAACATGTCGACTAACCCTGTGGGAGCGAGCCTGCTCGCGATAGCGGACTAATATTCAACACAAATGTCGACCGGGCCGACGCCATCGCGAGCAGGCTCGCTCCCACAAGGGGATTTGTGATGCGTTTCAGCTGACCTTCGGGTCAATAAAACCGGCACTTTGCGCCGTATGACAGATGGTCGTATCGGGGGCTGTTTATCTGCTTCATTGAGGTATACTGCGCGGCCTTCGGCCGGTTCGCCCGGCCATTTTTCGTACAATCAAGCCACGCATTTCTGCGTGGCTTGTTGTTTTTTGACGCGCCTGCGGGCGCCCAGAGAGAAGAGGCACGACGATGAGTGCACTGGTTGGCGTGATCATGGGCTCCAAGTCCGATTGGTCCACCCTTAGCCACACCGCCGATATGCTGGAAAAGCTCGGCATTCCTTACGAGGTGAAAGTGGTCTCTGCCCACCGCACCCCGGACCTGCTGTTCCAGTATGCCGAAGAGGCCGAGGCCCGTGGCATCGAGGTGATCATCGCCGGTGCCGGTGGCGCGGCCCACCTGCCAGGCATGTGTGCGGCCAAGACCCACCTGCCGGTACTGGGCGTGCCGGTGCAGTCGTCGATGCTCTCGGGCGTCGATTCGCTGCTGTCTATCGTGCAGATGCCCGCGGGCATTCCGGTCGCCACCCTGGCCATTGGCAAGGCCGGCGCGATCAACGCAGCGCTGCTCTCGGCGAGCATCCTCGGCGCCAAGCACCCGCAGTTCCACGCGGTGCTGAAAAAATTCCGCGCTGAGCAGACAGACAGCGTCCTGGAAAATCCAGACCCACGCATCGCCTGAGGTTGTTGACGATGAAGATCGGTGTAATCGGTGGCGGCCAGTTGGGTCGCATGTTGGCGCTGGCGGGCACTCCGCTGGGCATGAATTTCGCTTTCCTCGACCCGGCGCCGGATGCTTGCGCAGCCGCGTTGGGGGAGCATCTGCGGGCCGATTACGGCGATCAGGATCACCTGCGTCAGTTGGCCGATGAAGTCGATCTGGTGACCTTCGAGTTCGAAAGCGTCCCGGCCGAAACCGTGGCATTCCTGTCGCAATTCGTCCCGGTGTACCCGAGCGCCGAAGCGCTGCGCATCGCTCGCGATCGCTGGTTCGAAAAGAGCATGTTCAAGGACCTGGGGATTCCGACTCCCGCGTTCGCCGACATCCAGTCGCAAGCCGATCTGGACGCCGCCGTGGCTTCCATCGGCCTGCCGGCCGTGCTGAAAACCCGCACCCTGGGTTACGACGGCAAGGGCCAGAAAGTCCTGCGCAAGCCTGAAGACGTGGCCGGCACGTTCGCCGAGCTGGGCAGCGTTGCCTGCTTGCTGGAAGGGTTTGTGCCGTTCACTGGCGAAGTCTCGCTGATTGCCGTGCGTGCTCGCGATGGCGAAACCAGGTTCTATCCGCTGGTTCACAACACCCACGACAGCGGCATTCTCAAACTGTCCGTGGCCAGTACCGATCACCCGCTGCAGGCGTTGGCTGAAGATTATTCCAGCCGGGTACTCAAGCAACTGGAGTACGTCGGCGTGATGGCGTTCGAGTTCTTCGAAGTCGACGGCGGCCTCAAGGCCAACGAAATCGCCCCGCGCGTACACAACTCCGGGCACTGGACCACCGAAGGCGCCGAGTGCAGCCAGTTCGAAAACCACCTGCGGGCCGTCGCCGGTCTGCCGCTGGGTTCGACGGCCAAGGTCGGTGAGAGCGCGATGCTCAACTTCATCGGTGTTGTACCACCGGTAGAGAAAGTGATCGCGGTCGACGATTGCCATTTGCATCACTACGGCAAGGCCTTCAAGGTCGGCCGCAAGGTCGGTCACGCCAATCTGCGCTGTGCAGACCGTGATACGTTGGCTGCGCAGATCCTCAAGGTCGAAGCGCTCATCGCCGAATAGTTTCATGTGGCGGCGGCGGAACCTTCAGGGACCGCCGTTCTCTGATGGCAGGATGCCAAAGTCTGACTAGGCTTTGGGCATTGCCATTCAATCAGAGGGAAATGCCATGGGAATTATCGGAACCATCTTTATCGGCTTGATCGTCGGCCTGCTAGCTCGGTTTTTGAAACCGGGTGATGACAGCATGGGCTGGATCATGACTATCCTGCTCGGTATCTGCGGTTCGCTGGCGGCCACTTACGGCGGCCAGGCCCTGGGCATTTACCGCGCTGGCGAAGGCGCAGGTTTCATCGGTGCGCTGGTGGGCGCGGTGGTATTGCTGGTGATCTACGGCCTGATCAAAAAAAGAACTAATTGAAGCGACAAAGCCCTCTCTGCGCCATCGCCGGAGAGGGCTAGAATGCTCGGCTTTACATCGTTCCTTTCCTTTGCCGAGCACTTTCATGCGCCGTCTTCTGTTGACTCTTCTCTTCCTGGGCAGTGGTTTGGCCCATGCCGGCGAACTGCCGGAAACCGACTGGCTCGAACTGATGCCCAAGTCAGACCAGAAAGCCCTCGAGGCCATGCCCGAACTCGACCACAACTCCCCCGAAGCCAACGGCACCTTTACCCAAAAAGGTGGCATGAAGCAGAGCAAGGGCTTGCCGGCGGTGATGTACTCGACCAAAACCGTGCCGTCGATGAACGACAAGCACATTCGCATTGGCGGCTATCCGGTACCGCTGGAATCCGACGCCAAGGGCCACAGCACGCTGTTCTTTCTTGTGCCGTATCCAGGCGCTTGCATCCACGTGCCGCCACCGCCACCTAACCAGTTGGTGCTGGTACGTTATCCAAAAGGCTTGAAGCTGAACGATATCTACACGCCGCTGTGGGTGACCGGCACGCTGAAGATCGAAAAGGTCAACAACGACCTGGCCGATGCGGCGTATGCGCTGGATGCGGCGAAGGTGCGGGTTGTGAAAGAGTCGGATTTGTAACGCGTAGGTCAGGTCGATATAAACCAACTGTGGGAGCGAGCCTGCTCGCGATGGCGGTTTAACAGTCAACATTGATGTTGGATGTTATGGCCTCATCGCGAGCAGGCTCGCTCCCACATTGGTTACGGTGTTGCTATAAAGGTTTGCTGCCGATGCTGACGCCGAGGGTGTGGCTGGCGCCCGCTGCCAGCGTCACCACATCACCCATCACATTCGCCGTTTCAATGCACAGCATGCGCTGCCAGCCATCGTCAGCCATGTCGCTGAACGCTGCGGCGCGGTCGATCCAAGGGTTCCAGATCACCGCAGAGCGCGAACCGCTGCTGGTCAGTTCGATGCGTCGCTCCCAGTGCGGATCAACGATGCTCAGCGTCGGCGGGGTACTCAGATAGATGCGGTCGGTCTCGCCGGTAAAACGCAGATCACCGGTCTGGGTGACGGTTTTCCAGTCGTTCAGGGTTTCGATATAGCTCAAGCCATCCAGCCCTTCGACATGCACGTTGCGCACATCGCTGATCGCGAAATAGCTGTGCAGCGCCTGGCTGATCGTGACGTGTTCAGCGCCCTTGTTTTCGCTCGTCAGGCTGATATGCAACTGCTCATCCAGACGAATGCTCAGTTTCAAGTCCACCTGATGCGGCCATCCCGGCAGACCTTCTTCTGGGTAGGGCAGGACGAACTCCACCTTCAGGCTTTCGCCCTCGGTTTCGATGCCGAGCAATTCCCAATCCATCGCTCGCACCAGCCCGTGAGCCGTTGGCGGTTCATTGCCGACGCGCATGGCCTGGACACTTTGCGGGTTGCGCGGCAGGTTGCCGAACCACGGCCAGCACACCGGCACGCCGGCGCGGATGCTCTTGCCGGCCTTGAACACCGCTTCGTCGTTGAGCCAGATCAGCGGCGGCTCGCCGGCCAGTTGATAACTGAGGATGTGCGCGCCTTGCTGGGCCACCAGTAATTCGGCCTGACCGTGGCGGATGCGCCAGCAGTTCAGTTCATCCAGTTTCACGGCTTCAACGTTGGGCGTGCTCATGGGGCAACTCTCGATCAGGAACAGGACTGCAATGGACCGCAAAACGGTCGCCGGGTTTAACGCCCATCTTTTTTACGGGCTCCGGTTTTTACGAGCTCCGTTTTAACGAGCTCTAGGCGGAACCGAGCGAGTGCGGCCGCTGCCGTCGATGGCGACGAACACGAAGACGGCTTCGGTGACTTTACGCCATTCGCTGGACAGTGGATCGTCGCTCCAGACTTCGACCATCATCTGAATCGAGCTGCGGCCGATTTCCAGGGCCTGGGTATAGAAGGAGAGCTGAGCCCCCACCGCTACCGGCACCAGGAATGCCATTCGATCGATCGCCACGGTGGCCACGCGGCCACCAGCCACCTTGCTGGCCATCGCAGTGCCAGCCAAATCCATCTGCGCCACCAGCCAGCCGCCGAAAATATCGCCAAAACCATTGGTTTCACGCGGAAGCGCGGTGATTTGCAGGGCCAGGTCGCCTTGCGGGATTGGATCTTCTTGTTCGAGCTCTATCATGCCGGGGGGGCCTCTGACCCGTGACTCTTCATTTGTACTTCAGGTTGAATAGCCGTCTTACGGCTCCGCGCGCAAAGTGCCTGCGCTCGGTCATGCTGCGTTAAAAACAGGCTCGGACGCTCATTTACAGCAGTAAAGTCGGGTGCGACCCCAGCCGGTCCTCGCCTGTTTTTGCCTTGCCTGACCTTCGCTCGGCGACTTTGCGCACTGGAGCCTTGGAAAAACGATTCAGCCCCGAACATACTACGTTCGTCACGTTTTTCGTAAGGCGCCTAAAGGGAAACTCTGCGAAATCGGCTGACAGGTGCCAACGACGGTTTCGCACAGCAACCCCTTACAAGCCGTTGCAATGTTACGAGTATATCGATCGGTAGACTCCGAGACGACCGTCCGGTTCTCATTTTGACCGTCAAATACGCGCCTCTATGTGCTTTTTCGAACAATTTGCTATCGTGCCGAACCTGCCCAAGCCTCTGCCAGCGTTGTCGAGGTTGCAGATCCGACTATAAGAGAAGCCCTTGCCATGACCACAGCGCCCTCGAGCATCGCGCAGCCCACCCAATCCGCACGTCCGCTGACCCGCAACGACTATAAGACGTTATCGCTGTCTGCCCTGGGCGGCGCGCTGGAGTTTTACGACTTCATCATTTTCGTTTTCTTCGCCACGGTGGTCGGCAAACTGTTTTTCCCCGCTGACATGCCCGAATGGCTGCGCCTGATGCAGACGTTCGGCATCTTCGCCGCCGGCTACCTGGCGCGGCCGCTGGGCGGCATCGTCATGGCGCACTTCGGTGATCTGCTGGGACGCAAGAAGATGTTCACCTTGAGCATTTTCATGATGGCAGTGCCGACCCTGATCATGGGCTTGCTACCGACCTATGCGCAGATTGGCATGTGGGCGCCGATCCTGTTGCTGCTGATGCGGGTGATTCAGGGCGCGGCGATTGGCGGTGAAGTGCCTGGGGCCTGGGTATTCGTTTCCGAACACGTGCCGCAGCGGCACATCGGTTATGCCTGCGGCACGCTGACCTGCGGTCTGACCGCCGGTATTCTTTTGGGCTCCTTGGTCGCTACCGCAATCAACAGCATTTACACGCCGGTTGAAGTCTCGGATTACGCCTGGCGGATTCCGTTCCTGCTGGGCGGTGTGTTTGGCTTGTTCTCGGTCTATCTGCGTCGCTGGCTCCACGAAACTCCGGTGTTCGCCGAACTGCAGTTGCGCAAGGCCCTGGCCGAGGAAGTGCCGCTGCGCGCCGTGTTACGTGACCATCGTGGAGCGATTCTGATTTCCATGCTGCTGACCTGGCTGCTGTCCGCGGGCATCATCGTGATCATCCTGATGACACCGACCGTGCTGCAGACCGTCTATCACTTCTCGCCGACTACCGCGTTGCAGGCCAACAGCCTGGCGATCGTGTTCCTGAGCCTGGGCTGTGTGGCCTCCGGTGTATTGGCTGACCGCTTCGGCGCCGGTCGGATATTCGTGTTCGGTAGCACCGCGCTGTTGATCAGTTCTTGGACGTTTTATCACAGCCTGTTCAACCATCCCGACTGGCTGTTCCCGATGTATGCGCTGACCGGTTTATTGGTCGGGACCATCGGTGCGGTGCCGTATGTGATGGTCAAAGCCTTCCCGGCGGTGGTGCGGTTCAGCGGGTTGTCATTTTCCTACAACCTGGCTTACGCGATTTTCGGTGGCCTGACGCCGATGGTGGTGACGTTGCTCTTGAAGGAAAGCCCGATGGGGCCGGCTTATTACGTGGCGATTATTTGTGGCGTCGGGATTGTGGTGGGTGGGTATCTCTGGAAGAAGGGGCGGTAAGCCGGCCGACGCCTTCGCGGGCAAGCCTCGCTCCTACATGGATTAGCGTCATTTCAAAATTGGCGCATGACCTGTAGGAGCGAGGCTTGCCCGCGAAGAACGATAACGCGGTATACCTGCGAAAAACCAAATGCTGGCCTTTCATCCAATTGTCATATTTCAGCCATAGAGTGTTCACACGGCCTGCTGATACTTGGCCCCGACTTAACACACCTATCTGCTAGGAGTAAGGCATGAAACTGAAGCGTTTGATGGCGGCAATGACTTTTGTCGCTGCTGGCGTTGCGACTGCCAATGCGGTTGCCGCTGTTGACCCTGCTATCCCGAGCTACACCAAGACCACTGGTGTGTCGGGCAACCTGTCCAGCGTCGGCTCCGATACCCTGGCTAACCTCATGACCCTGTGGGCTGAGAACTACAAAAAAGAATACCCGAACGTAAACATCCAGATTCAGGCTGCCGGTTCTTCCACCGCGCCACCTGCGCTGACTGAAGGCACCGCTAACCTGGGCCCGATGAGCCGCAAGATGAAGGACAACGAGCTGCAAGCCTTCGAAACCAAATACGGCTACAAGCCAACCGCTATTCCGGTTGCCGTGGACGCCCTGGCTGTCTTCGTACACAAAGACAACCCGATCCAGCACCTGACCATGGAACAGGTCGACGCGATTTTCTCCTCGACGCGTCTGTGCGGCGCTAAAACCGACGTGAAAACCTGGGGCGACCTGGGTGTGACCGGCGACCTGGCCAACAAGCCGATGCAACTGTTCGGTCGTAACTCGGTATCCGGCACTTATGGCTACTTCAAAGAAGAAGCTCTGTGCAAAGGCGACTACAAGCCAAACGTCAACGAACAACCAGGTTCGGCTTCGGTCGTGCAGTCGATCAGCTCCTCGCTGAACGGCGTCGGTTACTCGGGCATCGGCTACAAGACCGCCAGCGTGAAAACCGTGGCCCTGGCCAAGAAAGGCAGCACCGAGTTCGTTGAAGACACTGAAGAAAACGCGCTGAACGGCAAGTATCCGCTGTCGCGTTTCCTCTATGTTTACGTCAACAAGGCTCCGAACAAGCCTCTGGCCCCGCTGGAAGCCGAGTTCGTGAAACTGATTCTGTCCAAACAGGGTCAGGAAGTGGTTGTGAAAGACGGCTACATCCCGCTGCCAGCCAAGGTTGCTGCCAAAGCATTGGCTGACCTGGGTCTGTCGGAAGGTGGCAACGTCGTAAAAAAGTAAAGCCCTAGGTCCGGGCTAAACCCGGACCTGTGTAGGAGCGAGGCTTGCCCGCGAAGGGATCGCTGCGTTTTCAAGGGAGAACCGAGGCGATCCCTTCGCGAGCAAGCTTCGCTCCTACAAAGGCTCAGGGTTGCCACGATGGCAACCCGGCCCCCCCAAATTTCCGATCCGCTGCCTGTTCCCATAGGCGGCGGATTTGTTGCGTCACTGCATTGTCATCTTTCTGTCATACAGGATCGCTAGGGTGTGCGCATGAATGATCTGGCCAACTCCACCATGACTACAAATCCCCCCAAGCGAATTGACTTCAATACGCCTGAGCTGCAACGCAAGCGCCGTATTCGTGCGCTGAAAGATCGCCTGACCCGCTGGTACGTCCTCGTCGGCGGCCTCGCCGTTCTTGGCGCGATCACCCTGATCTTTTTCTTCCTCGGTTACGTCGTCGCGCCGCTGTTCCAGGGTGCCGACCTGACCGCCAAAGACGCCATTACGCCCGCCTGGATGCAAGACGCCGGCAAGCCGCTGATGATCTCCCTCGAAGAGCAGAACCAGGTCGCCATGCGGGTTTCCGACAAGGGCCAGGCATTGTTCTTTGATATCGACACTGGCGCTGAGCTGCGCCGTGTCGACCTGCCGATCCCGGCTGGCATCAGCGTGACCTCCATCGGTGAAGATCAACCCGGCCAGCCATTGGTGGCGGTGGGTTTGTCCAACGGTCAGGCGCTGGTGTTCCGTCACACGTACAAAGTCAGTTATCCGGAAGGCAAGAAAACCATCTCGCCGGCCATCGAATATCCGTACGGCGAAACACCCATTGTGCTTAACGAGGCGGGCGGTGCTCTGGAGCATGTCAGCCTCAACGCTAATGATTCGACCCTGCTGCTGGCCGGTTCCTCTGGTGCGCAGCTGCACGTTATGTCGCTGACCAGCGAAGAAAACATGATGACCGGCGAAATCACCAGCGAGCAGAAGCGCATTGACCTGCCGCAAATGGCCGAGCCGGTGAAGAACATCTTCGTCGACCCGCGTCAGCAGTGGCTGTACGTAGTCAACGGCCGTGCTCAGGCCGACGTTTTCAGCCTGCGCGACAAGAGCCTCAACGGTCGCTACAAGTTGCTTGAAAACGGCGATGCAGAAGTGACCGCCAGCACTCAATTGTTGGGCGGCATCTCGCTGATCGTCGGCGACTCCAAGGGCGGCCTCGCCCAGTGGTTCATGGCTCGCGATCCGGATGGCGAACAACGCCTCAAGCAGATCCGTACCTTCCAGATGGGCACTACGCCGATCGTTGAAATCACCGCCGAAGAGCGCCGCAAAGGCTTCGTTGCCCTGGATGCATCTGGCAAGCTCGGCGTGTTCCACAGCACCGCTCACCGCACTTTGCTGGTGGACCAGGTGGTCGACGGCCAAGGCCTTTTCGGCATGTCGCCACGGGCCAACCGCGTGATCGTGGAGCAGGGCGGCAAGCTGCAACCGTTGCTGCTCGACAACCCGCACCCGGAAGTCTCGTGGAGCGCGTTGTGGAGCAAAGTCTGGTACGAAAACTATGACGAGCCTAAATACGTCTGGCAATCGACCGCGGCCAACACCGACTTCGAACCCAAGCTGAGCCTCTCGCCGCTGACCTTCGGTACCCTGAAAGCTGCGTTCTACGCCATGCTGCTGGCCGCGCCACTGGCCGTCGCCGCGGCGATCTACACCGCGTACTTCATGGCTCCGGGCATGCGCCGCAAGGTCAAACCGGTGATCGAGTTGATGGAAGCGATGCCGACGGTGATCCTCGGTTTCTTCGCCGGCCTGTTCCTCGCACCTTATGTGGAAGGGCATTTGCCGGGCATCTTCAGCCTGCTGATTCTCCTGCCGATCGGCATTCTGGTGGCGGGGTTCGTCTTCAGTCGTCTGCCTGAGTCCATTCGGCTGAAAGTGCCGGACGGCTGGGAAAGCGCGATCCTGATTCCGGTGATCATGTTTGTGGGCTGGTTCTCGCTGTACATGAGCCCGTACATGGAAACCTGGTTCTTCGGCGGCGACATGCGCATGTGGATCTCCCATGATCTGGGCATCACCTACGACCAGCGCAACGCTCTGGTGGTCGGTCTGGCCATGGGCTTTGCGGTCATTCCGAACATCTACTCCATCGCCGAAGACGCCGTGTTCAGCGTGCCTCGCGGCCTGACCCTGGGCTCCCTGGCCCTCGGTGCCACGCCATGGCAGACCATGACGCGCGTGGTGATCCTCACCGCCAGCCCGGGCATCTTCTCGGCGCTGATGATCGGCATGGGCCGCGCGGTCGGTGAAACCATGATCGTGCTGATGGCCACTGGTAACACCCCGGTCATGGAAATGAACCTGTTCGAAGGCCTGCGCACCCTGGCGGCCAACGTCGCAGTGGAAATGCCCGAATCGGAAGTCGGCGGCAGCCACTACCGCGTGCTGTTCCTCTCGGCGCTGGTGCTGTTGTTGTTCACCTTCGTCATGAACACCCTCGCGGAACTGATTCGTCAGCGTCTGCGCAAGAAATACTCGTCGCTTTAAGAAAGGTAGAAGTCTGTGAAACAGAACTCCCTGAATGGATGGTTCAAGAGCGGCGCCCCCGGCGTCTGGATCAGCGGTGGCGCGGTGTCCATTGCAGTCATCATGACCATTGGCCTGCTGGCAGTGATTGCCGTGCGCGGTCTGGGTCACTTCTGGCCGGCGGACCTGATCCACGCCAGTTACGACGTGCCAGGTCAAGCCAACCACCTCGTCATCGGCGAAGTGGTGCAGAAGGAAGAAGTGCCACGCGAGCGCCTGAAAAGCGCTGGCCTGCCGGTGCCCGATCAGGGCCCGGAGTTCATGACGCGCGAGCTGATCAAGGTCGGCAACCGTGATCTGAACGGCACTGACTTCACCTGGATTGTCGGCGAGTGGCTAACTAACCAAACGACCCCGCCTGAGCTGATGGCTGTCGAGCGTCGCGAGTGGGGCAACTTCTACGGCTACCTGGTCAACGTCAAACAGGATGGCAAGGTCATTGCTGAAGGCGAGGCCGCATGGCCTGAGTTGCAGGCACGCGTGGAACGCGTCAACCAACTCGCCGCACAGCTCAAGACTCTGGAAAAGGTCGACATCGGCGCGATCAACGCAGGGCTCGAACGTGTGCGTCTGCACGGTCGCAAACTGGAACTGGCCGGCCGTCTCGACGCTGCCGCACAAGCGGACCTGGAGTCCGAGCGCGCCGAGTTGAATGCCCGTTATCAGGACATCGAAGCGCGTCTGAATGATCTGCACGCTCAGTTCAACCGCGACAGCCTGACCGCTCGCGACGCGAACGGTAAAGAGGTCGAGATCGGCATCGGTAAAGTGGTTCACGCCTACCAGCCGAACGGCATGGGCACCCTCACCAAGATCGGCTTCTACTTCAGCAAGGTCTGGGAATTCCTCAGTGATGACCCGCGTGAAGCGAACACCGAAGGCGGGATTTTCCCGGCGATTTTCGGCACCGTGATGATGACGTTGATCATGGCGATGATCGTGACGCCGTTCGGCGTGCTGGCGGCGGTTTACCTGCGTGAATATGCGCGGCAAGGGCCGATGACGCGGCTGATCCGCATCGCGGTGAACAACCTGGCGGGTGTTCCGGCCATTGTTTACGGCGTGTTCGGTCTGGGCTTCTTCGTTTACGTGCTCGGCGGTTCGGTCGACCGGTTGTTCTTCCCTGAAGCACTGCCGGCACCGACCTTCGGTACGCCGGGCCTGCTCTGGGCGTCGCTGACCCTGGCACTGCTGGCGGTGCCGGTGGTGATCGTGGCCACCGAAGAAGGCCTGGCGCGGATTCCTCGCACCGTTCGCGAAGGCTCGCTGGCCCTTGGCGCGACCAAGGCTGAAACTT
Source organism: Pseudomonas sp. MDT1-85 (assembly GCF_054898065.1). Lineage (NCBI taxonomy): Bacteria > Pseudomonadati > Pseudomonadota > Gammaproteobacteria > Pseudomonadales > Pseudomonadaceae > Pseudomonas > Pseudomonas sp. MDT1-85. The sequence goes on along the minus strand of NZ_CM142715.1, from coordinate 127,370 downwards.
TGTGGAAGATCGTGCTGCCAATGGCCAGCCCGGCGATGATGACCGGCATGATCCTCGCCGTGGCCCGTGCCGCCGGGGAAGTGGCGCCGCTGATGCTGGTGGGCGTAGTGAAACTGGCGCCGTCGCTGCCGCTGGACGGCAACTACCCGTACTTGCACCTGGACCAGAAGATCATGCACTTGGGCTTCCACATTTATGACGTTGGCTTCCAGAGCCCGAACGTCGAAGCCGCGCGGCCGCTGGTGTACGCCACTGCATTGCTGCTGGTGCTGGTGATTGCCACGCTCAACTTGTCGGCCGTTTATATCCGTAACCATCTGCGCGAAAAATACAAAGCACTGGATAGCTGATTTGAAGCAGCACTGATTTCTATGTGGGAGCGAGCCTGCTCGCGATGGCATCACCGCGGTTTCAAGTTAAACCGCATCGCCTGAATCGCGAGCAGGCTCGCTCCCACAAAAACCGAACCGAATTTGTTAGCACAGGGAGCCTCCCATGCAGCACGAAGCACATACCCACGGCATCAACATGTCGGCCCTGGGCCGCGACAAACAGAGCCTGAGTCTCGAGCAGGAAACCGTGGCCATCGAAGTGCCGGGCCTGAATCTGTTCTACGGCGACAAACAGGCGCTGTTCGACGTCAGCATGAACATCCCGAAACAGCGCGTGACCGCCTTCATCGGCCCGTCCGGCTGTGGCAAGTCCACGCTGCTGCGCACCTTCAACCGCATGAACGACCTGGTGGACGGCTGCCGCGTAGAAGGCGAGATCAACCTCTACGGCAACAACATCTACCGCAAGGGCGAAGACGTAGCCGAGCTGCGTCGTCGTGTCGGCATGGTGTTCCAGAAGCCTAACCCGTTCCCGAAAACCATCTACGAGAACGTGGTTTACGGCCTGCGTATCCAGGGCATCAACAAGAAGCGCGTGCTCGACGAAGCGGTCGAGTGGGCGTTGAAAGGCGCGGCCCTGTGGGAGGAAGTCAAAGACCGTTTGCACGAGTCGGCGCTCGGTCTGTCCGGTGGTCAGCAGCAACGTCTGGTGATTGCCCGCACCATCGCCGTAGAGCCGGAAGTGCTGCTGCTCGACGAACCGTGCTCGGCACTCGACCCGATCTCGACGCTGAAAGTCGAAGAGCTGATCTACGAACTGAAATCCAAGTTCACCATTGTTATCGTGACCCACAACATGCAACAGGCCGCGCGGGTTTCCGACTACACGGCGTTCATGTACATGGGCAAACTGGTGGAATTCGGCGACACCGATACCCTGTTCACCAATCCGGCGAAGAAGCAGACCGAAGACTACATCACCGGTCGCTATGGCTAGGAAGCCGTGGTTGCTCACTGAACTGACGCTGCGGTTCACCGCACCTTACCGGACGCTCCAAGGACGCCAACATGATTAGTAAAGAAGGCCTTACCCATCACATCTCCGCGCAGTTCAACGCTGAGCTGGAGGAAGTTCGCAGCCACCTCCTGGCCATGGGCGGGCTGGTTGAGAAGCAGGTCAACGACGCGGTCACCGCGCTGATCGAGGCCGACTCCGGTCTGGCCCAGCAAGTGCGTGAGATCGACGACCAGATCAACCAGATGGAACGCAACATCGACGAAGAATGCCTGCGCATTCTGGCTCGTCGTCAGCCGGCAGCGTCGGACTTGCGTCTGATCATCAGCATCTCCAAATCGGTGATCGACCTGGAGCGCATCGGCGACGAAGCCACCAAGATCGCCCGTCGTGCCATTCAGTTGTGCGAAGAAGGCGAAGCGCCACGCGGTTACGTCGAGGTTCGCCACATTGGCGACCAGGTGCGCAACATGGTTCGCGATGCTCTGGACGCGTTTGCCCGCTTCGACGCTGACCTGGCGTTGTCGGTGGCGCAGTACGACAAGATCATCGACCGCGAATACAAGACGGCACTGCGTGAACTCGCCACCTACATGATGGAAGACCCGCGCTCTATCTCGCGGGTCTTGAGCATTATCTGGGTGCTGCGCTCGCTGGAGCGAATCGGCGACCACGCGCGCAACATCTCCGAACTGGTGATTTACCTGGTGCGTGGCACCGACGTGCGTCACCTGGGCCTCAAGCGCATGAAGGAAGAAGTTGAAGGCACAAGTGCCGAAACCGCTAATGTTCCGGGCAAAGCTGACGATAAGTAAGACTGCCCAAGAAAAACGCCCGGTCCTTTGGCCGGGCGTTTTTGTGTGTGGTTGTCGACGTTAAAAGCAGCACCCGCGAACGAAAAGTCCCGGCGTGACTGAAGAGTTTTGGCAAAGTGCCATCAGCCAGCGTTATGCTTGCCGGGATTTTTAAAGGGGTGGTTGGATGAGCAAGATCAGTGTGTTGGTCGTGGACGATGCGTCGTTCATTCGTGACCTGGTGAAGAAGTGCCTGCGTAACTACTTCCCCGGAATCCGGACCGAAGATGCAGTCAACGGCAAAAAGGCCCAGGCCATGCTGGCCAAAGAAGCGTTCGACCTGGTTCTGTGCGACTGGGAAATGCCGGAAATGTCCGGTCTGGAACTACTGACCTGGTGCCGCGAACAGGACAACCTCAAGACCATGCCGTTCGTTATGGTCACCAGCCGTGGCGACAAAGAGAACGTCGTCCAGGCGATCCAGGCCGGGGTTTCCGGCTACGTCAGCAAGCCGTTCACCAACGAGCAACTGCTGACCAAGGTCAAGCAGGCGCTGAACAAGGTCGGCAAGCTCGACACCTTGATGAACAGCGCGCCGACCAAAATGAACTCGGCGTTCGGCAACGACTCCCTCAGCGCACTCACTGGCGGCAAGGCAGCGATCACTGCGCCATCGGCAGCACCGGTCAACCCGTTCGCCAAACCTGTCGCCGCCGCGCCAGCCCCGGCTGCCGCACCGTCTCGCGGCCTGCTTAACAGCCCGCCGGTCAAGGCGCCTGCTGCCTCCGCAGCATCAGTTGGCGGTCGTGGCCAAGGCCAACTGCGCCTGCCGAGCGGCACTCAGCAATGCGTGATCAAGGCCTTGAGCATCAAGGAAGCGCTGCTGGTGGTGAAACGCACCGACACACTGCCACAAGTCCTCGACAGCGCCGTGCTCGACCTGGAACAGGGCGATAACGCCGAAATCGCCCGCCTCAACGGCTACCTGCATGCCATCGTCGCCTTCGAGCCGAAACCTGACAGCGAGTGGCTGCAACTGACTTTCCGTTTTGTCGACCAGGATGCGCAGAAGCTCGACTACATTTCCCGCCTGATCGCCCGTGGCACCGCGCAGAAGCATTTTGTGCCGGGTGCTTGATATAGCGTCGCCTGTTAGTCCGCCTTCGCGAGCAAGCCCGCTCCCACATTGGAATGCATTCCAATGTGGGAGCGGGCTTGCTCGCGAAGGGGCCATCACATTCACCACACATCCCCCTGAACCACCCATTCTGAAACATCTGCCGACTACGCTGGTCCATTTCAGCTGCTAGGCTCCTTTCCAGGCCTTACTCGACAGAATCTTGCCCATGCTCGCGCGCCTGCTGTTTTTCTGTGGTCTGCTCATGGCCTCCACCTCGGCTGTGGCCATGACGATTTACCGCTCCACCGACGCCAGTGGCGTGGTCTCTTACAGCGACCGCCCCACCAAAGGTGCGAAGGTGTTCGTTTTTCGGGACCGGATGGTCGAACGCCTCGAGCGGCAGGTGTACCTCGATATCAAGAAGCAGAGGGGCATGGACAGTGTGTTCGTGCGTAACGATCTGTATGCACCGGTCGAGATCGAGCTGAGTTTCGCCGGGCTCAATAACGTCAGCGGCGCGCCGAGCCGGCCGATCCGTCGGGTTCTGCCGGCGCGCAGTAACATTCGTCTGGCGCTGCTCAAGGCGACGAAGGCCGGAAGGCCGCTGACGTATACCCCAAGGTTCGAATATTCCCTGGGCGACCCCGCAGGGGCCGCCATGGCCTATCGATATCCATTACCCTGGCGCGGTGGGCCGTTTCGGCTGAGTCAGGGCGCCAATGGCCAATACAGCCACTATGGGCCGAAGAACCGTTATGCGATGGACATCGCCATGCCCGAAGGCACGCCGATCATCGCGGCGCGTGGCGGGATGGTGGTGAAAACCGAGAATCGCCAGACCGGGCGCGGCAATGATCCGTCGGGTAATTTCGTGCGGGTATTACATGATGACGGGACCATGGGCGTGTACCTGCACCTCAAGCAAGGTTCGGTCAGCGTGCGGGAAGGTCAGCGAGTGGTGGTGGGCAGTGCACTGGCGCTGTCGGGCAATACCGGCAACAGCAGCGGTCCGCACCTGCACTTCGTGGTGCAGCGCAATACCGGGTTGGGGCTGGTATCGATTCCGTACCAGTTCAATAAACCGGTAGGCGCGTTGCCCAATTTTGCGTTGGGCAAGCAGTGAAACATCAAAGTCAAAAGATCGCAGCCTTCGGCAGCTCCTACGGGTATACACCAATCCCCTGTAGGAGCTGCCGAAGGCTGCGATCTTTTAGGGGCAATGCGGTTTCCCGCATTGCACTTAATCCAGCATCAACACCTTGGCCAAAATGATCTTCGGCCCTTTCATCTTCTTGATGATGATCCGCAAGCCTTCGACTTCCAGCACTTCTTCCTCTTCCGGCACCCGTTTCAGGGTTTCGTAGACCAGCCCGGCGAGGGTTTCGGCTTCGATGTGGTCCAGGTCGATGCCCAATAGGCGTTCCACCTTGAACAGCGGCGTATCGCCCCGCACCAGCAGCTTGCCCGGCTGATACGCGAGGATCCCGCGTTCGGCCTTGCGGTGTTCGTCCTGAATGTCGCCGACCAGCACTTCCAGCACGTCTTCCATGGTCAGGTAGCCGATGATGTTGCCGTCGGCTTCCTCGACCACGGCGAAATGCGAACCGCCCTTGCGAAACTGTTCCAGCAACTGCGACAGGGGCATGTGGCGAGACACGCGCTCCAGCGGGCGGGTCAGTTCGGCGAGGTTGAACGACTCGGGAATATGATCCAGTGCCGCGAGTTCCAGCAGCAAGTCCTTGATGTGCAGCAGGCCGACGAACTCCTGGCGCTCGCTGTCGTACACCGGGTAGCGGCTGAACTTGTGGCGACGGAACATCGCCAGAATTTCCTTGAGCGGTGCGTTGAACTCCAGCGTCACGAGGTCTTCCCGGGAGTTGGCCCAGTCGACCACTTCCAGCTCGCCCATTTCCACCGCCGAGGCCAGAACGCGCATGCCTTGGTCGCTCGGGTCCTGGCCGCGGCTGGAGTGCAGGATCAGTTTCAGTTCTTCACGGCTGTAATGGTGCTCGTGGTGCGGGCCGGGTTCACCTTGTCCTGCGATGCGCAGGATCTGGTTGGCGCTGGCGTTGAGCAGGTAGATGGCCGGGTACATGGCCCAGTAGAACAGGTACAGCGGCACCGCCGTCCAGAGCGACAGCAACTCGGGCTTGCGGATGGCCCAGGATTTGGGGGCCAGTTCGCCGACCACGATGTGCAGGTACGAAATGATGAAGAACGCCGTAAAGAACGACACGCCTTTGACCACTTCGGCGGAATCGACGCCTACGGCAGTCAGTACAGGTGCCAGAAGGTGCGCGAACGCCGGTTCGCCGACCCAGCCCAAGCCAAGGGAGGCGAGGGTGATACCCAATTGGCACGCCGACAGGTAAGCATCGAGCTGACTGTGCACGGTGCGCAGGATGTGTCCGCGCCAGCCGTGCTGTTCTGCGATGGCTTCGACCCGGGTCGAGCGTAATTTGACCATGGCAAATTCCGCCGCAACGAAAAAGCCGTTGAGCAAAACCAGGATCAGAGCAAAAAGAATCATGCCGAAATCGGCGAATATTGTTGCGAGGGTCAAGCCAGGGGAAGGGTCCATGATGGAGTTTTGCGGGTTCCGTGTATTCAAAAAAGGAGGAAATACAGTGCCTGAAGGGCAGGCACAAGTCAGCCAATGTAGCGGCTGACTCTTGGCTTGCCTAGTGGCGAGTGCTGGCCGGTATTAATCGGCGGCGCTGATGACGCGGGATTTTGACACCTGGGCTGGCGCAAAATGGCAAATAAACGTGCTGCCGTGGCCCGGCACACTGCTGATTTCCATACGCGCCCGATGGCGCAGCAACACATGTTTGACGATGGCCAGCCCCAGCCCGGTGCCGCCGGTGTTGGAGTTGCGGCTGGAGTCGACGCGGTAGAAGCGTTCAGTCAGGCGCGGCAAGTGCTTGCTGTCGATGCCGATCCCAGAATCCTGCACGCTCAGGTGTGCGCCTTGATCGTCGCCCCACCAGCGAATGCGGATATTGCCTTCGGCCGGGGTGTACTTCACTGCGTTGAACACCAGATTGGAAAAGGCGCTACGCAATTCGGCTTCGCTGCCTTTGAGCAGAATCGTCGGGTCGGCTTCCAGGGTGATGTGCTGGTTTTTTTGGCCGGACAGTTGCTGAGCGTCGCCCTTGATCGATTGCAACAGGCCGTCGATGGACACCGGTTGATTGTCCGACGGGTAATCGGTGGCTTCCAGTTTGGCCAGCAGCAGCAAATCGTTGAGCAAGGTCTGCATGCGCCCGCCTTGCTGCTGCATCTGCTGCAGGGCACGGGTCCAGCGCGGATTCACTTCTTCGACGTTATCGAGCAGCGTTTCCAGATAGCCGCAGATCACCGTTAGAGGCGTGCGCAGCTCGTGGGACACGTTGGCGATGAAGTCTTTGCGCATCTGTTCCAGCTGATGGATACGCGTCACATCGCGCACCAGCATCAAGTGTTCGTTGTTGCCGTAGCGAGTGATGTACAGCTGAATGCGCAGGCGATCATTGATCGGCGAGGGGATTTCCAATGGCTCGGCGTAGCTGTCCTGCTCGAAGTATTCCTTGAAGCGCGGATGGCGCACCAGGTTGGTCACGGGCTGGCCACTGTCCTGAGGAGTCTTGAGACCCAGCAGGGTTTCGGCGGCGCGGTTCCACCATTCCAGGTTGCCGTCGCTGTCGAGCATGATCACCGCGTCTTTCAGCGCAGCGGTGGATTCCTGGACCCGGTCGATCACCGCTTGCAAGCGCCCGCGCACCCGTTGGTCACGGCGTTGCAGGTGGTAGATGCTGTCGAACACTTCACCCCACAGGCCGTAGCCGTCGGGCGGTGCTTCATCGGCTTTGTGCAGGCGCAGCCATTCGTGCAGGCGCAGCAGTTGCTTGAGGGTCCAGGCCAGATAAAGGCCCAGGCCCACGGCAAGGCTCCAGCCGTAGTAGCCGGAAATCAGACCGATCACCAAGCAGGCGGTGACCAGCAACAGCATGTGGCGAATCAGGGTGCCATGCCAGTTTTGGTTCACGGAAAAATGCGTCCTTGTCAGCGAATCTGGCGGTCGGCTCAGGCCTTGGTGGAAAACCGGTAGCCGGTGCCGCGCACGGTTTGTACCAGATTTTCATAGGCATCGCCGAGGGCTTTGCGCAGGCGACGGATGTGCACATCGACCGTGCGCTCTTCGACATAGACATTGCCGCCCCAGACCTGATCCAGCAACTGGCCACGGGTATAGGCACGTTCCTGGTGGGTCATGAAAAATTGCAGCAAACGGTATTCGGTCGGGCCCATCTCGGCAGGTTTGCCGTCGATGGTCACGCGGTGGCTGATCGGGTCCAGCAGCAGTCCACCGACTTCGATCGGCGCTTCGCCATCGGTCGGTCCCGCGCGGCGCAGTACGGCTTTGAGGCGCGCCACCAGTTCGCGGGGGGAAAACGGTTTGGTGATGTAGTCGTCAGCGCCGACTTCCAGGCCCTGGATCTTGTTGTCCTCTTCGCCCTTGGCGGTGAGCATGATGATCGGGATATCCCCGGTCAGCTCATCTCGCTTGAGGCGGCGGGCCAACTCGATGCCGGAAGTGCCGGGCAGCATCCAGTCGAGCAGGATGAGGTCCGGTTTGCGGTCGACGATAATGGCATGGGCCTGCTGCGAGTTCTCTGCCTCCAGGCAGTCATAGCCGGCCATTTCCAACGCAACGGCGATCATTTCGCGAATGGGCGCTTCGTCGTCGACGATCAGAATGCTCCTGCCAACCATGCGTTAATCCTCTTGTCATTTAACTGTCTTGCGCCGCATTAGATAACGGAATTATTGCAGTCGTGTGACAGTATTTTAGCCGTCCTGCGATTGGCGTGATCCTGAACTAAGCTCTAAGTCCGAATCCTGACAACCACAAAAGGAAGGTTTCCATGGCACCGCACACTTTTTCCTTCAAAACCCTGATGTTGGCCGCTGCCTTGATTTTGCCGACGATGGCTTTCGCCGCCGAACCGGCGATGATGAAAGGCGACATGATGGTCGACCATAAGGGTATGACCGTTTACACGTTCGACAAGGACACGGGCGGCAAGTCGATGTGTAACGATGATTGTGCCAAGAACTGGCCACCGATGATGGCCCCGGCGGGCGCCAAGGCCGAAGGCAAATGGACGACCATCAAACGGGATGATGGCACGATGCAATGGGCTTATGACGGTAAGCCGCTATATACGTTTATGAAGGACGAAAAACCTGGAGAAATGAAGGGTGACGGCATGAAAGATGTCTGGCACATCATCACCAATACAGGACCGAAGAAGTAAGCGAGTTCAGGAGCCACAGCCTCGTTCCTGTAGGAGCGAGGCTTGCCCGCGAAGGCGTCAGTCGCTTCAGCGCAACGCGTAATCCAGCACAATCCCGACAAAAATCGCCAACCCCGCCCAGTGATTGTGCAAAAACGCCTGGAAGCAGCGCATCCGGTCCTTGCTGCGGGTGTACCAGAACTCCCATGCAAAACAACCCGCCGCCGCCAATAGCCCGAGATGGAACCAGCCGCCGAGCTGGAACTTCGAACCCGCCAGCAGCAGGCATCCCAACGCCAACCCCTGCAAAGTCAGAATGATCGCCCTGTCGGCATCGCCAAACAGAATCGCCGTGGATTTCACCCCGATCTTCAGGTCATCGTCGCGGTCGGTCATGGCGTAATAGGTGTCGTAGCCCACGGTCACCAGCAGGTTGGCGATCCACAGCAACCAGGCCGCCGCCGGCAGTTCACCGGTTTCTGCGGTGAACGCCATCGGCATGCCCCAGGAGAACGCCGCGCCCAGCACCACTTGCGGGTAATAGGTGTAGCGCTTCATGAACGGGTAAGTGAAGGCCAGGGCCAAACCGCCCAGCGACAGCCAGACAGTCGCTGCGTTGGTGCACAACACCAGCAGGAAACTCACGCCCATCAGCATCGCGAAGAACACCAGCGCTTCTTTCGAACTGATCTTGCCGCTTACCAGTGGCCGCTGTTCGGTGCGTTTCACGTGGCCATCGACCTTACGGTCTGCCCAATCATTGATCACGCAACCGCCGGCACGGGTCAGCACCACGCCGAGCACGAAAATCACGATATTGGCCAATGACGGCGAGCCTTCACCGGCAATCCAGAGTGCCCACAACGTTGGCCACAGCAGCAAATAAATGCCGATCGGCTTATCCATGCGGGTCAGCTGAATGAAATCCCAGGCCCGAGGATTCACGCGGTTCAGGGACTTGAGCAGGCTTTGGTACATCAGCAGTTCTCCGGATGGGCGCGGGTGGCGTTCCACAAGGTCGGCAGGAAAATCTCGGCCACTAGCACGCTCAAGGCACCGCGCTGGAAACGCGAGCGCCGGGCCCACAGTTCAGGCGCCCGGGCATCCACTGGTAACCATGCTTGAGGATAGTGACAAACCTCGATGGCCCGGCGCTGAAATGCCTGATCACAAAACAGTAATTCGCCCAGCGAGCGGCTGCCCAATTCATCCATATGCAACCCGTCCCCCTGCAGCGCGCTACGCGCCGCCACGCTGCGGGCAAACACCCAGGCTTCACCGTGGCCGCGCAAATACACCTCGCGCACCCAGCCTTCGCTGCCTTCGGCCAGTTCCAGCGCCGCACATTCGTCGGCGCGCAGCGATTGCCAGCCTTCGAACAGCGGCGTGACGCTGAAGCCATCATTCGACAGGCGGATCAGACGCCGAGTCAGCGACCCTTCATCGAACAGCCAATCGAGCGTAGACGTGTCGGGGAGGGACGTCAGTTGGCTTCGAGGGAGCCAGACCGGCGTTGGGGGGGGGGGTGAGTGCGGCACAGTGAGTCATTATTGGCAGCAAATGAGGCGGCGAGCTTACCATGTCAGGCGCCGATTTTGATTGACCGGCCCGCCGTTACGCCGAACAGGCTTGCATCTGCACGGCCCGATCAGTACAAAACGCCCCTGAGCCGGACGGCAACACTTCACCTATCGACCGTTCGCGCCGGCAAAAGCCTGAATCTGAGGAAGTACCTGAATGAAAAAGTGGCAATGTGTGGTCTGCGGCCTGATCTATAACGAAGCCGAGGGCTGGCCGGACGACGGTATTGCGGCGGGCACGCCGTGGCAGGATGTGCCGGAAGATTGGCTGTGCCCGGATTGCGGCGTGGGCAAGATGGATTTCGAAATGATCGAGATCAACTAAGAGTCAAAGGAGCAAGGAATGAACGCACCTGTCGTGATCGTCGGCACTGGGCTGGCCGGCTACAACCTGGCCCGGGAGTTTCGCAAACTCGATGGCGAAACCCCCCTGCTGCTGATTACCGTCGATGATGGGCGCTCCTACTCCAAGCCGATGCTCTCCACCGGCTTCGGCAAGAACAAAGACGCCGACGGCCTGAGCATGGCCGAACCGGGCGCCATGGCCGAGCAATTGAAGGCCGAAGTGCGCACCCACACGCGCATCAGCGGTATCGATCCGGGCCATAAACGACTGTGGATCGGCGAAGAGGCGGTGATCTACCGCGACCTGATCCTGGCCTGGGGCGCGGAAACCGTGCGGGTGCCGATCGAAGGCGACGCGGCTGACGCCGTTTTCCCGATCAATGATCTTGAAGGCTACGCACGCTTTCGCGCGGCTGCGGCCGGCAAGCGTCGGGTATTGCTGCTGGGCGCCGGTTTGATCGGCTGCGAATTCGCCAACGATCTCATCCTTGGCGGTTACGAGGTGCAACTGGTTGCACCGTGCGAACAGGTCATGCCGACCTTGCTGCACCCAGCGGCGGCCGCTGCGGTCCAGGCCGGCCTGGAAAGCCTGGGCGCGCGCTTCCACCTCGGGCCGGTGCTCCATCGCCTGCAACGAGTGGCAGACGGGTTGGAAGCGCATCTGTCCGATGGCCAGGTGATCCCGTGCGACGTGGTGGTGTCGGCCATCGGTCTGCGCCCGCGCATCGACCTGGCGGCTGCTGCCGGGCTGCAGGTCAACCGTGGCGTAGTGGTCGACCGTCATCTGAAAACTTCTCACGCCAACATCTATGCCTTGGGCGACTGCGCCGAGGTCGATGGGCTGAATCTGTTGTACGTCATGCCCCTCATGAGCTGTGCGAGAGCGCTGGCCCAAACCCTCGCCGGCAACCCTACAGCGGTGAGTTATGGCCCGATGCCGATCACCGTGAAAACCCCGGTCTGCCCATTGGTGGTTTCGCCGCCGCCACGGGGCGCGGAGGGCGTCTGGACGGTCGAAGGGCAGGGCGCGGACATCAAGGTATTGTGCCGCGACAGCGCCGGCAAACTGCTGGGCTATGCCCTGACAGGGGCGGCGGTAATGGAAAAACTCGCTCTGAACAAAGAGCTTCCAGCCTTGCTGGCGTAAATAGCGGTCGTTCTGTCGGAATCACCCCGCTTTTGCCCCCGCAAAGGTCGCGCGGAGACTGGCGCCGCTCTTAAGCGCGTGCCATTCTCACTCCCGTCTGCCGCAGAGTAGAGCACCTGCGGCGCCTTGGGCGCTGTTCCAACGAGAACAGCACGGACATAACAACAAAAAACCGTCAAAGGGGCTTCACTCATGCGTAAACCAGAACTCGCCGCTGCAATCGCGGAAAAAGCAGACCTCACCAAAGAACAGGCCAACCGCGTTCTCAACGCCGTTCTCGAAGAAATTACCGGCGCTCTGCACCGCAAAGACAGCGTCACGCTGGTGGGCTTCGGGACTTTCCTGCAACGCCATCGCGGTGCACGTACGGGCAAAAACCCGCAGACCGGTGAGCCAGTCAAAATCAAGGCCAGCAACACTGTTGCGTTCAAGCCAGGCAAGTCGTTGAAGGACAGCGTTAATCCATAATTGCGGCGAACTCCCTGAAAAGCGGGGAGAACCGTATTGAAAAATGGGCATGCCGATTGAATCGGGTGCCCATTTTTTGTGAGTGTCGTTTCCTTTTATATACAGTTTGGTGTGGGCTGATTAGTACACATTGGAAAGCAGAGTGTATTGATTGAATTGTCCATGGCTTTATTGGGTGAATATCGATACATATAAGGTGCCATCATAATGATGTCATTTTTTAAGTGTTCGTTGTCCTTCATCCTTTTGTTCATGGATGACTGTAACTTTTCGGAAAACTCCTACATTTATCGTTCCTTATTTTTGTCATGCTTGGTCCTGCTTCAGGGGGTTGAGTTTTCAGTGCTTACAAGCAGGCCTGACGAACCGCTCTGGCTCAACGGTTACAGGGCGATGCGCCGAAGACGGGAATGGCAAGCCGACGTCAGGGAATCCCCTGCCACATATAGGGTGATCTCCTACAAGCAACAGAGAACACGTCGTCTTGTTGTTTAACTGGATGCTTGCTAGTGGCCATCATTGTGATTAGGATGCGCGCCTTGAAAGAGCGCGAACTCAATTGGATGAGACTCATCGCAGCTCTTTGATACTGTCCGGCGCCATTTCAACTCCAATGGCCGCATGACTGTAATCCTAATTAAAGGTCACGGATGTCCTACTCAAGCAAACTTTCCGCTCATTACCTTGAACTCGCAAAAGCCTCTGTTTCCAAAGAGAATTTCGCGGGCGAGGACGTTCGTTTCTCGAGCGAATACGAGGCGTTGGAAAGCGAGCTGGGTAAAGCCTCATCCATGCACGAAAGCGGTCAGATTGACTGGCTGAAAATCCGCGAAAACAGTGAAAACCTGCTGCGCACCCAATCCAAGGATTTGCGTGTCGGCGCGTGGTTGACCTGGGCGCTGTACCAGCGCGAATCCTTTCAGGGGCTGCTGGCCGGCCTCGGTTTGTTGCACCATCTCTGTGAAAACCATTGGGCCGAGGTTCATCCGAACAAGGCCCGCACTCGCTCCGCTGCCATCAGTTGGTTGGTGCCGCGTCTTGAGCAGGTGCTGAACGAAAACGTCGCGATCAAAGAGCAACTGCCGCTGTTCCGCCGTCTGGTGGAGCACCTGGAAGGCCTTGATGCTGCGTGCACCGAGCATCTGGGCGATGACGCGCCGTTGCTGTTGCCGATCTCCCGTCGCTTGAAAAACCTGGTCCAGCGCGCCGCTGACAATCAGCCGGAACCCGGTGTGGTGGGCGCCGCGGTGGCTCAGGTCAAACAGGCCGCGACCCAGCTGTTCACCCCTGGCGCCCCAATCGACAACGAGAAAGAAGCCCACAAGGCCCTGCGCGCCCAGCAGGAAAACGCCCGTCCATTGTGTGCCTGGTGGCTCAAGCAGAAGGCTACTGATCTACGCGCCCTGCGCCTCAATCGCACGCTGTTGTGGCTGCCCATCGACGCGGTGCCCGAGCGCAACGCCGAACAGATCACCGTTCTGCGCGGTTTGCCTGCCGACAAGCTCAAGTCCTATCAGGACCGCTACGACCAGGGGAAATACGCTGACCTGCTGGTAGAGCTGGAGGCGAGCCTCGCGAAGGCGCCGTTCTGGTTCGATGGCCAGCGAATGGTCTGGGAATGCCTTCAGGGGCTGAATGCCGAGATGGCGATGCGCGAAGTGGAAATCCACTTCGCGCTGTTGGTTCAGCGCCTGCCCGGCATCATCGAATTGCGTTTCCATGACGGCGCGCCGTTCGCCGATCCGGCCACCCGCGCCTGGATCGGCGCCAACGTCATGCCGCACCTGCAAAGCGCCAGTGCGCCGCGCAAGGTCGAAGTCGCCGATACCCAGCCGGCCTGGGAACTGGCCCTGGAAGAAGTCTTGCCGACTCTGCGCAAGGACGGCCTCAAGGCCGCCGTGCAGATCCTCAAGCAAGGCTTGCAAAGTGCTCACGGCGGGCGGGTCCGATTTTTCTGGCAGTTCGCCCTCGCGCGGCTGTGTTTCATGGCCAAGAAATACGAACTGGCCAAGACCCAACTCGAAACCCTCGACCAAACATTACAGGACTCAGGCCTGCACGCCTGGGAGCCCGATCTTGCGCTGCAAGTGCTGCATTTGCTGCATAGCTGCTGCGAGTTGTTACCGCAGAACCATGCAGTGCGTGAACGCAAGGAAGAGATTTATCGCAGGCTGTGCCACCTCGATCTCGAAGTGGTACTCGAATAGGCCCCAGGGCCACAACCGCAAGGAGAAAAGCCATGGCCAAAGAAGGCTCGGTAGCCCCCAAGGAACGCATCAACGTCACCTTCAAACCCGCCACCGGCGGTGCTCAGGAAGAGATTGAACTGCCGCTGAAACTACTGGCAATCGGTGACTACACCCACCGCAAGGACGAACGCAAAGTCGAAGATCGCAAGCCGATCAGCATCGACAAGATGACCTTCGACGAAGTGCTGGCCAAGCAAGAGCTGAGCCTGACGCTGAGCGTGCCGAACCGTCTTCAGGAAGAAAGCGACACTGAAGAACTGGCCGTGCAACTGCGCGTCAACTCGATGAAGGACTTCAACCCGGCCTCGCTGGTCGAGCAAGTGCCTGAGCTGAAAAAACTGATGGAACTGCGCGACGCGCTGGTGGCCCTCAAAGGCCCGCTGGGTAACGCGCCTGCGTTCCGCAAAGCCATCGAAGGCGTGCTCGCCGACGACGAATCCCGCGGTCGCGTACTGGGTGAACTGGGCCTGAACGCCGCAGCCCAGGACGCCGCCCAAAACGTCTGAGCCTCTATCAGTCAAGGAAGCCAACAATGAGCACTAGCGCAGCACAGCAAAAGAGCAAAGAGAACGGCGAATACAGCATTCTCGACAGCATCATCGCCGAAACCCGCCTGACGCCGGACGACGAAGCCTACGACATCGCCAAGCGCGGTGTGTCGGCCTTCATCGAAGAGCTGCTCAAGCCGCAGAACAACGGTGAGCCAGTCAAGAAGGCCATGGTTGACCGCATGATCGCCGAGATCGATGCCAAGCTCAGCCGCCAGATGGACGAAATCCTGCACCACCCGGCCTTCCAGTCCCTGGAATCGTCGTGGCGTGGCCTGCAGTTGCTGGTCGACCGCACCAACTTCCGCGAAAACATCAAGATCGAAATCCTCAACGTCTCCAAAGAAGACCTGCTGGACGATTTTGAAGATTCGCCGGAAGTGATGCAGGCTGGCTTGTACAAGCACATCTACACCGCTGAATACGGTCAGTTCGGTGGTCAGCCGGTTGGTGCGATCATCGCTAACTACTTCATGTCCCCAAGCTCGCCGGACGTGAAACTGATGCAGTACGTGTCCAGCGTTGCCTGCATGTCGCACGCACCGTTCATCGCGGCTGCCGGCCCGAAATTCTTCGGCCTGGAAAGCTTCACCGGTCTGCCGGATCTGAAAGATCTGAAAGATCACTTCGAAGGCCCGCAATTCGCCAAATGGCAGAGCTTCCGCCAGTCGGAAGACTCCCGTTACGTTGGCCTGACCGTGCCGCGTTTCCTGCTGCGTAACCCGTACGATCCGGAAGAAAACCCGGTCAAATCGTTCGTGTACAAAGAAACCGTCGCCAACAGCCACGAGCACTACCTGTGGGGCAACACTGCCTACGCGTTCGGCACCAAGCTGACCGACAGCTTCGCCAAATTCCGCTGGTGCCCGAACATCATCGGCCCGCAGAGCGGTGGCGCGGTTGAAGACCTGCCGTTGCACCACTTCGAAAGCATGGGCGAAATCGAAACCAAGATCCCGACCGAAGTACTGGTCAGCGACCGTCGTGAATACGAACTGGCCGAGGAAGGTTTCATCTCCCTGACCATGCGCAAAGGCTCCGACAACGCGGCGTTCTTCTCCGCAAGCTCGGTGCAGAAGCCGAAGTTCTTCGGCATCAGTGCTGAAGGCAAGGCTGCAGAGCTGAACTACAAGCTCGGCACCCAACTGCCGTACATGATGATTGTCAACCGCCTGGCTCACTACTTGAAAGTGCTGCAGCGCGAGCAACTCGGTTCGTGGAAAGAACGTACCGACCTCGAGCTGGAACTCAACAAGTGGATCCGCCAGTACGTGGCCGACCAGGAAAACCCAAGCGCCGAAGTTCGTGGCCGTCGTCCACTGCGCGCTGCGCAAATCATCGTCAGCGATGTTGAAGGCGAGCCTGGCTGGTACCGCGTCAGCCTGAACGTGCGCCCGCACTTCAAGTACATGGGTGCCGATTTCACCCTGTCGCTGGTTGGCAAGCTGGACAAAGAGTAAGCGGAGCCTAACTCATGACTGGATACGGCAGCCTTTTCGAACGCCTGGGTGGCGACGCGGACAAACGCGTCGGCTGGAGCCGCGAGGTATCCGCCATGGCGTCGGTGGCTGCCCATCTGGCCAAGATGCTCAGCACCCGTGCGGGCAGCGTGCAAACGCTGTCCGATTACGGGCTACCCGATCTCAATGACATGCGCCTGAGCCTGCACGACTCCCTGAGTCAGGCCCGCTTGGCCATCGAAAGCTTCATCGAAGCCTACGAGCCACGCCTGAGCAATGTGCGTGTCATCTCCCTGCCGCGTGACAACGATCAGCTTCGCCTGTCCTTCAGCATCGAAGGCCTGCTGGAAGTTGATGGTTTCAAGCGTCAGGTCAGTTTCGCCGCGCGCTTGGATGGCAGCGGTCAAGTCAAGGTCAACTAAGGAGACTCCGATGTCCGGCAAACCAGCAGCACGCGTCACCGACCCCACCGCTTGCCCGCTCCCCGGCCACGGCACCAACCCGATCGTCGCCGGGTCCGGCGACGTGTTCTTCGACGGCCTCGCAGCCGCCAGCCAAGGCGATGCTTCGGCGTGTGGTGGTGCGTTGGTTGGCGATCTTGCGACGACCGTTTTGATCAATGGGAAACCGGCGGCAACGGTGGGTTCTGTTGGTACTCATGGCAATAAGGTTACGGCTGGGTCTTCGACGGTGATTATTGGGAACTCGCATACGTCGGTGCCGTTTGTTCCGCCATTGCCGGTTGAGATTCAGTGGCCTTTCAACGAGCACTTTGTGATCAATTGCCAGGACACCGGGACGCCGCTCGCTGGGGTGGAATACACGCTTAAAACCGCCTCAGGAAAGATCATCAATGGCGTGACCGATAAGGATGGAAAGACTCAGCGCGTTTTCTCCGCAACAGCGGAAGCCGTTGAGTTGGTGATTGAGCAACAAACGAAGATCGCGATTGCGTAAACAACGTACGCATACCTGAATTGCTGATTTTTACTATTGCAAAGGATGTTGAAATGGCGGGTACAGCAGTGACTGCAAGCATGACTCCTGCGAGTAACAAGACTGGTCAGTCGGCTGTTACTGCGCGCAAGTTTGGAGTTTCCGACATCCCTGACGCAATGCGAAAAATGCAGTGGCCCGTCGCCGCCGATTTAATGGATCACTGGTTCAAGGGTAAACCGTGGGGCACTGAAAATGGCGGAATGGATGAATTAACAAAGGATCACAAGAAGGCTGTGCCAGCCGAATATCTCGAAACATCCATCATCAAGATGGATTGGCTGATGAAGTTCGACCGGGCAAAAAAAATACAGGTAGAACTTAAAACAAAGTGGAATAGCCCAAACGCCACAACCCTCATGCAAACAAGATTTACGGAGAAGTTTGCAAATAGTCCTTCTGGGCGATATCCGATCAAGTTTAATGGTAACGCAGCTGAGGCCGAGAAATTCAAGGCTACCAATACGCTGCCTGTGATAATGGACCAATACAAGGTTGGGTCGGTCGACGAGCTACGAGCGGCACTGGCAAATTTCAATCTGCGAGTAATTGCCGAAGGTGAGGTAATTATTGCAGATAAGAAGATTGAGTTCATTGTTGATCGGCTCGGATTTTATGCCGAAGACAGTTACGATTTTACTGACGGGAACGACACCAGTGTCAGTCAACCTCTCGGGTTCTGGAACTTTGATGGAATAGCGAATCCAGCGGCGGCATTGGCAAGTAATACTAATATGGCCTCCATGCAGGCCTCGGTTTCAGAAAATTCCGCAATTTCCCCAGAGGACATGGCTGCCTTGTTTCAGGAGGTTGAAAGTAAGCGTTACTATTTAGTGCAAAACAACGATTTTGTTGAGTACAGAGCGCAACACGGGAAAGGCGGTGATTTCCGTATTTTTTCGGACATCCAGTATGAAGATATCCCCCGTACTGTCGTGGAAATCTCAGGTTGAACATGCGTTGGAAATTGGCCTGCTTCGCTATCGTAGCCCTGCTGTTGGGGGCTCTAGGCGTGTTTTGGTTTGTTCTTGACACTCTCCCCCTGCGACGTCCCGATGTTATTGCGTTGAGTCCCTCGCGACAGTTCATCGTGGAGCGGGTATCCGTGAAGGGGCTGTTGACAGCAGAGGATGTTTCTTATTTGCGAATCACAGATCAAGATGCGCCAGGCAAAATCAAACGAAGCCCGTTGTATCCAACAAAAATGTTGGCAATGAATGTTGATGAAACCCCTGAAGAGGTGGTCGTTGGAAAGGTTCATTTCAACATTAAAGGAAAATTTTTTGTGTTGGAAAATGACACATGGTCAAATAATTGGCTAAGTCGATTCATATTAAGTTCGCCCTCGAATGCTGTATCACCAGGGGAGGCCGAAAAATGAGTGGTGTAAGTAGGTTCTTTGCTTTTTTGAATAAAAGAAGCGTGCGCGGGTTGGTGGTGTTGATTGTTATTGTTGGTACGGTTTTTTTCGTTGTGAAGGCGATGCTTGGTTATCCAGCCAGCTCGATGCTTGTGAGCCCTTCAGGTCGGTACATTATCGAGAACGTTCGCGTTGGTCGCATTGTGACTCTGGGGGGGATGGCTTATCTGAGAGTCACTGACAGGGAACATCCGAAGGAAGTTTATCGCACACCTCTGTACTCAACACAGTCGTTGGATATGCAATCTGTGGAAAACGATAAAATGGTTGGAGTTTCCTGGCTGTATTTCAATAAGAATGAAAAAACATTTGATATAGCCATGCCCCGATGGGAATGGCATTGGTTAAACATTTTTATCAGTAACACGCCCTACGTCCACATGGAAGACTGACGAACATGCTTGTGAACGGTGAACTAGAAGGCTACCTGGCCGTTGTAGCCGACAGCAATTTGTTTGGCGCTCTGGCATTGCTGTGCCTTGTGCTGATTCTGACCGGGCTTCGTCGTGGATTCCGAGAGTCGCTGCTGCATCGCGCGCTGACGTTTGTGGTGTTGATGAGCGTTGTTGTGATGGAACTCGCCGGCTCCTACTACGCGAATTTGAGTCCGGCATGAACAAAAACGTCGGCTCGTCTCCGTGCCTGTTTTTCCATACCGAGTGGTGTGTCGGATATGTGGTCCTGAACAACTGGATGGTGGCTGCCTATCTGCTCCTCACCGGCTATGTGGTTTCAGGTCTGACGGTTGCGCTCTACAGGACGTTTTTTTCATGAACACAGAAATGGAAATGTATCTGACCGGCTTGGCCGACAGCGATTTGTTCGGAAGCTTTGCGTTGATGGCGCTGATCTTGGCCCTGACGGGTCTGCGCGCTGCGAGCCGGAACTCGAAGCTTCACCGCACGCTGACATTTGTCACCTTGATGGGCTTTGCGGTGATGCACAGCATCGGCACTTACTTCCTGAATCGACCGTCCGCATGAATATGAATACCGCGTCGAAGCACGTACCGAGCTCACCCGAATTCAACACCAGGCAGCTACCCCATGTCCTTTAACCACTACTACCAAAGCGAACTCACCGCACTTCGCCAGTTAGGTCGTCGTTTCGCCGAGCGTAGCCCGGCGTTGGCGCCTTTCCTTGGGCAGGCCGGGCGGGATCCGGATGTGGAGCGGTTGCTGGAGGGCTTCGCGTTCCTGACCGGCCGCCTGCGGCAGAAGCTCGACGACGAGTTGCCGGAACTCAGCCATTCCCTGATGCAGTTGCTGTGGCCGAACTACATGCGGCCGCTGCCGGCGTTCAGCATTTTGCAGTTTGACCCATTGAAGCGTTCCGGACCTGCGTTGAGGGTCGAGCGCGATACACCGGTCGAGAGTGTGCCGGTCGATGACGTGCGTTGCCGCTTCCGCACGTGCTACCCGACTGAAGTCCAGGCGCTGGATCTGGCGGCGCTGACCTATTCGGTGAAGGGCGACGGTTCGCTGTTGAGCCTGCGTCTGGAGATGAGCGCTGATGGTCACTTGGGTGAGTTGGAGCTGAGCCGTCTGCGCCTGCACTTCGCCGGTGAGCGCTACATCAGTCAGATGCTTTACCTGAGCCTGTTGCGCAACCTTGAAGGCATCGAGTTGATCCCGCTGGACGGCGCCGGCAAGCCCATCAACGGTGTGAACGGCCAGCCGATGGCGTTCAAGATGCCTGGCGACCGCGTCCAGCCGGTGGGGTTTGCCGAGGAAGAAGCGTTGATTCCGTATCCGCTGAACACCTTCCGCGGCTATCGCTATTTGCAGGAGTATTTCGCCTTTCAGGATAAGTTCCTGTTCGTTGACGTCAGCGGTCTGGACCTGCTCAAGGCGCTGCCGGAAGACACGTTGAAGCAGATGCGCGGCCTGGAGTTGCGCTTCGATATTCGCAAGAGCGGCATCATGCGTATGCGTCCGACCCTGGACAACGTGAAGCTCTACTGCACGCCGATCGTTAACCTGTTCGAGCACGATGCGCTGCCGATTCGCCTCGATGGCAAGCAGGACGAATACCTGCTGTTGCCGGCCGAATACGACCTGGAAAACTGCGGCGTGTTCTCAGTGGAAACCGTGACCGGCTGGAAACCCGGCGGCCTCGGTTATCAGGAGTACGTGCCGTTCGAATCCTTCGAGCACGACCCGAGTTTCGACGTGCCCACCAGCCGTCCGCATTACAGCATCCGCCAGCGTTCGTCCTTGCTGCACGACGGCCTCGACACCTACCTGAGCTTCGGCATCCGCCACACCGAAGCCCATGAAACCCTGTCGATCGAGCTGATGTGCACCAACCAGAACCTGCCGCGCAAGCTCAAGCTCGGCGACATCTGCATGGCCTGCGAAGAGACGCCGGAGTTTTTGAGCTTCCGCAATATCACTCCGGCCACCTCGAGTTTCGCGCCGCCGCTGAACCGTGACTTCCTCTGGAAGCTGATCAGCAACATGTCGCTTAACTACCTGTCGTTGGCCGACGTCAATGCGTTGAAGGTGATTCTCGAAACCTACGACCTGCCGCGCTACTACGACCAACACGCGGAAAAAGTCAGCAAACGCCTGCTCGGCGGCCTCAAGCACATCAAGCACCACCACGTTGACCGCTTGCACCGTGGCTTGCCGGTGCGCGGCTTGCGCACCGAGCTGACCATCGACCCGGAAGGGTATATCGGCGAGGGCGACCTGTTCGTGTTCGCTTCGGTTCTTAACGAGTTTTTCGCGCTTTACGCCAGTCTCAATTCGTTCCACGAGCTGCGAGTAAAAAGCACACAGGGAGAGGTGTACCAATGGACACCACGTATGGGCCTGCAGCCCCTGCTTTAAGCGGGCTGACCCGGGTAATACGCGAGTACTCGCTGTTTCAGGCCGTGCTGCTGGTGGTTGACCGGCTGCGCGAGGCGCACCCGTACCTGAGCGAAGACGACCTGTACGACCAGCTGGAATTCCAGGCCAATCCGAGCCTGGGTTTCCCGGGCAGTGACGTCGATCGCGTGGAGTTTTTCAAAGAGCATGGGCAGATGCGTGCGCGCTTGCGTTTCAACCTGATCGGCCTGGTCGGTTCGGGTTCGCCGCTGCCGGCGTTCTACGGCGAACAGGCCCTGGGCGACAGCGAAGACGGCAACCCGACCCGCAACTTCCTTGACCTGTTCCACCATCGCCTGCAACGGCTGATGCTGCCGATCTGGAAAAAATATCGCTACCGCGCAAGTTTCCAAAGCGGCGCGCTCGATCCGTTTTCGGCGCAGTTGTTTGCGTTGATCGGCCTCGGTGGCGAAGAGATTCGCAAGGCTCAGGAGCTGAACTGGAAGCGCCTGCTGCCCTACCTCGGCCTGCTCAGCTTGCGCGCGCACTCGGCGGCGCTGATCGAAGCGGTGCTGCGTTACTACTTCAAGCACGCCGAGCTGACCATCGAGCAGTGCATCGAGCGCCGCGTCGAAATCCTCGACGAGCAGCGCAATCGCTTGGGTCGCGCCAACAGCATGCTCGGCGAAGACCTGGTGCTGGGCGAACACGTGCGTGATCGCAGCGGCAAATTCCGCATTCACATCCGCGAGCTCGACTGGCAACGCTTTCACGAATTCCTGCCGATCGGTTTCGGCTACCAGCCGCTGTGCGCGCTGGTGCGGTTCACCCTGCGTGACCCGCTCGATTACGACATTCGCCTGGTGTTGCGCCAGGAAGAAATCCGCGAACTGCGCATCGGTGAGCAGAACGCCTGTCGCCTGGGGTGGACCAGTTGGCTGGGCCGCGAAAAAGCGGACGGCGTGGTGACCCTGGGCAGCAAAACTCATTAAGGACAGATGACACATGATCAACGTAGACCTGCAACAACTTATCCAGGCGCTGGACGCCGAAACCCGTCGTGATCTGGAAAGTTCTGCCGAACGCTGCGTCGCCCGTGGCGGCAGCAAGATCCTCGTCGAAGACTTGCTGCTGGGCCTGCTGGAGCGCCCGCAAGGCCTGCTCGCCCGCGCGCTGCAAGATGCCGAAGTGGATGCCGGCGAACTGAGCGCCGCCCTGCAATCGCGGGTCGAGCACAGCGCCTCGCGCAACCCGGTGTTTGCCCCGGAACTGGTGCAGTGGCTGCAAGACGCCTTGCTGGTGGCCAACCTCGAATTGGGCCAGAGTCAGGTCGAGCAAGCCGCGTTGATTCTCGCATTGTTGCGCAACCCGATGCGTTACGCCGGCAGCCGGTATCAGTCGTTGCTGGCCAAGCTGAACATCGAGCGCCTGAAAGAATTCGCCCTGTCGCAGAAGGAACAACCGGCCACCGGCAAACCCGCCGTGCCGGGCGAATCGCTGCTGGAGCGCTTCACCCATAACCTGACCCAACAGGCCCGCGACGGTAAACTCGACCCGGTGCTGTGCCGCGATGGCGCGATCCGCCAGATGGTCGACATCCTCGCCCGTCGGCGCAAGAACAACCCGATTGTGGTTGGTGAAGCCGGCGTCGGCAAAACCGCCATCGTCGAAGGCCTGGCCTCGCGCATCGCAGCCGGTGAAGTGCCGCAGGTACTCAAAGGCGTCGAATTGCTGTCGCTGGACATGGGCCTGTTGCAGGCTGGCGCCAGCGTCAAAGGTGAATTCGAACGTCGCCTCAAAGGCGTGATCGACGAAGTCAAAGCCTCGCCGAAACCGATCATCCTGTTCATCGACGAAGCCCACACTTTGATCGGCGCGGGCGGTAATGCCGGT
Organism: Pseudomonas sp. MDT1-85; assembly: GCF_054898065.1. NCBI lineage: Bacteria > Pseudomonadati > Pseudomonadota > Gammaproteobacteria > Pseudomonadales > Pseudomonadaceae > Pseudomonas > Pseudomonas sp. MDT1-85. The sequence goes on along the minus strand of NZ_CM142715.1, from coordinate 103,911 downwards.
GGTTCCGACGCGGCCAACTTGCTGAAACCGGCCCTGGCCCGTGGCGAGTTGCGCACCATCGCCGCCACCACCTGGGCGGAGTACAAAAAATACTTCGAGAAAGACCCGGCCCTGGCCCGTCGCTTCCAGCCGGTGCAACTGCACGAACCGACCGTCAGCGAAGCGGTGACCATCCTGCGTGGTTTGGCTCAGGTCTATGAGAAGAGCCACGGCATCTACCTGCGCGATGACGCAGTGGTTGCAGCGGCCGAGTTGTCTGCCCGTTACCTGGCGGGTCGTCAGCTGCCGGACAAAGCCGTCGACGTACTCGATACCGCGTGCGCCCGCGTGCGCATCAGCCTCGCCGCCGCCCCGGAAAGCCTGGAGCGCCTGCGTGGCGAACTGGCCGAAGGTGGCCGTCAGCGTCAGGCCCTGCGTCGCGACGCCGAGGCCGGTTTGCTGATCGATCACGAAGCGCTGGACGCTTTGGAAGATCGCCTGGCTGCTGCCGATGACGAAAGGGTTGCGCTGGAAACCCTCTGGACCGAGCAGAAAGAATTGGCTGAGGGCCTGCTGGACCTGCGTCAGCAATTGGCCAAGGCTCGTGAGGTCGCTGCTGTCGAGCCAACCGTAACGGTTGAAGAGGACGCCGAAGGCACCGTTATCGAAACCCTTGAAGTGCCAGTCGACGAAACCCAAACCGTCGAAGCGCTGGAAGCCGCGCTTAACGAAACGCACAAAACCCTGACTGAACTGCAAGTCAAAGAACGTCTGGTGAGTTTCGAAGTCTGCCCGCGTCTGGTGGCCGAAGTGATCAGCGCCTGGACCGGTGTGCCATTGGCGCAACTGGCCCGCGAACACAACGCCAAGGTCGCGAGTTTCGCCACCGACCTGCGCACCCGTATTCGTGGTCAGGAACAAGCGGTTCATGCCCTCGACCGTTCGATGCGCGCCACTGCCGCTGGCCTCAACAAACCGGATGCACCGGTCGGCGTGTTCCTGCTGGTGGGCCCGAGCGGTGTTGGTAAAACCGAAACCGCGCTGGCCCTCGCCGATTTGCTGTACGGCGGTGATCGCTTCATCACCACCATCAACATGTCCGAGTTCCAGGAGAAGCACACTGTCTCGCGCCTGATCGGTGCGCCGCCGGGCTACGTCGGTTATGGCGAGGGCGGCATGCTCACCGAAGCCGTGCGCCAAAAACCGTACTCGGTGGTGTTGCTCGATGAAGTCGAGAAAGCCGACCCGGACGTGCTCAACCTGTTCTACCAAATCTTCGACAAAGGCGTGGCCAACGACGGGGAAGGTCGCGAGATCGACTTCCGCAACACGTTGATCCTGATGACCTCGAACCTGGGCAGCGACCGCATCAGCGAACTCTGCGAAAACGGTGCGCGTCCTACCGCCGAAGTCCTCGAAGAAACCATTCGCCCGGTGCTCAGCAAGCACTTCAAACCGGCGTTGCTGGCGCGCATGCGCGTGGTGCCTTACTACCCGGTCGGTGGCCCGGTGCTGCGCGAGCTGATCGAAATCAAACTGGGTCGTTTGGGCGAGCGCCTGAACCGTCGTCAGCTCGATTTCACTTACTCCCAGGACCTCGTCGATCACTTGGCCGAACGCTGCACCCAAAGCGACAGCGGCGCGCGTCTGATCGACCACTTGCTCGACCTGCACGTGCTGCCGTTGGTGGCTGACCGTTTGCTCGATGCAATGGCTACCGGCGAAAGCCTCAAGCGCGTGCATGCGACGCTCGACGGCGACGCCAGCGTGATGTGCGAGTTCGCCTGAGGTGGGTGTGATGTTCACTCAAGTGCCGCAACCGCTGGTTTATGCCGAAGCCTTGCTGGCGCAATTCGCCAGCCTGTCGCGCGCGGCGGACGGTGCTGCGTTGCTGGGTGACTTCGTGCGCGGGTTGGCCGAACTCAGCGGTTGCGAACTAGCGCAGTTGTATTTGCTGGATGCGACCCACACCTGCCTGGGGATGAACGCCGAGTGCCTGAACGGCATTCTGCAACCCCGGGAAGGGGCGAGCCTGCCGGCGGATTACAACGGTGAACAACTGCTGCAGTTCGCCTTGTGCCAGAACCGTGTGGTGTACCTCAGCGAGCTGAGCGGCAGCCTGCACGAAACCAGTTTCCTGCCGCCTCAGGCCACGCCTTGGCAGTCGCTGTTGTGCGTGCCGTTGGTCAATCAGCAAAAGGCTGTCGAAGGATTGCTGCTGTGCGCCAGTCGCCGGGACATCGACCTGCAAGGCTTTGCCGATTCCCTCAGTCAATTGGGCTCGTTCGTGCTCGGTCAACTGCACTTGCTGCAGCGTTTGCGCCAGCCGAGCGGCGATGTTCGACCGGCACCGGTCAATGTCCCGAGCGCCAGCGGTTATGGCCTGATCGGCAAGAGCGCGGCGATGCGCCAGACCTATTCGCTGATCAGCAAAGTCCTGCACAGCCCTTACACCGTGCTGCTGCGCGGCGAAACCGGCACCGGCAAGGAAGTGGTCGCGCGGGCGATTCACGATTGCGGCCCGCGACGGTCCCAGGCGTTCATCGTGCAGAACTGCGCGGCGTTCCCCGAGAACCTGCTGGAAAGCGAGCTGTTCGGCTACCGCAAAGGCGCCTTCACCGGCGCCGACCGCGACCGTGCCGGGCTGTTCGACGCGGCCAATGGCGGCACCTTGTTGCTCGATGAAATCGGCGACATGCCGTTGTCCCTGCAAGCCAAGTTGCTGCGTGTGTTGCAGGAAGGCGAGATCCGCCCGTTGGGTTCCAATGACACCCACAAAATCGACGTGCGCATCATCGCCGCGACGCACCGGGATTTGTCGGTGCTGGTCAGCGAAGGCAAATTCCGCGAGGACTTGTACTACCGCCTCGCGCAATTCCCGATCGAGTTGCCGGCGTTGCGTCAGCGCGAAGGCGACATCCTCGACCTGGCGCGACACTTCGCCGACAAGGCCTGCGCCTTCTTGCAACGGGATGCGGTGCGTTGGTCCGACGCGGCGCTGGATCACCTGTCCGGTTATGCGTTTCCCGGCAACGTTCGCGAACTCAAAGGTCTGGTCGAACGCGCGGTATTGCTGTGCGAAGGCAGCGAGTTGCTGGCCGAGCATTTCTCCCTGCGCATGGAAGCCATGCCGGAAGACAACAGCGGCTTGAACCTGCGTGAACGCCTGGAGCAGGTCGAACGTAGTTTGCTCCTCGATTGCCTGCGCAAAAACGACGGCAACCAGACCCTCGCCGCCCGCGAACTCGGGTTGCCACGGCGCACGCTGCTGTACCGCCTCGGGCGCCTGAATATCAACTTGGGTGATTTCGATGGGTAGGCAAAAGACCGTCGATCTCACCTCATTCGCTTCTTATAGCGCCGCCCAAACGGGTCGGCGCTTTGTGCTTTGTCTACCCCTGGAGACCCTCTGATGTCTGTTCGTCACTGGCAAGCCGTCCTGCTGACCCTCGTCGTTCTATGCGGCCTCGGCGGCTGTAGCGGCAATTACAAATACAACGACAACACCTATCGCCCATTGGGTGATCCGCAGGCGGTCAATCGCGGCAAGTGACCGCAAGGAGTATCACCATGGAACTGGTTTTCGAAATGCTGAACACCAAGCAGTTCGTGCCCACGGATTTGTGCCAGAAGACCTTCAAACAGGCCGGTGGCGTAATCGGCCGGGGCGAGGATTGCGACTGGATCATTCCCGACCGCAAGCGTCACCTGTCCAACCACCACGCGGTGATCAGCTACCGCGAAGGCACGTTTTTCCTGACCGATACCAGCAGCAACGGTATCCAGGACAGCGAAAGCGGCGCGCGCCTGCGCAAGGGCGAGCCAATGCGCATCGAGCACGGCAGCGTGTATGTGCTGGGTGACTTCGAGATCCGTGCGCGACTGGTACGCGACCCGGCGACATTCGACGTCGAAGTCGGTCGTCCGCAGGCTGCTGGCAGCATCATTCCGGACGATGCGTTCCTCGACCTCGACCCGCTCAATGCCCTCGACCAGCAAGAGCGCGTGTACTCGGAAATCGACGAACTGATTTCCCCGAGCACCACCATCGAAGACACCCGTCAGCGTGCCGACTATGCGCGCATCGACATGGAAAGCCTGATGGTGCCGGAGCTGATCGACGCCCCGGCAGAACCTGTGCCAGCCCCTCCGCCAAAAGCGGTCGAGCGTCAGAGCGAAGGGTTCTGGGAGCACTTCGGTGCAGCGTTGGGCGTGGACCTCAAAGGCCTCGACCACGACGCCCGCGAAGCCCTGGCCCTGAACGCCGCGCGCCTGCTCAAGCAAAGCGTCGGCGGTTTGCAGCAGAGCCTGCGCACCCGCAGTGAACTGAAAAACGAACTGCGCCTGGCCCAGACCACCGTGCAAGGTACCCACAAGAATCCGCTGAAATTCGCCGTCGATGCCGGTGAAGCGCTGGGCATTCTGTTGCAGGGTAACAAGCCGGGCCAGTTGCCGGCGGAGCAAGCGATCTCCCGTGCGTTCCGCGATTTGCAGGCGCATCAGGTGGCGTTGCTGACCGCCAGCCGCGCCGCCGTTCGCGGCACCCTGGAGCACTTCTCGCCGCAACAGCTGACCCTGCGTTTCGAGCGCGACAACAAACCGTTGCTCGCCACCTCCGGCAGTCGCTGGAGAGCTTACGGGCGTTATCACCAGGCCCTGCGTCAGGACGATGACTGGAGCGAGCGCCTGCTGGCCCGCGACTTCGCTCAGGCTTACGAAGAACAGATCCGCCTGATTTCCACCCTTCACACCGACCACCAAGGATGATGCGCATGTCTCGCTGTTCCACCGCTTTTTACAAGACGCTGACTGCGTTCGCTGCCCTTGTGCTGTTGGCCGGTTGCTCGTCGCTGTCGCCGTATTCCACCGTGACCAAACTCAACCTGAAGCTGACCGCCAGCGATCAGCTGAACCCGGACCTCAACGGTCGTCCGTCGCCGATTGTCGTGCGCCTGTTGGAGCTCAAGCACCCGGTGACGTTCGAGAACGCTGATTTCTTCAGCCTCTATGAACGCGCCAAGGAGTCTCTGGTCCCGGACCTGGTTGCCAGCGAAGAGCTCGAACTGCGTCCGGGTGAAACCATCGAGCTCAAGCTCAGCGTGGAGGAGGGTAGCCGTTACGTCGGCGTACTCGCGGCCTACCGCGACCTGCCGGAAACCAAATGGCGCTACACAGTGCAAATCACTCCGCTGGAAGTCACCGTGGCTGACCTGACCCTCGATCAGGCCGGCATCCGCAATACCCATGAAACGCTCGCCAAGGCGGATGACTGATCATGAATTCCCATAAAGTCATTTGGCAGGAAGGCATGCTGTTGCGTCCGCAGCACTTCCAGCACAACGATCGTTACTACGACCACCAGATGAAGACCCGTACCCAGTTGCTGGGCAGCTACATCTGGGGCTTCCTCAACCTGGAAATCGACTTGCAGTTCCTCAACATGGGCAAACTGGTGATCAGCCAGGCCTCGGGGATTCTGCCGGACGGCAGCCTGTTCGAACTCGGCGGCAACACCGAGCCGTTGGCCCTGGACGTGCCGCCGAACACTGGCAACACGCCAATCTACCTGGCGCTGCCACTGGTGACCGGTAACCACATCGAGTCTCGCCGCCCGGAGCAATCCGACGTGCTGGCGCGCTACACCGCGTACGACGCGGAAGTCGCCGACTCCAACGCCGGCGACGACTCCGCCAGCCAGGTCAGCTGCGGTCGTCCGGACTTCAAACTGTTGCTCGGCGAGCAGCAGAGCGACCAGGCCTACGTGAAGCTGAAAATCTGCGAAGTGCTCGACACCACGCCCGACGGCGTGATCAGCCTCGACCCCGACTTCGTGCCGACCTACATTCAGGCGCATTCGTCCAGCTACCTGCTGTCGTGCCTCAAAGAAGTCATCAGCATGCTCGGCCACCGGGGCGATACCATTGCCGACCGGATCAGCTCCAACGGTAAGGTCGGTGGCGCGGAAATCGGCGACTTCATGATGCTGCAACTGATCAACCGCACCGAAATGCTGCTGCGCCATTATCTCGGCCTGGAACAGGTGCACCCGGAAGAGTTGTACCGCACGCTGCTGACCATGCTCGGCGATCTGGCGACGTTTTCCAGCGAGAGCAAGCGCCCGCGTCTGGACAGCCGTTACCAGCACAGCGATCAGGGCGCGAGCTTCCGCAAACTGATGGAAGCGATTCGTCAGGTGCTGTCGATGGTGCTTGAACAGCACGCCATCGAACTGGTGCTGCAAGCGCGTCAGTACGGGATCATCGTGTCGCCGTTGCACGACCACAAACTGTTGGGCTCGGCCTCGTTCGTGCTTGCGGCCAGTGCCAACTGCGACTCCGAAGAACTGCGCCATCGCTTGCCGGCGCACCTCAAGGTCGGCCCCGTGGAGCGCATCCGCCAACTGGTCAACCTGCATCTGCCGGGCATCAAGGTCAAACCGTTGCCGGTGGCCCCACGGCAGATCGCGTTCCACTCCAACAAAACCTATTTCATCCTCGAACTCAGTTCCGAAGACCTGGCGCAACTCGAGCGCTCCGGCGGCTTCGCGTTCCACGTGTCCGGCGAATTCGCCGAGCTTGAACTGAAATTCTGGGCCATCAGGAACTGACCGACATGATCAAGGACATGGAATATAACCAGGACGACAAAACCGTCCTGCTCGACCGCCAGGGCCACGGCCCGGCGTCGAGTCCGCTGACGGACTTCGCTGCACCGCCGCGTTTCGAGCAGCTGGAAGAACGGATGATCTACGCGGCGCGCCTGCGCCCGGCCGAAGCGTTCAACATCAGCCTCAATTCGCTGGTGGCCGCTGCGTCCGAACTGCTGTCGGAAGTGGTTCGCCTGAAGCACAGCGACACCCGCGAAGACCTGTACGCGCTCAACGAGCGACTGACCGCCGGGCTGAAGCTGTTTGAAGTGCGTGCGCTGCACAACGGCGCCGAAAGCAGCCAGGTAATGGCCGCCCGTTATGTGCTGTGCACCGTGGTCGACGAAGCTGTCGTCACCACGCCGTGGGGCAACGAAAGCGAGTGGTCGCAAATGAGCCTGCTCAGCAGCTTCCACAACGAAACCTTCGGTGGCGAGAAGTTCTTCCAGCTGCTGGATCGCCTGTCGAAAAACCCGGTCAAGCACCTGCCGATGCTGGAGCTGATGTACCTGTGCCTGTCCCTCGGTTTCGAAGGCAAGTACCGGGTGCAAGCGCGCGGCATGCTTGAACTCGAAGGCATCCGCGACGCCTTGTATCGGCAGATTCGTCAACTGCGCGGCGATGTTCCTCGTGAGCTGTCGCCGCATTGGGAAGGCTTGAACGATCAGCGTCGTAGCCTGGTGCGCATCGTGCCGGCGTGGATGGTGGTGCTGTTCACCGTGGTCTGCCTGGTGGTGATGTACTCGGGCTTCGCCTGGGTGCTGGGCGAGCAACGCGAAACCGTTCTGCAACCTTATCAGCAGCTAGATCCGGCCGCGGTCCCGCCGCAGTCGCAGCCGTAAACAGGGACGTGTGATGAAAAAGTTTTTCAAGAAAGTCGGCGCATTCCTGCGCCAGACCTGGGTCTGGACCCTGCTGCTGGTGCTGTTCGTCGCGCTGTTGGTGTGGTTCGTCGGGCCACTGCTGGCGGTCAATGACTACAAGTTCTGGGAAGGTTCGACCTCCCGCCTGCTGACCATCAGTGCGTTGTTCCTGATCTGGGGCCTGACCATGGTCTTCGTCAGCTGGCGCGCCGGTGTGCGTAAAAAGGCTGTGGAAGAAACCGAAGACGGCCAGGACCGTATTCGCCGTGAAGAGCTGATCGACGAAGAGCAGAAAGAGTTGAAGGTGCGTTTCAAGGACGCCCTGAAAACCCTGAAGACCTCGAGCCTTTATCGCGGTCGCAGCGAGCGCTGGCGCAGTGATTTGCCGTGGTACTTGCTGATCGGCCCGCAGGGCAGCGGCAAGACCAGCCTGTTGGACTTCTCGGGCCTTGAGTTTCCGATCAACAAGATCGACCGCAAACTCACCCGCGACACCCTCGGCACTCGGCATTGCGACTGGTACTTCGCCGATCACGGCGTGCTGATCGACACCGCCGGACGTTACCTGACCCAGCCGGATGCCGAAGTCGATGGCAGCGCCTGGAGCACTTTGCTCGACCTGTTGCGCAAGCGTCGCCGCAACCGTCCCTTGAACGGCGTGCTGGTGACCATCCCGGTGGAAACCCTCACCGGTGGCAGTGAGCAGGACATCGATACCCTGGCCCGCCAGGTGCGTGCGCGCCTGCAAGACGTGCATCAGAAACTGCACGTCGACGTGCCGATTTATCTGGTATTGAGCAAGGCCGATCGCCTGCTCGGTTTCGACGAATTCTTCGATCAACTGACCCGCGAAGAAAGCGATCAGGTACTCGGCACCAGCTTCCGCAAAGAGCAGAGCGGTACTGACGTGGCCGTGCTGCGCGCCGAGTTCGAAGAGCTGCTGCGTCGCCTGAACAGCCAGGTGATCATGCGCATGCACCAGGAGCGCGACACCCAGCGCCGTGGCCGCATCCTCGACTTCCCGCACCAACTGGGGCAGATCGGCGAGCGCCTGTGCCTGTTCGTCGACATGGCGTTCACCGGCAACCGCTACCAGCGTGTCAGCCAGTTGCGCGGTTTCTACCTGACCAGCGCACCGCACCTGACGCAAGAGATGGACCAGACCACCGCCGGCATCGGCGCGAACCTGGGCATGAACGCTGGCGTGCTGCCGACCCTGCGCAGCGGCCGTTCGCGGTTCATTCACCATTTGCTCAGCCGGGTGATTTTCCCCGAGGCCGATCTGGCCGGTCTGGACAAGCGCGAACGCAGCCGCATCCATTGGGGCCAACGTGCCCTGTACGTGGGCGCACTGGCGGCACTGGCGCTGTTTGGCATGCTGTGGGCTGGCGGTTTCTCGGCCAACTATGAGCGTCTGGAAAACCTGCGTAACCTGGCACAAAGCTGGACTCAACAGCGCTCGGCCCTGACCGCGCGTGATGATTCCATGGCAGTGCTCAAGACCCTCGACACCAGCTATGCGGCGACTCAGGTCTTCCCGAAAAAAGGTGACGTGTCGTACCACGAACGTGGCGGCCTGTACCAAGGCGAAGAGGTCAACCCGGTGGTCAAGGAGGCCTACGAGCGTGAGCTTGAAGCGCAACTGCTGCCGAAGGTTGCGACCCTGCTGGAAGGGCAGATCCGCGCCAACATGAAGGACCGCGAACGCCTGCTCAACAGCCTGCGTGCGTACCTGATGTTGAACATGAAAGACCGTCGCGACGGCCCGTGGCTCAAGGATTGGGTTGCCAGTGAATGGTCCCAGCGTTACGCGGGCAACACGTCGGTGCAGAACGGTTTGAACACGCACTTCGAGCGTTTGCTCAAGCAGCCGTTTATCTACCCACTGAACGATCAACTGGTGGCCCAGGCGCGTCAGGTGTTGCGCAGCGAGTCGCTGGCCAACGTGGTTTACCGGATGCTGCGCGAGCAGGCCCGCAACCTGCCGGAATACCGTTTGAGCCAACACTTGGGCCCACAGGGTGCGCTGTTTGTCGGCACCGAATACGTGATCCCTGGGTTCTACACCCAACAGGGTTATCAGCAGTACTTCTCGGTTCAGGGCTCTGCGCTGGTCACCGATATCCTGCGTGACAACTGGGTGCTGGGCGAAGGCTCGGGCATCAGCGGCATGGACTTGCGTCGCCTGATGGTCGAACTGGAGCAACTGTACTTCCGCGACTACGCCAACTTCTGGAGTGAAGCGGTCGGCCAGGTTGCCTTGCCACCGATCAACGATGCGGGCGAGGGCGCCGAGCAACTGGCGGGCCTGACTTCTGCCAATTCCCCGGTGCTGCAACTGCTGGTGGAAGTGCGCGAGAACACCCGTTTTCAGGCAGAAGCCGAGCCGGTTGATCAAGCCGCTGATGCCGCTGCAGCGCTGGGAGAGCAGAAAGGCAAGTTGGGCAAACTGGGCAAACTGGCGTCTGCCGCAGCAGACCAGGCTTCGGACATGGCCGCGATCAAAAACCTGCCCGACACCGCAAAGAAATCCCTGCAACGCCGCTTCGAACCGCTGCACCGTTTGCTGGACGACAACAACGGCCCGGCTGCTGATTTGACCCCGGCCCTGACGGCGCTTAACGACCTGCAACTGCAACTGGCAAGCCTGGCCCGTGCCAGCGCGCCGGACCAGGCAGCGTTCGAAATGGCCAAGACTCGCATGAGCGGCCAGCGTGATGCGCTGAGCAACTTGCGCAACGCGTCGAACCGTCTACCGCGTCCGGTAAGTGTGTGGTTCAACGTGCTGGCTGAAGACACCTGGCGTCTGGTGCTCAACGATTCCTACCAGTACCTGAACCAGCGTTATCAGAGCGAGCTGTACAGCTTCTACGGCAAGGCGATCAACAAGCGTTACCCGTTCAGCGCCCACAGCACCAGCGACGTTGCGATCAGTGACTTCCGCGAGTTCTTCAAGGCACAGGGCATCAACGATCGCTTCTTTGAAACCTACATGCGTCCGTTCGTGAGTGGCGATCCAGGCAACTACCGTCTGCGCAGCATCGACGGTCACAGCATGCCGATCTCCAAGGTCTACCTCGACCAGATGGCCGCGGCACAAGTGATCCGCCAGAGCTTCTTCTCGATCAACCCGGCCGAGCCGCAAGTGCAGTTCAAACTGGAGCCGTACACCCTCGACCCGGCCGTCAGCCGTTCCGAGTTCAAGTTTGGCGACAAGACCATTGAATACCGTCACGGCCCGATCGTACCGGTGTCGTTCAAATGGCCGACCGACGCTGAAGACGGTCGCACCAGCCTGGTCCTCGACAAAATGGCCGGCCGCCCGATCGGCATCGAGAAGAACACCGGCCCATGGTCGCTGTTCCGTCTGTTCGACCTGATGCAGACCGAGTACCTGACCGGTCGCGACGTGCTGGTGCTCAAGGCTGACGTGGGTGGCCTGCGGGCCAACTACTTGCTGTCGAGCCAGCGCACGCCGAACCCGTTCGATATGGGCGTGCTGCGTACCTTCCGTATGCCGGTGCAGCTCTGATGCTGGTTGCCAGTCCCTGGCGCAGCGCTGCGCGTACCGACGCCGGCAAGGTTCGGGCGCGCAACGAAGATGCTTTCCTGGACTGCCCACAGCAGGGGCTGTGGGTGGTCGCGGACGGCATGGGCGGTCATCAGGGCGGCGACATCGCCAGCCAGTTGATCGTCGCCAGCCTGGCGGAACTGCCGGTGCAGGACGACTTCGACGAACGACTCAAAGGTATTCGCCAGTGCCTGCACTGGCTCAACCGCCGCTTGGGTCAGGAGTTGACCGTCACCGCCGGGCGCCATGACAGCATCATGGGCAGCACCGTGGTGGCGCTGCTGGTGGAAGGTAATCGCGCGGCCTGCATCTGGGCCGGCGACAGCCGTTGCTACCTGTGGCGTGGCCAGCGTTTGTATCAGCTGTCCAAGGACCATTCGCTGCAACAGCAACTGATCGACGAACAGAACATGAGCGTCGAGCAAGCCCAGGCTCATCCTGCCGCCCACGCCCTGACCCGTGCGGTCGGGGCTGCCGAGCAACTGACCCTGGATGTGCTCGAACTCGAGGTCTATCCCGGCGATGCGTTTTTGCTGTGCAGCGACGGTTTGTATCAAGGGCTGACGAGCGATGCCCTGGGCAACGCCCTGAGCCTGACCGCGCCGCACGTTGCGCTGGAGCGTCTGTTCGACGGCGCTCTGCGTGGCTCGGCCCGGGACAATCTGACTGCCGTGGTGATCCGCCAATGACTGAACTCATGCCACCGACCGACGACCTGCTGGTGACCGAGGAAGAAGCCAATAACCTGACTTACTTCGCCTTCGCCAAGCCTTTAAACGGAAAGCCTCTAAACGGAAAGCCGCATAAGGCCGAGCCTGCGCTGGCGCCGACCCGGGCCAGTATCGGCGAACTGCCGGACGTGCTCGCAGGGCGTTACCGCATCGAGCGCCTGCTCGGTGCCGGTGGCATGGGCGCGGTTTACCGTGCGCGGGATCTGCTGCATGAACAGTTCGGCGATCCCGACCCTTACATCGCGCTGAAAATCCTCAGCGAAGAATTTGCCGAATCGCCGGACGCCAGCGCCTTGCTCTACAGCGAGTTCGCCCTGACCCGACGCCTGCGCCACAACAACGTGCTGCGACCGCACACCTTTGAAGTGGACACCGACTGCCAGCGCGCCTTCATCACCATGGAACTCATGCGTGGGCTGACCCTGGACAAATTACTCTGCGAGCGGCCCCTGGGTCTGCCGTGGAAAGAACTGCGCGACATCGCGCTGCCGCTGCTCGACGCGCTGGCCTACGCCCACGCTCGCGGCGTGCTGCACGGCGACATGAAACCGAGCAACGTCATGCTCAGCGAAGAAGGCGTGCGCCTCTTCGACTTCGGCCTCGGCCAGGCAGAAGAGGGCATCCTGCCCGGCCTGCCGCACCTGAGCCGCAACCGCTTCAACGCCTGGACCCCCGGCTACGCCGCCCCCGAACTGCTCGAAGGCCAGCCGCTGTCGACCAGCGCGGACGTGTACGGCGTGGCCTGCGTGATCTACGAACTGGCGGGCGGCAAACACCCGTTCCGCCGCTTGTCGTCGATCGAGGCCCGCGACGCGCACCTCGACCGCGAGCTGCACGCACCTCGAAATCTACCGAAACACTGCTGGTCAGCCCTGCGAAAGGCGCTGGCTTTCGATGCGGCAGATCGAACAATCACTGCCGCCCAACTGCGTGACGCTATGGGCGCCACTTCGTCTTTGCTGCAACGCCTTCGACTGCGGGCGTAACGGATGACTACCGAACAGGGAGCAAGCAATGTTCAACTCAGCTAACGAAACGCACTTCAGCCTCACCGTCGAAGACTACGTCGGCGACCTGCAAGTGCTGTCGTTCACCGGCACCGAAGGCATTAGCCAGCCGTATCGCTTCGACCTGGAACTGGTCAGCGAAAACCCCGACCTGGACCTGGAAAAGCTCCTGCACAAACAGGCGTTCCTCGCATTCGACCCAAAGGGTTCCGGCATCCACGGCCAGATTTACCGCGTCGCCCAAGGTGACGCCGGCAAGCGCCTGACCCGCTACAAAGTCTCCCTGGTGCCGCACCTGCAATACCTGCATCACCGCACCAACCAGCGCATCTACCAGCAGATGTCGGCGCCGAAAATCATCGCGCTGATCCTCGAAGAACACGGCATCAAAGGCAACGCCTACCGCTTCCAGTTGAGCACCCCGTGCCCGGACCGCGACTACTGCGTGCAATACGACGAAACCGACCTGCACTTCGTCCAGCGCCTGTGCGAGGAGGAAGGCATTCACTACCACTTCCAGCACACCTCCAAAGGTCATTTATTGGTATTCGGTGACGATCAAACGGTGTTCCCGAAACTCGGCCAGCCCACCGCTTATGTGCAAGGCAGTGGCATGGTCGCCGACGAGCCAGTGATCAAAGGCTTCAAACTGCGCCTGGAGACCCGCACCAGTCGGACTACCCGCCGCGACTACGACTTCGAAAAACCGCGCCTGCAACTTGAAGCCGGCTATAAACCCGACGGCAAACCCGACGGCAAACCCGACGGCGAAAGCACCGAACCGGACCTCGAAGACTACGACTACCCCGGCCGCTTCCTCGACCGCGCGCGCGGCAAATTCCTCAGCCAGCGCGCCCTGGAACGCCACCGCGCCGACTACCAGCAAGCCGAAGGCCATGGCGACCAGACCACCCTCGTCAGCGGCCACTTCCTGGAAATCTCCGACCACCCGCGCACCGAGTGGAACGACCTCTGGCTGCTCACCGAAGTCGTCCACGAAGGCAAACAGCCGCAAGTGCTCGAAGAAGGCGTGACCAGCGACACCACCGACAACAAAGACGACTTCCACCAAGGCTATCGCAACCGTTTCCTCGCCACCCCATGGGCCGTGTTCTACCGCCCCGCGCTGGAACACCCAAAGCCACGCGTCCTCGGCAGCCAGACCGCCATGGTCACCGGTCCCAAAGGCGAAGAAATCCACTGCGACCAATACGGCCGCATCAAAGTGCAATTCCACTGGGACCGCGAAGGGGTGGCGGATGACAAAACCAGCTGCTGGATGCGTGTCTCTTCGAGTTGGGCGGGTGATCGATATGGCGCCATCGCCATTCCGCGGATCGGTATGGAAGTGCTCGTCACCTTCCTCGAAGGGGATCCCGATCAGCCGTTGGTGACTGGGTGCCTGTACCACAAGGAAAACCAGGTTCCCTACGAATTGCCTGCGAACAAAACCCGCACCGTATTCAAAACCCTCAGCTCGCCGGGGGGCGGTGGGTTCAATGAACTGCGGATTGAAGACAAGAAAGGCGCGGAGCAGATCTTTATTCATGCCCAGCGGGATTGGGATGAAAACATTGAGCATGATCAGAAGATTCGGGTCGGGAATGAACGCCACGACACTGTGGTGAAGAACACCTACACCGAGCTGAAGGCTGAAGAGCATCGGACCACGATTGCTGATCGCAAGAGCGAAGTGCGGGTGGATGATCACCTGACGATTGGGCAGAACCAGCATGTGAAGTTGGGGACTGCGCAGCTGACTAGCGTTGGGAAAGAGATTCACCTCAAGGCTGGGGACAAAATCGTCATCGAAGCAGGGATGGAGCTCACGGTTAAGGCCGGTGGGAGTTTTATCAAGCTCGATGCGGGTGGTGTGACGGTTGTTGGGCCTGTGGTGAAGATTAATGCCGGTGGGTCGGCGGGGAGTGGGACCGGGATTGGGATTAAGCCACCGGTGCTGCCGGGGGCGGCGGATAAGGATAAGGCGGGGAGTTTGATGGATCAGGCGTTGGGGAATTCGCCCGAAGAGCAGATCAAACGTAAACCAAAACGAATGCTCAATTTTTCTGGCTAATCGACATAGACGGCAATCCAAGCCACCAGGGATCAGGATTTAGGTAATTGGTAATGACTGAAACAACAAGCAAAGTAGAAAAATGGTCGTATCCCCTGAAAGTAGGGACAGCAGAGGCGACGGATCCACAGCAGTTTTACAAGGCGCTGGCGAAGGCCAAGGATGGTTACTATCCATTAGGTGCCAACGGTCTTTGGCATGGAGGCGTTCATTTCGATGAAGACTCGGGGTTGGTCAACGATCTGACAGAGGTCAGATGCATCGCTGATGGAGAGGTAGTCGCATACCGCATTGACGAGAAGTACCCGACTTCTGATTTTGGCTCGACGCATTCGGTTTATTCAACGGGGTTTGTGTTGGTTAAGCATCGGCTTGAGTTTCCGGTACCTCCTGCGCCAGCTCCTGCAGCCGGGCCAAGCCTGACGTTCTTCAGTCTTTATATGCACCTGCTGGATTGGGAGAATTACAAGACGAATCCGACGCTTAAACCACCGGGGTTTTGGGGGAAAGGCCTTTATGAAGTTAAAGCCAACGCTCCGGACAAGCCTTTAGGCATCCGGATGCGAAGCGGTAACGCCGGGCACTTTCCGGTCTTGGCAGTTTTGCCCCGCGGGACAACCGTGGTTACGCAGCCTGCCCCAGCCAATCAAAATTGGGTGGCAGTTGTTAGCGTCAGCCCAGAGATTGCAGGCTTGCCTGCGAATGGATGGGTGTTCAAGGGCCAATTGAAGGACTTGGGTGGCGGAAAGTACTTCGTGGGTAATGAAGCACAAGACCCTATTCCCGGTGGCGCTCAGCACGGAGCGAATGTTCGTGATGCTCACACTAGCGGCCTACCACTTAGCCATTTACCAGCAGGTACGCGAATACGACTTGGTGACGAACCGAGCCCTAATAACTTCCGTAAACTTGCCGAAATCGTCAGTGGTCAGGCAACACCCGCCCTGATACCCGGCGCGGATGGGAAACTTCCGGGGTTTATTTGGTCGCAATCACTTACTCCACAGAGTGAGCCGCATAGCCCGATGGGGGATGTTGTCGTCCTCACTCCGACATACAAGATCAAGGCAGGTGAGGTTCTGGGGCATGTTGGCAAATATCAGAACCATTCAGATGCTGTTCCGAAGAATCTCCTGCACCTAGAGGTTTTTAGTTGTGAGGATGTGAAGGCGTTTACTGGCCAAAGTAAGCCCAAGGGTGTCAGTTTACCTGCCGCCGAAAAGACGCTGGTCAAGATACCCAAAGGCTCACGGTTGATTACTCATTCGCAAAGTATGAGCGCGACCAATCCACCGAAAGCTGCTGATCCGAGTAGCGAAGTGGCGTATGACTTTTTCATTCCTGTAGGTTTACTTGAAGGACTGCCGGCGGAGAAGAAGATCAAAGAGTCAGTTGTCATGAATGGAACGACCACGACCACTTATTGGTGGCGTTTAGACGGTTTGCTCGGAGACGAACACGGCGATGGCATCAATGGCTGGTTTGCGGAGCCGGATACCACTCTGTCGCGTCATTCACCCTTTGAGTGGGAAGGCTTTACTTTCATTGACGAAACCGTCAGCAACGCTGACCACTTTGCTGCTTTCCTTCATGCACAGGAAAGCCTCAATGAGCAGGAGCGTGAAGCATACTTGCCAAGTGTTGAAACTGCGGCGGCGGGTTCGGTCACCGAGACTTTGTACAAAATCCTCGATAGGAATGGGGATAAAAAATTAGCACCTTCTGAAATAGCTGAAGCGCTGAATAAACCTTGGTTCTCGCAACCGATATCGCAAATGGTTACACGCTATGAAAATGAATGGAACTATAAAAAAGAAAAATGGGATGCTCTGGATGAAATAATTGGGCACAGCGATTCTGATCCCCATAAAAGCTGGGTAGAAGAGAAGGCAAGAATTGAACGCCTTAGTTGGTGGGGGAGATTATCGGGTCAGCATGGTCTCACCGCTGATGCAAATGTCCAACATATTCATCCGGTTGGTCTAATTGCGAATTGTATTAAATATTCGTGCGGCTGCATAAATATAGATAAATTTGTAGATGAATACAAGAAGGAACACCAACATGTATTTGGTTGGTTTGAGGCAAGTTCTCACGTTTCGCTGCAGCACCCATTAAATCAAGTGTCAGAAGACAATCTTAAAAGCCTTCTGGGAATGATTGCAAAGTTATGGGGTGAATATTTCGACGGTTGTAATGATGTTTACTTGGCCTATATGCTGGCCACCATTCGAGTCGAGTCTTATGATTGGAATAGAAGAGCTTTTTTCGGTCCTATTTGTGAAAAAATTTCTTATGATGATGCAGAAGTTGACTATGGTTGTGGTCCAACTGGGCGCCGAGTTTCAATGGCGGTTTCAAACCATAACACCGAGATCGGAGATGGTTTCAAATACAGAGGTCGTGGGCTGGTTCAAATTACGTGGAAGATAAATTACGAGAAATTTTCTACAGCTTTAGGAATAGATTTTACCGGTGATCCCGAGCTGGCACTAGATCTTGAAAGTACGACAAGAATCATGTTGGGCGGTATGCGAGATGGTATTTTTTCGCACGGGAATACGTTGGCAGCGCACCTGTCTCCTAGTAATAAAAATTACTTTACTGCACGTAAAATTATTAACGGATCTGACAGGGCAAATGTATTTAAATTTTATGCTGAAAAATTCGAAGATCTTATCCTGAGGGTGAAAAATTGAAGTTCTGCGCTTTTGTTCTCATGGTCTGTGCGTCGACATTTGTCTATGCTGAGCCATTGTTTCCACAATATAAAACATGTATGGCAGGAAAGGATAAAGCCGATGGTTGTGCGATTGTTCTAGATGAAAATGGTTTTTTGATTAATTCATCTACAGGAACCAAGGTCGCCACAACTCCTGAGCCTATGGGAGCTATGAGTTCAAATTGGCTCTATCGATATGGCAATAAATACATATTGGAGAGTCAGAATTTTTCTTCTTCTAAAACCCGTCAATGGGTGACGTTTGATTATGACAAAGAAAAAGTAGCTATCGATAGAATTTATAGTTTTTCTCTAGAGATATCGATGCAGTCAGGACCTACTTGGTACGGGTATGAGTGCAGAGGAAACCCTGCAGAGTTGGTTGATCAAGCAGGCTCATCTCTTAGTGAGTTGGCCATTGCTTCTGTCTGTGGTGAGGCTGTCGGAGAAAATGTGAAAGTAAAAAAAGACGCTCCATCAGCTACGGCGGGAGGTGCGTTGGCGGTAAGCGTTCCTGTGTATACGGCGAAAAAAGTAACTGGCACTGCAACCTATTTGTTTATGGAAACTAAGGAGCCAGACATATTTCGGATGGCTTGTTACTCAAATTGTGCGTTGAAGTCTAAAAATGGTTCAGTGCCGTATGTAGGAAGGATTGCAAAATCTGCTTGGTTTATAAGCGACCTTAAAGAAAATTCTTGCCAAAGCAGTGGCGTATACAAATACAAAAACTCATCAGAAAAAATTGCATTTGACGGCTGTATTGAGGCTGGTGCCATGACTTTGACTGAATATGTAGCAGGTACCAAAAAGGAGAGGGCTCAGTTTTCCGGAAAAGCAGATGGTGAGGGCTATAAAGGTAGTTGGATATCGAAAACTGGCGATAATAAGAAATATAGCTATTTCATGTTTCCTTTAGCGGTCTATTAGGTTGGTTGTGCAGGTCGGCAGGCTTAAAACTAATAATTATTGGTAAAACTACCCATGTTTTTATTGTTCTTCGCATGAGTGAAATGGGGACAGACCACGTTTCAATAATGATCTGAAAACGAGGTCTGTTCCCGGTTTTCCGTTTTCTCGTAAGAGATCGTTTTAATGAAAGTGTTGTTCATGTTGCTTGGTGGCTTACCTTTTATTACGCTTTCGTCGGTGGCTCAGTCCGAGTCTCTGGATGTGTGTGGAGTTGTAATTCCGGAGATTCCTGGTTTTAAATTGAACGTGAGAGCTGAGGATGGGGTTTGCTATGGGGACTTGGTTTCGAACGTTAATTTAAATCCAGATATACTGACTGAGGAGAGCGTTTTCATTGTGGAACCGGTTGAGTTTGAGACGAGTTTGAGTGCGTCGGGGCGTTTTGATAGTCATGGTAAGTATATATACAGCTATGCCGTTGATGATGCATTACATCAAGAGTCTGAGGCGGGCTCGGTAGATCTTGGTCATTCCTCGGCATCGGGTTCTGCTGCCGTCCGAGTAATAATGTCTGCTTTTATGTTTTGGAACTCTGATGGAGACATCGCTGCTGCTAAGAATAAATTTTCGTTAGAAAAAACAGGCCTGTGGCTCGACTGTTTCTATGGGTTGAAGGGTGTGAAAGATACCACGGTTAAATTTTCTGCATGTGTACCTAGGTCTAACCTGAGAAGTGATCCTAAGTTGTCTGATATCAGGGCATCATTTGAGGCCATTACGCCTAGCAAAAATTAGTTTTTACAACGAGGAGAGGCAAAAAGGGGAAGATTTATTTTTGTTAAACATCAAAGATGGCGGGTGTGATTGGAAGTGATTTTTTTCTGATGCGTCGACTATCGTTAAAATAAATCCGTGCCCAGTGCTTAGCCCCGCTTGTTGGTTGCTCATTTATTTTTTTCTTAAGCAGGTTGCTACGATGCGTAAATTTTGTTTTGTATTATTGGTATTTATGTTCTGTAGGGTCGCCGTGGCTCAGGATGATAGCCTCTATCTGCGGGGAGCGGTAATAGATGGGCCCTATAAAACAACTGTCGTCGAAAATGCGGAGTTATCGGCTTTGGAAACGGGAGATGCTGAGTATCCGGTGTCTCTAGTCCTTGACGTGAAAAACAGCGATGGAGTATCGGCTAGACAGTTAGTTGATAAATTTGATGTTTCTGGTTCGCCACCTAAGGTCGAATCGATATTTTTTTATCCGGTTCAGGATGTAAGGAATGTCTTTGTTTTGGTCTCATGGGAAATTAACCATAGAGGAATTGGTACCTACGGTACTCTGTATCAAATTTATGCCTATGCGCGACATAGCAATGGTAAGTTGATCCCCAATCAGTTGATTCAGGCTAATAGGTACTTAAGCGGGATTGACGGCTTTAGTGACGGTGTGCCACAGACGTTTGCTTATAAGGACGCCGCCTCAATAAAGGCTTACGTGAAAAAACACCTGAATACGCCATAACCCCCTCTTAAGGGGGGTGTTGAAAAAAACAGCAAGGATGATTTGGATGAATCGCTTTATCAGCCTCCTCATTGGCGCAGCACTTAGTGGCCTGCCAGGTTTGCCCACTGCGTTTGCGCAGGATGATTGCAACGAGATCACTACAAGTGAGCAAATTGACAGGTGTTCTGAGGTCGCGAAGGACGCTGCCGATTCACAGTTGAATACGAGTTATCACCAGCTAATGGCTCGACTCGAAGCGCAGTACCGAGCCGAACCCGAGACGGGGGCGGCGTATACGGCGAAGGTCAAAGAAGCGCAGCGTGCGTAGATAAAATTGCGTGATGCGAATTGTCCGCTCGAAGCGTTTGAGATTAAGCCAGGCACGTCCGCCTATATAGCGACGGTGAACAATTGCATCGCAAGAAAGAGCCGTGAGCGTACAGTCTTTCTGGACAATATCGCGCCCGAGATCATGAGTGGTTCAGCTGTTGGGCGAGGATCAGACGTCTCGTGTCCGTCCCAGAACTTTGCTCAGTTTCTGCCTGCGTTCTCCGCCAATGCTGAGTCCCAGAAGCGCCTCACTGCGCTGGCGGTGAAGATACTGGTGTTGAAGCGGACAGAAGACCCGGGTCGATTTGAACCTCTTATTACTGCGGAGACTGGCTCCAGTTTGGCGTTTCCGTTGATGGCTGCGCTGGAAGGCAAGACTGAAGGGGTTGAGATCGAAACGGTCGACGACACTCACATGAACGTTGTGGATAAACGGGCCGGTAACAGCAACATCAAGATTTTTAACTTTGTTAAAAAGTCGTGTTGGTCGCTGGTGGGGATTGAAGACTGGTCGATCAGCGAGAAGGAGCTTGTCGCACCCGGTAGACCCGGAATGAGCCGCGCGGAGAACCTTTGTTATCAACGTGCTGAGGGCTTGGGTGGGTTAGGGTTTCTTGAACGATACCGTCTGACTGGGGAGTTGATTGAAGCGTCCTGGAAAACTATGTCTGTGCTGCGGAGTCGGGTGATCCAGAGGCGAGTCTGTCGGCGGCAAGTTTGAGTCTTTCGCAGATGGCGCCTCAATTGGAAACCAGCAAGCTTGAGGCTTTGTTCAAAGCGGCATCGACGACACCGAGCGGCGCGCTCGGTTATGCCACTTATTTTTGTAACGGTAATTCCACCGACTATAACGGACCTTGCCTGCACCCCGAGCAGGCAGAAAGGGAGGTTATTCGCGCGGTTTCCATGGGCTCCACAGATGCGATGAACTACCTGGGGTCTTCTTTTGAGAATGGCCAGCTGGGAACAAAGGATATGTCCCGGGCGTTGGCCTGTTATCAGTTGTCAGTTGATAAAGGTAGCCCGCAGGGTAGCGACGGCATGAAGCGTTTGGTTTCGCAAGGCTCAGACATAAAGGCCAGTCACTGCCTGTAAATTTCGCCGTGCAGGTATAAACGCTGAAGAAGGGGACATTAAGTCCCCTTCGTACTTTTACTACGCTGCGGCCCGATGTCCCCCGGGATCCGGCGAATCAATATTATCCAGTGCTCGTTCCACCAATAAGTGCACCCCATCCGCCAATCGACTCAACGCCAGGGCTACCGAGCGGCGCGAACCTTCCACGTCATCAGCCAGATCCGTAGCGATGGCGCTGATGGACTTCAGGTCTTCCGAGGCACTGGTCAGGAGGGCTTCGGTGTCGATGTCGGGAGAGACGGTGAAGAGCTTGCCTTTGCGTTTGGGTTTTTCGTTGGGCAACGGGCCGAAGTGATGGTTTAGGGCTCGTTCGGCGGCTTCGTGGAGTTTTTTCGAATCGAAGGATTCGTAGGGGGATGTGGCTTCGTTTTCAGGAGGATTTGGTGTTGGCTTGAACATAGATGTAATCCCGCAATTAAGGAGCCGACACCGTTTCGCGTGCACTTCGAAAGAGGTGGCAGCTGTGCATAGGTGTGCAAGACCGGCGGGATTACCCGGCAGACCCGAAGGTCTCCCATACACAGCAGCCATAACGGTTCGCGAGCATAGAAAAATGCTCGATGAATTGCCATAACCATTGTGTATCCCGCCGGACTTGCACGTCCGTGTCACCGATTTTGCGGTGACGAACAGAGGTTATCGGTGAACGCAATCGCCGGATAGTTCATGAACAGCCCGGCGTGTTGAAGGAAATGTCCGATGGTGTCGAAGTAAATGTAGGCAGATGATTGAGCGTTCTTAAACACGGCGCCTGAGCCGGTTAAACTGAAGGTTTTTTGAGTGATCGACATGGATTGTATTTTTAAAAAAGGATGCGGCTTCAGGGCGGCTCTGAGGGGCGCTGTTGTTCTGAGTCTGTTCCTGGGGGGCGCGGATGCATTCGCTGAAGATCAACCTTGCCCGTTCGATGTGCCTCAAACAGAACTGAAGGTCGCGAGCTGTATTCAGGAAGGGGGCGTGAACATACTCAAGCTTGTGTCGCGTAGCCAACCCGACTACGCCAACAACTTCGACAATCTCCCCACCGTCATTGTCACCGGGAAAAACCTGCAGGACATTTTGGCGGTCGTCGGAATCGACAATGCACAGCGCTACAACACGCTGATCGAACTGCCTGATGCTGAATCAATCATGGAATTTTCGGACGCTGCGGCGACAGCAAAAGCGTCGATGAGGCAGCGAGGCTGGAAGCTGTTGGACATGAAAAACGTCATCTATCCTGGCCCGGGCGGTGTTGAAGGATTCGGATTGATCTGCAACACGCTTCAAGCAGAAACCACGAAGGGCTTTGTCGTTGTTTCTCAGTGCAACACTTATGAAAGTGAGAGATCAAGCCTGAAAAAGCTCCTTTCCAGGATCACCTGTAAACTCCCAAAAAGTGAAGCATTCCCAGCGCTCAGCACAAACTCGGGCTCTATCGTTTTCAACTACGCCAAACTGCCTGAATCCCAAGACCCCGACGACGTCGCCATTGACGTCGATTTCGTAGATTGTGCTGACGGTTCAAAAAAGAACATCGGCGGGCTGCCATTTTTGGCGGCCACCGGGCGGGTGCAAGCGGCTTTCTTGGCTCAGGCTGAACCCGACGCCGAGCCGATGCTTTTCGTCATTCATGCGGTCGGAATCAGAGCCGATACGGGCGTTAATTATTTGGGCGATTACTACACCGTTCACGCCTATGCCCGTACGACGGCGGGTTACGTCAGAGATGAGCGGCTGTCGAACTATTTTGGGAACGGCGGCGATATTGCCCGCGATCCCGAGTCGGAGGAGTTGATATACACGTTCCCCTATAAAACCGCTGATGACATCGCCGCCAAACTCAACTCCGCCGCGTATAAACGCTGGGCGGCGGGGGACAGGGTGACGCTCACGATTAACAAAAAGGCCTCGATTTACAGTTCGCCCGTTTTGGCGGACATGACGAAAATGTATTTGATCAAGGACGACTCGGTGTTGCAGGAAGGGGTTGAGGCTGGGTGGCTGAAAGTCATGTTTAAAACCCCCAAAGGAAAGGAGATTCGGGGCTGGGTTCAATGCAGGGATGCCGATGGTTGCTAGTCGATTTTCCGTTCGAAATTTCAGAGGTGAAACGGGCACCGTGATTAATCACTCAATGCCCCGTTTTCCTTTAGACTGCGCCCCTCAAGGAAGCCCCCAGGACACGGAATGCCAGTCCCTTCAAACACCCTTCGCAAAGCTCTGGTCGTTTGGCTATATGCCGCCGCTCTGGTGCATCTACTCGTCAGCGTCTTGCTGACCTGGGCCGGCCATTCGGGATTGCTCGACGGCTACCTGCAAACCATCGAATACGCCTTCTGGACGGACGTGGTGCCGAGCGCCGCCCGCGAGCAACAAGTGTGGTGGCTCGCCTTGTTCGGCGCCACGTTGCAAAGCTATTCCCTCTACATGCTTGCCCTCGTGCACCTCGGCCATCGACTCAAAACCCCCATGGCGTGGGGTTGGTTGATCGCTGGCATCGTGCTCTGGGCGCCGCAGGACATGTTGGTTTCCTTCCAGGCGCAGGTCTGGTCGCACCTGTGGTTCGACAGTTTCGCGCTGCTCACTTTGCTGCCGCCGCTGTTCTGGCTTTATCGCCACGACGGCCGCACCTCCACCTCAAAACACACACCGAGTGACGCCGACCATGCCTGATTTTTCTCTCCTGGATTGGGCAGTTACATTGCTGATTGCCCAGGCCATTCTGGGGGCGCTGGATACCCTGTATCACCACGAACTGACCGTCGCGCTGCCTTATCGACACAGTGCGCGGCTTGAGCTGTCTATCCACGCATTGCGTTCGTGTTTCTACGGGGTTCTGTTTCTGGGCATGGCGCATCTGGCGTTTCAGGGCGCGTGGGCGATTGTTATTGCGCTGCTGTTTGCCCTGGAGATTGGTCTGACGCTATGGGATTTCGTGGTCGAGGATCGGAGCCGCAAGCTGCCGGCCATCGAACGCATCATGCACACCGTTTTGGCGGTGAATGGCGGGGCGTTTTTCGCGTTGTATGGCGTGCAACTGGCGCAGTGGTCGAGTTTGCCGACAGGTTTGAGCGCGATTGATTTTGGCTGGCGTGGCTGGTTGCTGACGCTGTTTGCTATCGGGGTCACTGCCTCGGGTATTCGCGACGGCTTGGCGGCGCTGCGCATGCAACGCGAAGGCAAACCGTCGAACCCGTTCGCGGGCGGGGCCTATAAGCGCGTACTGGTGACCGGCGGCACCGGGTTTATCGGTGAAACGCTGGTCAACCAATTGCTCGATGCTGGTCACACGGTCAGCGTGCTGGCGCGGGATCCGCTGAAGGCGGCTTACCTGTTCGACGGCCGGGCGCGCTGCGTGCGTTCGCTGAGCAAACTCGGTCACGACGAAACCTTCGACGTGGTGATCAATCTGGCCGGGGCGCCAGTCGCCGGGCCGCGCTGGAGTCCCAAGCGTCAGGCGCAATTGATCGCCAGCCGGGTCAACACCACCGACAGCTTGATGACCTGGCTGAAGAATGCGCGGCACAAACCGGCGCTGTGGGTGCAGGCATCGGCCATCGGTTTTTACGGTGTGCGCGATGCCAGCGAAAGCCTCGATGAACAGGCCGGCAAGGGCGACGGTTTCATGGCCGAACTCTGCGCGCGTTGGGAGGCGGCTGCGCAACCGGCCACGCAGTTTGGTGTGCGTCAGGTAGTGCTGCGCCTCGGTGTGGTGTTCGGTCCGGGCGGCGCGTTGTTGCCGTTGCTGATTCCGTTTCGTCTGGGGTTCGGCGGGCGCATGGGCGATGGCCAGCAGATCATGAGTTGGGTGCACCGCGACGATGTGATTCGGGTGATCGCTCGGTCCTTCCACGATGAAAGTCTGCACGGCACTTACAACCTGGTGGCGCCGGAGACGGTCAGTCAGGCTGCGTTTGCCGAGAACGTCGGCAAAGTCCTCAAGCGTCCGGTGTGGTTCCACGTTCCTGCGGCGCCAGTGCGCGCGCTGGCGGGGGAGATGGCGCAGTTGTTCTTCGACGGTCAGCGCGTGGTGCCCCAGCGCTTGAGCGAGGCGGGTTACACGTTTCGTTATCCGACCCTCGACGCGGCTCTGCGCGATCTGGCCTGAGGATTGTCCATGAGCAAGCCCTTGATGTACCTGCTGGCCGGCAACGGCAGCGCCGCCGATTGGTGGGATGACGCGTTGCCGCATTTTCAGCGCTACACCGTGATGCCGCTGGAGCTGCCGGGTTTTGGCAGCAACCCGCAGCCACCTTGCGAGGATCTTGCCGCCTACGCGCAGACCTTGTTGGCGATGACGCAAAAGGGCAGCGCGATCATGGCGGTCGGGGTCAATGCGCTATTGGTGCTGCACGCGCTGCAACGTCGTCCTGGGCATTTTTCTCGTAGTGTTTTGTTGGCGCCGGTGGGGGCATTTCTCTGGCAACGTCGGCTGCCGGCGTTGATGTCGCCGCTGCCGATTCGCAAGACCATTCACTGGCTGCTGGCGAACAAGCCGACACTGTTCGCGCGCAAGTTTTCCAACCAGATCTGGACGCCCGTGCAGTACCAACGCATGGGTGACGGCTATGCCCGCTGCCGCGCGTTTGTGCCGCACTGGGATCTGATTCGTGCTGATACCGCGTTGCCGCTGTTGGAGTGGATCACCGATCCGGTCGAGCTGATTTGGGGCGATCAGGACAACGTGCTCGGCATTGAACAAGCCGCCGCATGGTCGGCGATTCTGGCCCGCGCCGACCTGACCATCAGCCTGAAACCCGGTTGGGGCCATTACCCGTGGATCGACGCGCCGGCGCAGTTCGCACAGTGGCTGGAATCCGGCGAGCGTGGTTTTGTGGCGCACACCAAGGGCGGGCGTTTGCGCTTGGCTGAATTGGCCCGGCAACCGGTGCCGGTGGCGCTGACCCTCAACGATTGCAATGACCCGCGTCTGCCAGCCTTTCTCGCCGCCCAACCCGACGTGACCTGGGCGGTGCGCTCCTCCAGTTATGGCGAAGATCAGGCCGATTCGGCGAATGCCGGTCTGAGCACGACCTTCCTGCGTGAGCCGAGCGCCAACGTGCCGACACGCATCGCCGAATTGACGGCCGAGGGTGTCGAGGAAGTGGTGGTGCAGCGCTTCATCACGCCACAGATCTCGGGCATCGCGTTTGTCCGACACCTGTCGGTAGAACTCGAATGGGTTGAAGGCCATCTGGAGTCGTTGGCCGATGGTCACGTCAGCCCCTCGCGGGCAACGCTGTCGCGGGTTGGCGATGCCTGGCGCAGCGGCACGTTCACGCCGTCCCACGGTTTGACCGAAGAGCTGCTGTGGCGCTTTCTGCAAGACGTGCTGCGCGTATTCCACTACGTGCCCGGCGACGTCGAATGGGCTTGGGACGGTACGCAACTGTGGTTGCTGCAATACCGGCCGATCAGCGATTACGGCTGGCGCCGCCACCTGACCGCCGCCAACATTGCCGAGATCCTGCCGCCGCAACCGAGCGTGCTGGTGGAGTACGCCCAGCGCCGCGCGGCGGCGAGTATTCCGGCGATCATGGCGCGTTGGGATTCGCGGGTGTTGCAGGACAACGAGCCGTTTACTGCGGTGTTTGGTGGCGCCTCCTACATCAACAATGATCTGTTCCTCGCCCGACTCGCCGACTGGGGCATCAGCGCCAGCAACTACGCCGGTGAAGTCGGTGGCGCGACCCCGCATCTGCCATGGCAACCGTTGCGGCTGCTGCGTTCGGTGCCGTTGTTCCTGCGCATGCAGCGCATTGGACGCGGGCACTTGCTGAGCCTTGAACACGGCTTGCAGCGCTTCGATCAGGAGCTGGCCGAACTCGTCGCGCAAGGTGCCGATGGCCAGCAACTGGCGGACTGGTTCACCCGGTTTTACGTGTTCGTGGTGCAAGGCAACCTGTGCATCGCCACGGCGCTGGCCAGCAGTGGCAGCGATTGGCTCGGGCGTCCGCCGACCGCTTACGACAACCTCGAGAACAGCCCTCATCGGTTGCCGTGGGAAACCGATCCGGCCACGCAACGCCCGGCGCCCACTGACTTGCCGTTGCAGGCCTTCCCGCAATGGTCGGGGCTTATCCGTGTGGCCCATTCGACCGGCCTGCCGGGCCTGCGCGGTTACTACCTGCAAGCGCGCGAGTGGTATCGCGACAACCTGATGCGGGTGTTCTTCCGCCTGCACCACGCCATGCCGATGGCCGACCGAGCGCATTGGTTCGCACCGCATCCGGATATTCGAACCCGCGACGGCAGCTTCTGGCAGGACGGCCGCGAAGGCGCCGAACAGGCGACCGGGTTCATGATTTATCCGGGGCAGGTGCAGGGTGTTCTTGGCGATGACATTTTGCTCGAAGACACCCTCGATCCGGGGCGACATGTGCACTACCAAGCGGCGCGGGCGGTGATTGCGCGGATGGGCGGGCGCTTGTCGCATGGCTCGACGTTGTTGCGGGAGCTGCGCAAACCGTCGGCGGTGATGCCGCAGGTTGATCCGGCGTGGATGGGGTGTGAGGTGCTGTATCGCGATGGTGAGTTGGAATTGATGAATTCGAAGGATGCGAAGTGAAACGACTGTTGTTGGTTTGTATGACCTGGCTGCCGATGGCGAGCATGGCGACGGATCTGTGTAATTCGGAAACCGATACGAAGAATTTCCTCTCGCAATGGATGGAAAGACCCGATTACGTCTTGGACATACACTCAAGATTCCACGATGACGGATTCATTCGGGAAGAAGGCAAGGTGGTGTACCGCGGTGATCTCAATGGCGACAGTCAGGAGGATTTCATTTTCACCTCCTACTCAAGTCATGGCTCGGCCGGTGATATGACGTTCGCCTTCCTGATTCAGTGCCATGGTTACTTGAAGCATATCGGAGGCGACTACTTCGCCGGGGTCAAAGTTCTGGACGGCCCGCCCAGGAACGGCGGCGATATCAAAGATATCGAGATCTACTCCTACATCCGAGACAAGCACGACCAGATTCGCTACAAGGGCAGCGAGGCGATGACCCGGCCCCATTTGTGGCAATTCAATCCGCAGACACAGCGTTATGAAGGGCAGTCCGAGTAATGGGCTTTATGAAACATCGATGCCTGCGCGGATTGCGGATCAGCTTTGTTGCGCTTGTGCAGGCCGGCCATGCCGTTGCTGAAAATGCCGTGTTGGTCGGTAATGCATCTGACCAGTCACAGATTGCGCAAGGGCCAGTCGAAGCCTCGGTCGACATGACGCCTTGCCGTTTCTCGATGACGCTTTCGCAAGATCAATGGCTGCAGTTCAACTCGCCCGATCTGGTGTTTGTCGCGGCAAAACAGCTGCCCGAAACATCCAGCGCACCTCACTTGTCGCAAGCGCAGACGTCGAGCGGCTATGAATGGAATTTCGAGAAGTCGGCAAACCTGAGCCAGACGTGGTTCGGGGTCATGTGTGAAAACGTCGGCAGCTTTTCCGTCCTGACGACGCAGAAGCCGCCATCGGATGACACGATCGAACTGCAACTGCTGCGCGAGAGCAACGACCGCAAATGCCCGGCAACCCTGACCGATCACGGCTGGGTGCCAACGCCGTTGGCGGGTAACCCGCAAACCTATGCGTTTGAGTCACTGGAGGGGGCAAAGTCGTCGGGATTCATCATCGGCTACCACCACAAGCAACAACCTCAGTTCAGCCGTATTGCCTTCTGCCTGATTCAAGGCGAGCGGGTGCTGATCGGCTCAGCCGAGTCAGGCTCGGCCACCCCATTGGCGATAAGCGCCGAAGGGTTCGAACAAATCAAGACTGCCGTGCGCAGCGTTGCTTTCCAATGAGCATGCCGATGATGCACTGCACCGATGGAGTAACAACGTGAAAGGATTTTTCGTTCTATTCGCCGGCCTCTTGGCAGCGTCCACATCCCTGGCATTCGGCGCCGATCCAGCCTTCAAGGACTACAGCGTTACACCCGTTTTCAGCGGTGCTAACCATGAACTTGTGCCGCAAGAAACCAGCAGCCCAACGATGGACAGCGCCCGAACCAAAGCCCTCCAGGGCAAGGTCAACTTCGCCGGCCATTACATCCTGCACCGGCTCGGCTGTGGCGGCGGCGCCATTTGTGGCGAAGTGCTGGACGCGCGCACCGGAGAGGTTACCGGCGGGCTGCCAAATGCTTACGACGGCAACACTTTCTATATGTCCTACCAGCCCGATAGCCGCTTGATCTTCATTTCCGGTCTCGCGCTCGATGGCGAAGAGGACGCGCAAGGCAATCGGTTGGAAAGTCGTTACCGGGATCGTTACTACGAGTTTGTGAACAATGAGTTCCGGCTGTTGACGATGACTGACGCAGAATCGCCGCCGCTTGATTAAGGATGATTGGATGAACCGCTTTTTCATTCGGGCTGTGCTGAGTGCTCTTTTACTGTTGCCCCTCGCCTACGCCATCCCGGCAAACGCCGAAGCAGGAAGTTGCTACGGCTACCTCACCGAGATGGTCAGGAGCAGCAACTTCCCATTTCGCTATGTCGGCAAGGACAGGGTCAACCTGCTGATTGACGATGACGACGGTGAAACCGTGCGGGCCAAGTTGCTCTATGACACGGACGGCACCGGGACCATCGGCTGGATCAAATACATCCCGGATACCCGAGTGTTGCTCAATACCTCGGCTGAACTGGAAGAACCGGTGGAACTGTCATTCGATGCCAAATTCGCCGATGGCTATGCAACGTGCCTCGCGAAAAAACAGGCCAGTTAACGGTGAAAGGGAACTTTCCATGAATCAGCGTCTTCTCGCGGGCAGCCTTTCGCTGCTGCTCTCATCTCCAACTTTCGCCGCTCCTTCGGATGCCTACACCCAACGCGATGTCATGCAGTGTGGCGGTGTTGAAGTGGTGTTGGTTTCGTCCTGTCGATCCGTGACGGTGCAAGAAACTGAAACCCACGTAATTCCGGTCTGCTCCGACCAGACAATCAACATCGGCGGCAAAGTGCTTCGGCGCAACATCGACAAAGTTTCACAGCTCACGTCCGACGGTGCGAAGACGAAGATGTTGATTAACGTGGTCGTGGCGATGGATTGCGTGAAAGGAATCAAGGGCAGCCTGGTTTCAATTGGCGGTTATGGCGGGTGCGGATCCTGCCCTGAATGGCGCGGTTACTACTCGACGGCCGGACGGTTAGAGCATTACAGCTACAGCAATAGCTATCGGTCGTTTGGATCGAAAGGTTCCTGGGAAGGGCTGATCAAGGCTTATGGCGTCACGAAGAGACAGCTTCAGCAGGAGAGTCCTGCGGTTAAAAGGATCAACTATGAGCGGCCTTAAGTCGGCGGCGTAAGTCTTTGAAGAATGATCAGCTCGTGGATCAACAGGGAAGTGAATGGCAGTGGCCAGGTTTTTTAGTTGTGTGTGCGTACTTGCATCAATCATCGGTTTTTTGTCACAACCAGCGTTAGCCAATGACCTACAAACCATCGATCAAATGCATCCACCGGTGGTGGCTTCGGTGGGTGAGCAGAAAATCACGGTATTTTTCTTGAAGAACATGCTCAAAGGTCAGACGACAGGCGCGTACGTTCCCAATGGTGAAATTTTCTACGCAACGATGAGTGCTACGAAACCAGAACTCACCTATGTAGCGCCGGTCATTGGCGAACAGATAGTGTCGGTGTTCTTCTTCGAGCGAAAATTCCCTGAGCAAGCGGGGAAGTCCCTGTATGTGCTAATGAAAAACAAGGAGTCGGACCGTGGTTTCGAGGGCTACTCCTATTCGACGCTGGAGTTACCACTGATTAAGGACGGGGATCAGTTGTCTTTGCGGTTTTTTCGCGGTGACCCGCCAGATCCCGAATTGCAGGACTGTCGCGATGGGCGAAACTTGGAAGCGGGCGTAGATGTTGAATGTGCTTACAAGCATGCGGCGAGTATTAAAAAGCGTCTGGCAGACTTGGATGCAAAGATTATTGCGGATTCAAAACTGGAACATGGCATCAGCCAGGAGCCGCGTAAAATCGGTGGTAACGCGGCCAATGTTGCTTGTCCCTCGAACGAGTTTTCAGCGTTCCTCGCAGCTTTTTCCGAGCGCGCAGACGTGCAAAAAACGTTCGTTCAACAACCGCTGCAACTGATCACGACTGTGGCGGGAGATCCCGAACCTGAGATGGAAAAGCGCAACGTCAGCGGCGATCAGATCAAGTTTCCAATCATCCCGGATCGCGTGAAACGAGAGGCCGACGGTCTTACGTTGACCGTCAAGGAAGAGCGGGGTAACAACGCCACGGCGATCCTGCAGAAACCGGATACCGATTATGTCTTCGAGTATCAGTTTGTTCGTGGGCAATGTTGGCGGCTTGCAGAGGTCTCGGATTTTTCACTTTAGACATGCGGTAAGCGCTACTGAGCGCACGTCATCGTTTTCAAAAAAATGAGATCAGAGGGATTTGTGAAGAATTTATTTTTAATGCTGTTGTTGGTGTTGCCGTTGACTGCCCGCAGTGAGGTCACAACACAGGTTTCTTGTTTCCGTTCGCTGGAAGGCAAAAACATCAATTTCGAATTCAGAACCTATTACGACTCGGTCACCAAATGGAGCGGCGCGGGGGTTAGGTATAGCAAGTCGAAGAAGGCCATTCCTCTCGTCTATCGGAACACTGAGGAAGAAGTCATGACGGAGGGCGGGCCTTATCAGTTCACGACGACTTGGGTGGAGGTTTCTGACGGTGTGGTGACGGGGGAGTATGAAAGGGCGACTCAGGGGGCTCGGGGAGGGTGTCCCAGATTTTGTGTAAACGGGATTTCTGTTAAACCGACAGCAGCCGATCTTCGAACTGGATACTGAAGCGATTCAAGGCCGCTTTCCAGTCCCTGATCGGCATTGTCCACTTCTTGCTGATGTTGTTCAGCGCCAGATAAAACAGCTTCATCACCGCCTCATCGGTCGGAAACGACGCACGCGTTTTGATCACTTTGCGCAGACTCATGTTGATCGACTCGATGGCGTTGGTGGTGTAGATCACCTTGCGAATTTCGGCTGGATAATCAAAAAACGGGATGACCCGTGCCCAGTTTCGCCGCCAGGACAAACTGATCGACTGGTACTCAGCGTCCCATTTGGTTTCAAATTCGCAGAGCCGTTGCTCCGCTAACTCGGCGGTGGCCGAGGTGTAAATCAGCTTGAGATCAGCCGCCACTTCTCGCTGCTTTTTCCATGATACGAAGTTCAAGCTGTTGCGCACCATGTGCACGATGCATAGCTGAACGACCGCTTTCGGGTAAACCGCTTCAATCGCCTCAGGGAAACCTTTGAGGCCGTCCACGCAGGCGATGAAGATGTCCTGCACGCCCCGATTCTTGAGTTCGGTCACCACTTGCAGCCAGAATTTTGCGCCTTCGGTTTGAGCGATCCACAGCCCCAGCACTTCCTTGTGACCGGCCATGTTGACGCCGATAGCCAGGTAAACCGCCTTATTGCGCACGGCGCCAGCGTCACGCACTTTGACGTGAATGCAGTCCAGGTAAAGGATCGGGTACAGCGCGTCCAGCGGTCTGGCTTGCCACAGCTTGACCTCGTCACTGACTGCATCGGTAATCGCCGAGATCAGGCTGGGAGAGACTTCTGTGCCGTACATTTCCTGCAAGTGAGCCTGAATTTCTCTGACGCTCAAGCCTCGGGCATAGAGGGAAATGACCTTGTCGTCGAAGCCTGTCCAGCGGGTTTGATGTTTGGCGACCAGTTGTGGCTCGAAGGACGCTTGCCGATCGCGGGGGATCTCGAGCGGCAGTTCGCCAAAATCACCCTTGAGGGTTTTCCCGCTGTGGCCGTTGCGGGCATTGGCGGCGGTGTTGGTGATCGTAGCGCTTTTATCGTGCCCCAGGTGTTCGGTCATCTCGGCCTCAAGGGCCCGCTCGACCAGCATCTTGGTCAGCTGTTTGAGCAGGCCGTTTTCGCCGATGAGGTCTTCAGGCTTTTTGTAGTTGGTCAGCAGGCTGTCAGCCAGTTTGACCAGCTCAGGATCAGGCTTGATTCGTTTGGCGCGCTTGGGTTTTGACTCGGTCATTGGATTTCCTTGGGGTAGGCAGTCTCCTGCCAAATGACCGTTTACACAAAACTAATTACACCCTCGGCTCGGGTAAACTCGATGTACTACACGAATTACAAATCCGGTAAGAAGTATTCGTTCGATCAAGATATCAGCATGGAGGCGTCACCAGAGACAGGCTGTCAGTGGTGAGTCGAGATCATTGAGAAAGGGGACTCAACGTCCCCTTTTTCTTTCTGTGGTCCCTTTATGCCTTAGCCCGATACTCCGCCGGATTCGGCGAATCAATGTGATCCAGCGCTCGCTCCACCATCAACTGCACCCCATCCGCCATTCTGCTGAGCGCCAGGGCGACTGAGCGGCGGGTGCCGTCGATGTCATCGGCCAGGTCGGTGGCGATGGCGCTGATGGACTTCAGGTCTTCTGAGGCGTTGGCCAGGAGGGCTTCGATGTCGATGTCGGGGGAGACGGTGAAGAGTTTGCCTTTGCGTTTGGGTTTTTCGTTGGGTGGCGGGGCGAAATGGTGGTCGAGGGCGCGTTCGGCGGCTTCGTTGCGTGGAGTTTTTTCGAATCGAAGGATTCGTAGGGGGATGTCGCTGGGTTTTCGGGAGGATTCGGTGTTGGCTTGATCATAGATGTTAACTTCCTGGGAATTAAGAGGCTGACACCGTTTCGCTTTGCACTTCGAAAGAGGTGGCAGCTGTGCGTTGGTGTGCAAGACCGGTCCAGGTGCCCGGCAGACCCGAAGGTCTCCAACGCACAGCCGCCATAATGATCCGCGAGCATAGGAAAACGCTCGATGAATTGCCATCAACGATTGTGCACCTGGACCGGACTTGCACGTCCGTGTCACCGATTTTGCGGTGACGAACAGAGGTTATCGGTGAAGGTGAGGGCTGCCTAGTTCATGAACAGCCCGGCGTTTTGAAGGAAATGTCCGAGAGGTTTGAGGGCATTAAGATCAAAAGATCGCAGCCTTCGGCAGCTCCTACAGAAATGTGTTTCTTCAGGTGTAGGGCGGGTGTTGGGTGTGACGCGGAGCGTCACGGGATGCATTCCCACGCGGGAGCGTGGGAATGATCAAGGTGGAGGCGGGGAAAGCGTGACTTGGCAGTCATCATGCGTGAAAAGCGGTTCATCTTCTTCTAACGCAACCCGACAGTGGCGTTCTGGCTTGAAGCGGCTACACTGCGCCGGCCGTTCATTTTTCTTTTGAGGCTGTGCGCATGAAATTTCGTTTTCTTCTGTGGATGCTTGGTTTGTTGATGGGTAAGGCCAGTCGGACTAATCCTGCGTTTCAGCAGCAGTTGGTTGACAAGGCATTGGTGTTCCAGCTACAGACCCTGGACGGGAAGGTGGCGCGGCATTTCTTTGTGAAGGATCAGCGCATTACCAGCAAGGCTGGGGTGTATGCGGAGCCGGCGTTTGCGATTGCGTTCAAGGATGCGGCGTATGGCTTTGCCACGATGCAGGCGAAGAACAAGCAGTTGGCGTTTATGACGGGGATTCAGGACAAGTCGATTCAGATCAAGGGCAACCCGGCGTTGGTGATCTGGTTTCAGGGGTTGACCAAGTATTTGAAGCCTAGGAAGGCGAAGGTGGCAGCTAAGGTTTGAGGCTATCGATCAAGTCTGTGGTGACGGGGCTTTTTGTGGCGAGGGAGCTTGCTCCCGTTGGGCTGAGAAGCCGCCCTGAAACTTGAGACTGGGTTGTACCAGGCGTTCCGTGTTGGCTGGGTTTGCGACTGCTTCGCAGTCGAGCGGGAGCAAGCTCCCTCGCCACAGGGGTTGTGGTGATTCAGGTGGGCCGAGTTGGATTCTTCGCGGGCAAGCCTCGCTCCTACAGAGTTTTGGTGATCCGTAGGAGCGAGGCTTGCCCGCGAAGCTTTTCAGGGTTGGCTGAATTGCGAAGCGAGTTCGCGCAGCAGGACTTCGGCTTCGAGGACTTTGCTGACAACGTCGTTGGCTTTGTCGCGGGTCAGGCCTACGCGTTCCAGCAGGGCGTCTGGGATGTCTTCATCCGGGCCGGAGCCAATCCCGCGACCACGCAGCAGGCGCACGGCCAGGCACACGAGGTTCGGATATTCGGCGTAGTCGCCGTCGTAGCTTGGGTCGTGCTGGAAGCGCAGGGCGGTGGCCAGTTCTTCGGGCATGTCCCAGTAGCGCATCAGCCAGGCGCCGATCTGTTCGCGGCTGATGCCCAGCAGGTGTTGTTCCACGTAGCTGTGGCACAGGTGCGGGTTGACCTCCAGGTGGCGGCAGATCAGCGAGAAGTGCGGCGGGAACACGTGGGCCAGCAGCAAGTAGCCGAAGTTGTGTAGCAGGCCGGCGAGGTAGGTCAGGCCGGCTTCCGGGCGCTGGGCGCGGGGCATGGCGCGGGTCAGGCCTTCGATGACGGCGGCGGTGTAGATCGATTGCTGCCAGTACGGCGTGGTGTGTTGCGGGTGGTCTTTGGGCAGGCTCAGGGTTTTGCCCAGGGCCAGGCCCAGCGCCAGGTTGATCACCAGGTCGAAACCGAGTACCCGGACGATCGCGTCTTCCACTGAACGAATTTTGCCCGGCGAGGCGTAGTACGGCGACGCTGCCCAGCTGACGACTTGTGCGGCCAGGGCCGGGTCGGTTTCGACGACGCCGGTGATGTCGTCGATGGTGGCGTTGGGGTCGACGCGCAGTTTGATGATTTTCTGCGCGGTTTCGGCCAGCGGCGGAATCTCGATGGTCGCTTCCAGACGCTGCTGGATGCGTCGCGCGGTGAATGCTTGCACGGCCTGGGTGATTTCCTCGCGGTCATCGTCGGGGCGGTCGAGGTTCGGGCGGATGCTGGTCAGGGCTTCGCCGAAATTGCCGGCGCTGGCCTTGGTGAGCATGGTTTTGAAAGCGTCGCTGGAAATTTCCAGCAACACGCCCGGCTCGCCCGAGTTGATCAGCAACGTCGGTTCGCGCAGCAGGCTTTCTTCATACAGGCACGGCGAGCTGGTGAGCGCCGGCAGGCCGGGCAGCAGGCTCAGGTTGTGTTTGCCGAGCATTTTTACCAGGCGATCGGTGGATACAGCAGTCAACCGGCGACCAGTGAGTTCGGCGAGGCGGTTGAGGTCCAGCAATTGGCTCTGGGGGAACAGCACCATGAGCGCGCCGACGGCATCTTCCAGCAACACTGCCTGCACTTTACGCGCGGTGTTCAGGCCGTGATGGTCGAGGACTTCTTCGTAGGCGATGCCCAGCTTGCCGAGCAGCAGCCGAATAACAGA
This sequence comes from Pseudomonas sp. MDT1-85, assembly GCF_054898065.1. Taxonomy (NCBI): domain Bacteria; kingdom Pseudomonadati; phylum Pseudomonadota; class Gammaproteobacteria; order Pseudomonadales; family Pseudomonadaceae; genus Pseudomonas; species Pseudomonas sp. MDT1-85. Next base: position 67,193 of record NZ_CM142715.1, on the reverse strand, counting down.
CGGAGCGTGCGGGGTTTCGGGGGCGAGGGCAGCTTCTGTCATGGTCTGTATCCGTTTTCAAACAATTGCAGGAGTATAACCAGCTTGTTTAAAGCCAGGGCCCAGAAACTGCGACAGTGCTCACACTTGGCCGTATTGCTGCCCGTGGCGTAGCCAGCGGTCGAGCAGCGGGCTGACATGATCCGGCCAGCGCTCGAGCAAGGCCTGCGCGGCGTCGCGCACGGCGGGCAACAAGTCGGCATCGCGCATCAGGTCTGCGACTTTGAATTGCAGCAGGCCGGTCTGGCGCGTGCCGAGCATTTCGCCGGGGCCGCGCAGTTCGAGGTCTTTTTCGGCGATGACAAAACCGTCGTTGGTTTCGCGCATGATGCCCAGGCGCTGACGGCCGATCTGCGACAGCGGCGGATGGTAAAGCAGCACGCAATGGCTGACGGCACTGCCCCGACCGACACGGCCACGCAACTGGTGCAGCTGCGCGAGCCCGAGACGTTCGGGGTTTTCGATGATCATCAGGCTGGCATTGGGCACGTCGACGCCAACTTCGATCACCGTGGTGGCGACCAGCAGTTGCAGGTTGCCGGCCTTGAACTCGGCCATCACCGCAGCTTTCTCGGCGGGCTTCATGCGGCCGTGGATCAAGCCGACTTTCAGCTCGCCGAGGGCGGCGGTGAGGTCTTCAAAAGTGGTTTCGGCGGCCTGACAGGTCAGCTCTTCAGACTCTTCGATCAGCGTGCACACCCAATAGGCCTGACGCCCTTCGGCACAGGCGCCGCGCACCCGCTCGATCACTTCGACGCGCCGGGTGTCAGTGACCAGCACCGTATTCACCGGGGTACGGCCGGGGGGCAGTTCGTCGAGGATCGAGGTGTCGAGGTCGGCGTAGGCGCTCATGGCCAGCGTCCGGGGGATTGGCGTGGCGGTCATGATCAGCTGGTGCGGACACATTCGTCCGCCGACGCCTTTCTGCCGCAATGCCAGACGCTGCTGTACGCCGAAGCGGTGCTGTTCGTCGATGATCGCCAGCGCCAGGTTCTTGAACTGCACCTCTTCCTGAAACAGCGCATGGGTGCCGACCACCATTGGCGTGCCGCTGGCGATTTGCTCCAGCGCGGCTACGCGGTTTTTGCCCTTGAGCTTGCCGGCCAGCCACGCGACTTCGATGCCTAGCGGCTCGAGCCAGCGCTTGAAGGTGATGAAGTGCTGCTCGGCGAGAATCTCTGTGGGCGCCATTAGCGCGACCTGATAACCGGCTTCCAACGCCTGAAGCGCGGCGAGGGCGGCGACCACGGTTTTACCGGCGCCGACGTCGCCCTGAATTAGCCGCAGCATCGGTTCGTGCTGACTGAGATCGTAGGCGATTTCGTTGCCGACCCGTTGCTGGGCGCCGGTCGGCGTGAAGCCGAGGTTGGCCAAATACTGAGCGGGCAGCTTCGTGGCTTTCGGCATCGCCGGCGCGCGCAGGGCACGCATGCTCTCGCGCAGGCGTTGCTGGGACAGTTGATGGGTCAGCAGTTCTTCGAAGGCCAGCCGATGCTGCGCCCAGTGATGACCGAGGGCGAGTTCGTCGACATCGGCATTGGCGGGTGGGTGATGCAGGTAGCGGATCGCATCGGCCAGTGGCGCCAGTTGATAGTCTCGGGCCAGTTCGGTCGGCAGCCAGTCGGGCAGGCTGCTGGGCCCGAGCAGGGTCAGGGTTTGCATGCACAGTTGGCGCAAACGCTGCTGGGTCAGGCCTTCGGTGAGCGGGTAGACCGGGGTCAGGGTTTCATCCACCGGCGGCGGCTCATCGCCGGTGATGGCGCGGTATTCCGGGTGGTAGATCTCCAGCCCCGACGCACCGGGCCGCGCTTCGCCGTAGCAACGAATGCGCGTGCCGCGTTTGAGGCCTTCTTTCTGGGCGTTGCTGAAATGATAAAAGCGCAGACTGAGCCCGCCGGTGCCGTCCTGCAGACGGACAACCAGGCTGCGGCGTCGGCCCATGACCACGTCGGCGCCGCTGACGGTGCCTTCGATCACGGCATCTTGCCCAGGTCGCAAATGGCCAATCGGGACCACACGGGTGCGGTCCTGATAACGCAGCGGCAGGTGGAACAGCACGTCCTGGAGATTTTCCAGGCCGACCTTGGCCAGTTTCTCGGCCATGGCTTCGCCGACACCCTTGAGTGCCGTCACCGACACTTGCGACAACTCGGTCATGGCAGCGACTTATCCGGCCACCACCGGCGCTGGCGGCTTGGCCACCGAGCACAGGCGAATGGAGTCGGCGAGGATTTCAATCGCCTTCGGCCGCGGGAAGCTCGCGCGCCAGGCGATGGCCACGGTGCGGAATGGCACGGGCGCGCTCAGTGGGCGCACTTCGATCACGCCGGGAGCGTAGTGATGGCTGTCGACCGCCGACAGCGGCAGGATCGAAATACCCAGACCGGACGCGACCATGTGGCGAATGGTTTCCAGAGAGCTGGATTCCACCGTGGTGTGTTTGGCGCCGTCGTTGCCTTTGGCCAGGGTCGGGCAGGCTTCCAGCACTTGATCGCGGAAGCAGTGGCCTTCGCCGAGCAGCAGCAGGCTCTTGTCGTTGAGCAGGGCGGCGTCGATGGTTTCCTTTTGGGTCCATGGGTGCTGGGCCGGCATCAAGACGTAGAACGGCTCGTCGTAGAGCTGCAAGGTCAGTACGTCGGCTTCGTTGAATGGCAGGGCGATGATGATCGCGTCGAGTTCGCCGTTGCGCAGTTTGTCGCGCAGCACGTGGGTGAAGTTTTCTTCGATGTACAACGGCATCTGCGGAGCGACCCGGTGCAGTTGTGGAATCAGGTGCGGGAACAGATACGGGCCGACGGTATAAATCGCGCCGACTTTCAGGGGGGCGGTCAGCTGGTTCTTGCCGGCCTGGGCCAGTTCGCGGATGCCTTGGGCCTGCTCCAGGACTTTCTGCGCCTGGGCGACAATGCCTTCGCCGACCGGGGTCAGGCGCACGGCGCTCTTGCTGCGCTCGAAAATCAGCACACCGAGTTCGTCTTCAAGCTTTTTCACGCCCACCGACAGGGTCGGCTGGCTGACGTGGCAACGCTCGGCCGCATGGCCGAAGTGCTGCTCTTGGGCGAGGGTAACGATGTAGCGTAATTCTGTCAGAGTCATAGCAAGCGTCCATGAAGTTGCGAGCCAAGCATACCGGCTGCAATCGATAGACGCACGTTATCAGACTGAGTGTGCTGAGTGACACAGGGCAATGCAGGTTTGGCGTTTACGGATAGGCAAAAGGCACCTTTCGGTGCCTTTAATGGTTGTTACATAACCCTGTGGGAGCGAGCCTGCTCGCGATGGCGGTTTAACAGTCAATGAGGATGTTGAATGTTATGGCCTCATCGCGAGCAGGCTCGCTCCCACATTGGTTCGGCGGTGCCTTTAACGACGACGTTCCAGCGAGTAAACAAATGGTGCAACGATTTCGATGGAGCCGTTGTTCAGCATGTCGGCCGGAGGCTTGGGCAGCGGTTGGGCGCGGCGGATCATTTCCAGGGTGGCCCGGTCCAGATCGGCGTTGCCGGAGCGGCCCACCAGTTCGTACGACAACACGTTACCTTCGGCATCCACTACAAAGCGCAGACGGTTCAAGCCTTCCTTGCCTCGCTGCTGGGCGCTGGCCGGGTACTTTTTGTTCTTGGCCAGGTGCGCGAGGAGGGCGCTTTGCCAGCTGGCCTTGGCAGCTTGCTGCGCCGACGATGGGCCGGGTGCCGGCTGAGCGGATTTCTCCGTCGGCGCCTGGGTCGGTTGCGCGTCGCTCGGTTTTTCCTCGGAAGGCTTTTCTTTCGGCGGCTCCGGCTTTTTCTCCACAGGCTTGGGCGGTTGAGGCTTCGGCTTGGGTTTGACCGGCTTGGGCACGGCAATCTCGGCCTTCGGCGCTTCAGCGAGTTTCGGCAGCGGCAGTTCTTCCACCGGGGCCGGTGGCTGTGGTGGCGTGATCACCTTCGGCGGTGCGGGCGGTGGCGGGGCCGGAACCGGCGCCAGCTCGACCATCATCGCCTGCGGCGGCAGCTCGATCGGCGGGCGCGACGTCCAATTCAGCGCCAGCGCAATGGCCAGCGCATGGACGCCCAGCACCACGGCCAGGCTCGCGCTGTAACGCGTCAGCTTTTGGCGCGTGTTGATCATTTCTTGGCTGCCGTCTCGAGTCCGACCAGGCCGACCTTCAGGTAGCCGGCGGCGCGCAGGGCGTCCATCACGCTCATCAGGTCGCCGTAGTCCACGCCTTTATCGGCCTGGAAGAAGATCGTCGTGTCTTTCTTGCCTTGGGTCTTGGCGTCGAGCGTGGCGCCAAGGGTCTCGGCCTTCACTTCGTCTTCGCCGAGGAACAGGCGCTGGTCAGCTTTCACGCTGAGGAACACCGGTTTCTCTGGCCGCGGCGCGGGTTTGGCGGTGGAAGCAGGCAGGTCGACCTTGATGTCCACGGTGGCCAGCGGCGCGGCCACCATGAAGATGATCAACAGCACCAGCATCACGTCGATGAACGGCGTGACGTTGATTTCGTGGTTCTCGGCCAGATCGTCGTCTGCGCCTTCTTTCAAATGCAGGCCCATGGCCGATTACCCCACTTTCACCATGTGCGGTTGCGAGCTACTACGCTCGGCCGGCAGGTGGTCGAGATCACGGCTGACCAGCAGCAGGACTTCCGCCGAGGCGTCGGACACTTGCGCCTTGTAACCGGCGATAGAGCGGGCGAAGACGTTGTAGATGACCACCGCAGGAATCGCTGCAACCAGCCCCAGCGCGGTTGCCAGCAGGGCTTCGGCGATGCCGGGAGCTACGACGGCGAGGTTGGTGGTCTGGGTTTTGGCGATACCGATGAAGCTGTTCATGATGCCCCACACGGTGCCGAACAGGCCGACGAACGGCGCGGTGGAACCGATGGTGGCGAGTACGCCGGTGCCGCTACTCATGTTGCGACCGCAGGCCGCGACCAGGCGCTCCAGGCGGAAGCTCACGCGTTCCTTGATGCCTTCCTTCTCGCGGCTGTTGGCCGACAGGCGCATTTCTTCCAGCGCGTCGTGGACCAGCAGGTTGGCGAGAGTGCCTTCCTTGGCTGCCGTTGCGCTGGCTTCTTTAAGGGTGGCGGCTTTTTTCAGGTGGACGATTTCAGTGCGCAGACGACGCTTGGCGCCCATCAGCTCGAAGCCCTTGGCGATCCAGATGGTCCAGGTGATGATCGAGGCGATAGCCAAGCCGATCATCACAATCTTCACGATGATGTCGGCGTTCTGGTACATGCCCCACGGCGACAAGTCATGGGCCATGCCCAGGGTGTTGTCGGCTTCGAGGACTTCTGGTACATCAGCGGCGTCCAAGGCCTGGACCGTATCGGTCGCGGCAGGTGTCACGGCAGGCGTGGCGGGTGTTTGGGCGGTAGCGGGCTGTGTGGCCGGCGCTTGTGCATCGGCGAAGGCGGCGGTCGGCGCCAGCATCAGGCTGAGCAGCAGGGCGGCCACCGCGCTCCAGGCGCGAGGTCGTTTGGTTGGCGAAGCGGGGAATTGATTGGGTGTCATGCTGGCCGGACCTGAGAGGAAAAGACGGTAAATGTTCTTCCAGGCCTCGTGAGGCCGAGAACAAAAGTGGCGTGCATTATTGCAAGTAATTCTTGTTAACAAAAGTAATAGAGTATCTTTTTTTCCTTCATTGCTAGCCGCGTGTCCTTTGCCGACGCTAGTCTGTAGCTTTCCGATAGGAGTTTTCTGATGTCCGCGCCTTCTGTTTTGATCGCCGGCTGCGGTGATGTCGGCAGTCGTCTAGCCACGCAATTGCTGATTTCGGGGTGGGAGGTTCACGGCTTGCGGCGTGACATATCACGTCTACCCAAGGGTGTGATTGGCGTTGCCGGCGACCTGTTCAATAAAGACTGCCCGGCGACCTGGCCAATCGGTGCGGTGGATTACCTGGTGTATTGCGCGGCAGCGACCGATCACGATGAAGCCGGTTACCGCGCCGCCTATGTTCAGGGCTTGCAGCATGTGCTGGAATGGCTGGGCGACTACGGGCAAGTGCCCAATCGGCTGCTATTCGTTTCCAGCAGCAGCGTTTACGGCCAGCAAGAGGGCGAGTGGGTCGACGAGAACTCGCCGACCGTGGCGGCTGGCTATTCAGGGCGTGTGATGCTGGAAGCCGAGCAAGTGGCGCTTGAGAGCGGCATCCCGGCGAGCATCGTGCGCTTGACCGGGATCTACGGTCCGGGCCGAGAGTTTCTGCTGACTCAGGTTCGTCGGGGTTATCGCGTGGCGATCGATCCACCGTTATACGGCAATCGTATTCACTCGGACGATGCGGCGGGGTTGATGGCGTATCTGCTGGAGGCGGATCAACGGGGGGCTGTGCTGGATGACATCTATATAGGTGTCGACGACGCGCCTGCACCGCTGGCGGAAGTGGTGAGCTGGTTGCGTGAGTATCTGGGCGTGACCGAATGGGCCGAGGATGCGAGTGTGCGTCGTGCCGGCAGCAAGCGCTGCCGCAATGCCCGGGCGAAGGCATTGGGCTGGGTGCCGAAATATCCAAGTTTTCGCGAAGGCTATGCCGCGATCCTCGAAGACCGCTGCTAACTTCCAGTCACCATCAATACTGTAGGAGCGAGGCTTGCCCGCGAAGACGTCGTAACATCCAACATCTATGTCGACTGTTACACCGTCTTCGCGGGCAAGCCTCGCTCCTACATTTGCTTCTGCGTTGGTCTTGGGGTCGGGTTACTGCTTTTCCAGCAACCATTTGCGATCACCCGGGGTGAACTGCGGCATTTCATCCGCCTGCGCAGTGTTCACCGCCTGGAAGATCTCCAGTTCCTTGCCCTTGCGTGCAAAGATCCAAGTGTTGCCCTGGCCGTTCAATTGCAGCCACATGTTGTCGTTACCGCCGCTCATCGACGCACAATCACCGGCCAGGCACAGCGCGTAGCGATCTGCACTCGGCAGGCCGGCAACCTGGCCATCGGGCTGGAATTGCACGGTGTTGCCTTCGCCGGGGCCGCTGAGAATTTTCCAGCTGCCGCCCATATAAGCCGAATACAGCGCTCGCTCGAAACTCGCGCCAATCGGTGCGCCTTCCGGCGCCGGGACTAAGGCGCGGTCGAAAACTTGCTCCGGCTCGTTGTCGTTGGCGGCCTGGCTCAGTTGCTTGCCATCACGCTTCAGCTCGCTGGCGGAGCTGCCATAAAAGTCGACTTTCCAGGCGCCGGACTCTTCGCCCAGCAGCTTGCCGTCGACGTTTTCAAAACCATTGGTGTAGCGGGCCTGACCGGCTCGGGTGTTGACGTCCCATTCCAGATTCGGGCCATAGGCCTGGAGCGCTTCCCGCAGGGGGGCACCTTTGGATGCAGCATCGATCGCCGACTGATTGATCCAGGTGCCGCTGATATCACGATCGGCAGGGTTGCTGGCACAACCGCCCAAGAGAAGGGCGACCAGCGAGAGAGCTAGCGCTTGGCGCATGGTGGAATCCTTTCAAGACGCTTTCTATACATATGGCAGCGGCGCAGCTTTAGAGAGCTGCGCCGGACACATTACTCGATGACCAGAATGGCATCCATTTCAACCTGCGAACCCTTTGGCAGGGCTGCTACGCCGATGGCGGCGCGGGCTGGGTAAGGTTGGTCGAAGTACTTGCCCATGATCTCGTTGACCTTGGCGAAGTGGCTCAGGTCGGTGAGGAAGATGTTCAGTTTGACGATGTCCTTGAACGAACCACCGGCAGCTTCAGCCACGGCTTTGAGGTTCTCGAACACCTGGACGGTCTGGGCTTCGAAGCCTTCAACCAGTTCCATGGTTTTTGGGTCCAGAGGAATCTGACCCGACATGTAAACGGTGTTGCCAGCCTTGATCGCCTGGGAATAAGTACCGATGGCGGCCGGGGCCTTGTCGCTGTTGATAACGGTCTTGGTCATGTATGACTCCTTGTGAAGGGTGGGCTACGCGCGCATGCGGGTGATGCGAATCACCCCGGTCAAGGCGCGCAGTTTCTTGATCACGCGGGCCAGGTGCACGCGGTCGTGCACGCTGACCACCAGTTGGACCACGCTGATACGACCGTCGCGTTCGTCCATGCTGATTTTTTCGATATTGCCGTCGGCCGCGTTGACGCTGCTGGCCAGCAGGGCAATCAGGCCGCGCTGGTGTTCCAGTTCGACGCGCAGCTCGACATTGAATTCGCCGGTGACATCCTTGGCCCACGAGAGCTGGATGCATTTTTCCGGGTTGTGGCGGATTTCGCTGATGTTGCGGCAGTTGTCCAGGTGCACCACCATGCCTTTGCCCGCGGACAGATGGCCGACAATCGGGTCTCCCGGGATCGGCGTGCAGCACTTGGCGTAACTGAGCACCAGGCCTTCGGTGCCACGAATCGCCAGCGGACCTTCCGGGCTCGGCAGCTGTTCGCCTTCGCCGAGCAGGCGACGGGCGACCACGTAAGCCATGCGATTGCCCAAGCCGATGTCTTCGAGCAAGTCTTCGATCAGTTCGAGGCGGTATTCGTGGAGCATCAACTGCACGCGCTCGGCCGGGACTTTTTCCAGGGAACTGTCGAAACCGTTGAGTACCTTGTTCAGCAGGCGTTCGCCGAGGCTGATGGACTCGGAACGGCGTTGCAGTTTCAGCGCGTGGCGGATGTGGGTCCGCGCCTTGCCGGTGACCACGAAATTGAGCCAAGCCGGGTTCGGCCGTGCGCCCGGGGCGCTGACGATTTCGACCGTGGAGCCGCTTTGCAGCGGTTCGGACAGCGGCGCGAGACGACGATTGATCCGACAGGCAATGCAGCTGTTGCCCACGTCAGTGTGCACCGCGTAAGCGAAGTCGACCGCCGTGGAGCCTTTGGGCAGCTCCATGATCCGGCCTTTGGGCGTGAACACGTAGACCTCGTCCGGGAACAGGTCGATCTTCACGCTTTCGATGAACTCCAGCGAGTTGCCGGCTCGCTGCTGCATCTCCAACACGCCTTTGACCCACTGGCGGGCGCGGGCATGGGTGCCTTTGGGCTGCTCGTCGCCGCTGGATTTGTACAGCCAATGGGCGGCGATGCCGTTGTTGGCCATCTCTTCCATTTCACGGGTGCGGATCTGGATCTCGATCGGTACACCGTGCATGCCGAACAGCGTGGTGTGCAGCGACTGGTAGCCGTTGGCCTTGGGGATCGCGATGTAATCCTTGAAGCGACCCGGCAACGGTTTGTACAAATTATGTACAGCGCCCAGCACGCGGTAGCAGGTATCGACCTTGTCGACGATGATCCGGAACGCGTAGACGTCCATGATCTCGTTGAAGGCCCGACGCTTGCCGCGCATTTTCTTGTAGATGCCGTAGAGGTGTTTTTGACGACCGCTGACCTCGCCCTGAATGCCATCGATGGCCAGACAGTGGCTGAGGGACTCTTCGATCTTGTTGACGATTTCCTTGCGGTTGCCCCGGGCGCGTTTGACTGCCTGGTTGATCCGCGCGGAACGCATCGGGTGCATGGCCTTGAAGCCGAGGTCTTCGAATTCTATGCGGATGGCGTGCATGCCCAGCCGGTTGGCGATGGGCGCATAGATTTCCAGGGTTTCCTTGGCGATCCGCCGGCGCTTTTCGCCGGACAGCACTTCCAGGGTACGCATGTTGTGCAGGCGGTCGGCCAGCTTGACCAGGATCACGCGAATGTCGCGTGCCATGGCCATGGCCATTTTCTGGAAGTTTTCGGCCTGGGCTTCGGCTTTGGTCTCGAAGTTCATCTGGGTCAGTTTGCTGACCCCGTCGACCAGTTCGGCCACGGTTTCGCCGAACTGCGCTTGCAGCGCTTCTTTGGCAATACCGGTGTCCTCGATCACGTCATGCAGCATGGCCGCCATCAGGCTCTGATGGTCCATATGCATGTCGGCAAGAATATTCGCAACCGCGAGTGGGTGCGTGACGTACGCCTCACCGCTGCGACGGCGTTGACCATCGTGGGCTTGTTCGGCGTAGAAGTACGCTCGGCGGACCAGGTTGACCTGGTCCTTGCCGAGGTAGGTCGATAAGCGATCGGCGAGGGCGTCTATGCTCGGCATGATAATTCCTGCCGTTCGTTGTGACCCCGCGCCGTGCTACGTCGACCAGGCATAGGCTTATACTGCCTCGTTGGACTCGTCCTCGAACGCTGCGAACAGCGGTTCGTCTTCGACGATTTCTGCGTTGGCGATGAACTCGTAGCTCATCAGGCCTTCCGCGATTTCGCGCAGGGCCACAACGGTAGGCTTGTCGTTTTCCCACTGAACCAGAGGCTCTTTGCCGCCGGTGGCCAGTTGACGGGCACGCTTGGTGGACAGCATGACCAGTTCAAAACGGTTTTCCACGTGGTTCAGGCAGTCTTCAACGGTTACGCGGGCCATGGTATTCCTCGGAGCGAATGCAATATGCGCGCTGCCCGGGTGGGCGAGCGGACTCAACAGTTTAAAAAATCACCAGCGATTAGGGAAGCGCTGATTTTTTGACCAGGCTCTTCGACGCGCTATAAGTGCCAATGTAAAGCCCTTGCAGCGGTTTTGGGAAGCGCTGTTTAGCCGAGCAATTCAGCCAATAATTTACCGTGGCGCTGCTGCTGACGCTTCTGATGCAGCTGATTGGCGCGGAAAATCGCCTGCAAATCACGCAGTGCGTGGGCGAAATCGTCGTTGATGATCAAGTAGTCGTAGTCGACGTAGTGGCTCATCTCGCTGACGGCTTCGCGCATCCGGCCTTCGATGATTTCATCGCTGTCCTGGCCACGATTGGTCAGGCGCTGATGCAAGGCATGCAGGGACGGCGGCAGAATGAAGATCGAACGTGCCTGGGGCATCAACTTGCGCACTTGCTCGGCACCCTGCCAGTCGATTTCCAGAATCAGGTCGTGGCCTTCATCCAGGGTCTGCTGCAGGTGGCTTTGCGAGGTGCCATAGAGATTGCCGAACACTTCGGCGCGCTCGAGGAAATCCCCGTGCTCGATCATCTTGACGAATTCGCTGCGTTCGACGAAGTGATAGTTCACGCCGTTCACTTCACCGGGACGCATGGCGCGGGTGGTGTGGGAGACCGAGACACGGATCTCCTGATCAGCGTCGGTCAGGGCCTTGACCAGGCTGCTCTTGCCCGCGCCCGAAGGGGCGGAAATGATGTACAGGGTGCCAGTGCTGTGGGTCATGTCGGGTTTGCCTTACTCAATATTCTGCACTTGTTCGCGCATCTGCTCGATCAACACTTTGAGGTTGACCGCCGCTGTCGTGCTGCGCGGGTCGAAGGCTTTGGAGCCCAGTGTGTTGGCTTCGCGGTTGAGTTCCTGCATCAGGAAGTCCAGGCGCCGACCGGCAGCGCCGCCGGATTTGAGCACCCGGCGAACTTCGATGATGTGAGTGCTCAGGCGATCCAGTTCTTCGGCAACGTCGCTCTTTTGCGTGAGCATGACCATCTCCTGCTCCAGCCGCTGCGGGTCGAGGTCGGCCTTCATGTCGGTGAAGCGGTCGAGGACTTTCTGGCGTTGGGTGGCGAGCATCTGCGGAACCAGTTCACGCAGGATCACCACATCCCCTTCAATAGAGGTCAGGCGCTCGTTGATCAATCGCGCCAGCTCAGTGCCTTCGCGCTCGCGACCGGCCTTGAGTTCTTTCAGGCCCTGATGGAACAGCGCCAAGGCTTCGGCATTCAGCGCTTGCGGGTCGGCGGCATCGGCCACCAGCACGCCGGGCCAGGCCAGGACTTCCAGCGGGTTCAGTGCGGCCGGGTTCTTGATCAGGCCGGCGACCGTCTCGGCGGCCGCGACCAGTTGCGCGGCGCGCTCGCGGTCCACTTGCAGCGGTTTGCCGGTGCTTTCTTCAGTAAAGCGCAGGGTGCATTCGAGCTTGCCCCGGGACAGTTCCTGGCGCAGGGCTTCGCGGACCGCGCCTTCGAGGTCGCGGAAAGACTCCGGCAAACGCAGGTGGGGTTCCAGGTAGCGGCTGTTGACCGAGCGCAATTCCCAGCTCAGGGTGCCCTGGATGCCGGCTTTTTCGACGCGGGCGAAGGCGGTCATGCTGTGCACCATGGAGGTACCTCGCAATGCAGGTCGGCGCGTAACCCATGGTTTGGCGGACCCGCTATCTGTGAATTAAAGCCGACAGGCAGCAAAGGCGCAGGATTGTAGCGCAGTGGGGCGGATGCGCCCAAACACACGCTGTGACAAAGAGCTGCAGGCCGTCGGCTAAGCTCTATTCAGGGGCTTCAATCGTCGGGCGATTTTTTTAGAAGTGCCCACGGGCGGCCCACGGCTCTATAATGCTCGGCAGTTTTCCGTCCTCCGTACAGGTAATCCCTATGAAACGTCCAAGTGGTCGCGCTGCCGATCAGCTCCGCTCGATCCGCATTACCCGCAACTACACCAAACACGCCGAGGGTTCTGTGCTGGTCGAGTTCGGCGATACCAAAGTCATCTGCACCGTCAGCGTCGAGAACGGCGTGCCGCGTTTCCTCAAAGGTCAGGGCCAGGGCTGGGTGACCGCCGAATACGGCATGCTGCCGCGCGCCACTGGCGAACGTAACCAGCGTGAAGCGAGCCGCGGCAAGCAAGGCGGTCGTACTCTGGAAATCCAGCGTTTGATCGGTCGTTCCCTGCGTGCTGCGCTGGACATGACCAAGCTGGGCGACGTCACCCTGTACGTCGACTGCGACGTGATTCAGGCTGATGGCGGCACCCGCACCGCGTCCATCACAGGTGCGATGGTTGCACTGATCGACGCCTTGAAAGTGATCAAGAAGCGCGGCGGCCTGAAAGGTGGCGACCCGCTCAAGCAAATGATCGCTGCCGTTTCGGTGGGTATGTACCAGGGCGAGCCTGTGCTTGACCTCGACTACCTGGAAGACTCGGCTGCCGAGACTGACCTCAACGTGGTGATGACCAGCACTGGCGGCTTCATCGAAGTTCAGGGCACTGCCGAAGGCGCGCCGTTCCAGCCGGAAGAGCTGAACGCGATGCTGGCACTGGCGAAGAAAGGCATGAACGAGATTTTCGAACTGCAGAAGGCTGCACTGGCCGACTGATCGGACCTGCTCCACGCAAGGAGGACGCCATGAGTGACGAGCAACTGCCGCTACCCACGCCGAGCCGAGAGGTTCGTCAGTGGGCGATGTTTTGTCACCTGTCCGCCTTGCTGGGGATCTGGCTGCCGTTCGGCACGCTGATCGGGCCGCTGATTCTCTGGCAGATGAAGCGCGAGTCAGACCCGTTCATCGATGCGCAAGGCAAGGAGGCGCTGAACTTTCAGATCACCGTCGCCATTGCTTCGGCCATCTGCTTTCTGCTGATGGTGGTGATCATCGGGTTCTTCCTGTTTGGTCTGGTCGCGATCGGTGCGCTGGTGTTGACGATTATTGCGGGCGTGAAGGCTAATGAAGGGTTTCCTTACCGGTATCCGTTCACTTGGCGGCTGGTGAAGTAGCTTCGCCTCTGTTTCCGTAGGAGCGAGGCTTGCCCGCGAAGAACGATAACGCGGTGCAGATGACACACCGCGGCGCACCGTTCGCGGGCAAGCCTCGCTCCTACGGGAATGAGGCGTGCACAAAAAAGCCGACAGTGAAGTCGGCTTTTCTGCATCTGCGAAAAGACGCTTAGATCGTCAGCGTCCAGTCGTAGTCCACGATCAGCGGTGCGTGTTGCGAGAACCGTGGCTGACGTGGCAGGCGTGCGCTGCGTACGAAGCGGCGCAGGCCTGGGGTCAGCAACTGGTAGTCGAAACGCCAGCCCAGGTTGAGCATCTCGGCCTGTTCGTTGTCCGGCCACCAGCTGTACTGGTCGCCTTCACGGCTGACTTCGCGTAGGGCATCGACATAACCCATGTTGCCGACAATCTCGTCCATCCAGGCACGCTCAGGTGCCAGGAAGCCCGGGGATTGCTGGCTGTCGCGCCAGTTCTTGATATCCAGCTTCTGTTGCGCCACGTACAGCGAGCCACAATAAATGTACTCGCGACGTTTGCGTCGCTGTTTATCCAGATAACGGGCGAAGTCGTCCATTAGCTTGAACTTCTGGTTCAAGTCTTCATCGCCGTTCTGCCCCGAAGGGAGCAGCAAGGTCGCGATGCTGACCTTGTCGAAATCGGCTTGCAGGTAACGCCCGTAGCGGTCGGCTGTCTCGAAGCCGAGACCGCTGATGACTGCCTTCGGTTGCAACCGCGAGTACAAAGCCACGCCACCTTGGGCGGGAACTTCGGCTTCGCAGGCATAAAGGAAGTAGCCATCCAGTTGGAAGGCTGGATCGTCCAGTTCAAAGGCGGAGGCGCGGGTGTCCTGCAGGCAGATGACGTCGGCATTCTGTGCTTGCAGCCAACTGAGCAAACCTCGCTCCACTGCAGCCTGAATACCATTGACGTTCACACTGATGATCCGCATAAGTGGCCCCAAAAATCGCGTGCGGGTATGATACACGGCGTCTACCTAATTAGCTAAATCCGTGGTATTTGGGGTTTTTTTCATGCAAGCGTATCAGCGCGACTTCATTCGTTTTGCCATTGATCGTGGCGTTTTGCGCTTCGGTGAGTTCACCCTGAAGTCCGGACGTACCAGTCCTTACTTCTTCAATGCCGGCCTGTTCAACTCCGGTTCTGCCCTGGCACAGCTGGGTCGTTTCTATGCGGCTGCCATCGTCGAGAGCGGTATTTCGTTCGATGTGCTGTTCGGCCCAGCCTATAAAGGCATCCCGTTGGCGGCGACTACCGCCGTGGCGCTGGCCGAACATCATGGCCGTGATCTGCCATGGTGCTTCAACCGCAAGGAAGCCAAGGCCCACGGCGAAGGCGGCAGCCTGGTCGGCGCGCCATTGACCGGCGACGTGCTGATCATCGACGACGTGATTACCGCAGGCACCGCCATCCGTGAAGTGATGCAGATCATCGCCTCCCAGGACGGCGCCAAGGCCGCCGGTGTGCTGATCGCCCTGAACCGTCAGGAGCGTGGCAACGGCGAGTTGTCGGCGATTCAGGAAGTGGAGCGTGACTTCGGCATCCCGGTGATCAGCATTGTTTCGCTGAATCAGGTGCTGGAGTTCCTGGCCGACGATCCGCAGCTCAAGCAGCATTTGCCGGCAGTTGAAGCCTACCGCGCTCAGTTCGGCGTCTAAAGAAAAGGCCCTGTGAGAACAGGGCCTTACTTTGTGTGTCCGGGAAGCTGTTACTCCCGTAGGTGCAAGGCGCGCAACAAGGCATCAATTTGCCCGAAGGCGTCCTGTTGCCACTGATCCGGTGTGCGATCCCCGAGGATTTGGCTGTCTTCTACAAAACGTCTTACTGAGGTCGGGCCGTAGCCCTCGGCGATATCAAACTTTTCGCAGATGAACTGAAAACCCTGTTCGCCACTACCCATTTCAAGTACTGGCCGACACTCATCTGCGAGCGCTTCTATACCTCCGGGATAATTACGAACGCAATAGTAGATGTCGTACGCATCCTTCTGTTTATGTCTTCCGTTCAGGGCGTATCCCTTCATCGCAAGCAGTGCGGGGATCGAGCACACAGCGACCTCGACACGATTAGTGCCGCCCGTAGGCATGGGGCCCTCAATTGCAACCATCTGATAAAAACGCATAGCCAAGTCGGCGCCATCAGCGCGTTGAACTGCAAAGTCATTGAGAATGGGTGGCTTATTTTGGATGATTTCGGCGTCGCGCGGCATTAAGAAGTCCACGATCACATCTATGGCAGCTCCACCATCCTGCACGGGAACCTGGCGAACGAGTTGGAATCGCCGAAGCTCCCCTCTTTGCTCGTACCCATTACCTATCAGTGCTTCGATCAATGTCGCGTACTCACCCTCACCGAGAGCCTCTGCGTCCAGGCTCAAATCGACATCAAGGGTACCAACATGTTGCATATCGTCATTCGCAAGCAGAAGCCACGGCACCGCTCCACCGATCACTGCAAATTTGCCTTTGAAGGAACCAAGAATTTGACCCATTTCGACTAATACTGCCTTCACTGCAATTGTCGTTCTGTCGTCATAATCCGAAGCAGATTGAGGCTCTTGAGGTACTAGCGGGGCCATGTCAATTTTTCCTGTCGTAGATACTCGGCGGCTTCCTTTCCGCGCTCTCCTGCAACCGATAGGTCCAGATAGGTCTGGACTGGACTGGTGCATATGGCGCCCGGAGCGGCTTCAACGGTGTCCAATAGAAGTCCTTCGTCCTTGGGTAAAGTGATCACTACGTTTTCTCCCTTTGATGCGGGAACTAACTGCAATGCTTTGACCAATTTTTCCAGACCTTCAATGTCCGTATAGAAGTAGTTCGTGCTGACCCGAGCATAGGGAGCGAGCCATTGGGCGGCAGAAAATGAGGAAAAAAGCGCGTGTCCGTTGCTCCTTTCGCCGATAGCGTTCCGTGCCGCATTTTCCAATGCGCTGCCATGTAGGGCGGTATAGAACTTTTTACGGTCCCCTGATGGAAGCTCATACGATTCGACCCATGCATCCAAAAGGGATTGAGGGTCGGATAGACATACTCCCTCATTTGTTGCTCGTGCCCATTCTCGATTCAGCAACGCTGTGCGGACATTACTGACTTGACCCAGACTCGCTCCGGCAGCTTCGGAGAGTTCCATCACCCGCCAGGCACGGTCTGGTTCCCGAAGCATCATACGAATGATTTGAGCTGACTTTGGTTTGAAGAGAGACTTCAGTTCCCTGTTCTCCGAGGGCGGCTTGTCAGTAACTTGATGGTCAATGAATACACCATCGAACGAAATCCAGGAATTACCCTCCAGGTCCAGATATCCGACACCTTTTTCCCGACACGCTTGTCTGGCAACGGGCGAAAGATAAGGTGCGACCACGATAGGTGTAACATCTATGCCTCGCTCGTTCACATAGTCGCGAAGCTGAAGTATGGCTGCGTTTATGAATCTGGGCTGGCCACTTGCTTTCACCTCGCAGGCCAGAGAGTGCGATTTCCCTGATGTGTTTATCTCGACAATGAAGTCGGGAGTCCAGGCTTTTGAAAGCGGGGCAGATTTCAGGCTTTTAATCTCGAGGATCGGTACCTTGCTCAGGAGGTTGTGCAGCGCTTCTCTTGAGTGTATTTCGAGCTCTTTCATTGATTTGACCCTTTTCAACGAATGCTGAAAATAGCCATTTTGGTGAAAATTGTCGAGAATTTTCACCCAATACGATGATTTCAACGACTGTTGAAATCGGGCAAATACTGAAATGTGAAAACGGACGTACTGCTAACCCTGCTTCCGCCATTTGTCGATGAGCCGCACAGCGAGCCATCCATTGATCAGCGCAAATAGTACCCAGACGACCATCACGTAAAGGGTGCGATCCACGTCGAAGTACACAGGTCCAACCTGCTGCCACGAATGATGCTAACGGCGGCCGGCAGGTTGACGTAACAAGTGCCATGAAGGCGCTTGTCAGGGGCAGGGCGCAACCGAGTTAAGCATCAAATACCTTTCCTCGGCTGCGTTTTCTAGCCTGCGGGCCTGAGTGTTTTTCATCCATCTTGAACATGAAAGTGGTCAGGGTCCGCAGCAAGCCGCTGACCGCGACGATGTCACTGAACGGCATTCAGACCAAGCGTCCTGGGCGTCGAGCGTGAACGAGATCTGCATGGCTCAGTCCTCCAGGATTATTCTTTGCTGGTGCTGCGCAATGTCTCGGCCTTTTTGATCTCTACGGGTTTATTGCTTTTCTCCGGGTACGGATCAATAGCGGCATCGCCCTGACCGGTAAGAATTTTCCAGCCATGACGGGTGTGTGGGGTTTTCCGGATTTGCGGGCACGGTGGCATCGAGGTCTTGGCTTGATTCGAATATTCATGACCGCAATCGACGCAGGCATAGGTGCCAGGGGAAACATCGCTGCCATAGGGAACGTAATCTTTTTGCATGGAAAATCTCCTGTGAATACAGGGAAGATCCTATGCAGATTGCTTCCTTCGCGATGTCGGACGTTTCGCCCAATCAGGTCAGGCATTTCCTGAGCGCATAAAAAAGATCGCAGACTTCGTCAATTCCTACAGGGTTTTCGTACATCCGAAAATCCGCTGTCGTAGGAGCTGCCGAAGGCTGCGATCTTTTTAAGGTTTGAATCAGTGACGCTTGCGATTGCTGATCAAAGTGCCCACACCGGTGTCGGTGAAGATTTCCAGCAGAATCGCGTTCGGCACCCGACCATCGATGATCAACGAGCTACCCACACCGCCTTGTACCGCTTCCAGCGCGCAACGAATTTTCGGCAGCATGCCGCCGTAGATAGTGCCGTCGGCGATCAGGTCGTCGACCTGTTGAGTCGTCAGGCCGGTCAGAACCGTGCCCGACTTGTCCATCAGGCCGGCGATGTTGGTCAGCAGCATCAGCTTTTCAGCCTTCAGCGCTTCGGCCACTTTACCGGCCACCAGATCGGCGTTGATGTTGTACGACTCGCCGTTGGCGCCGACGCCGATTGGCGCGATTACCGGGATGAAGTCGCCTTTGACCAGCAGATTCAGCAGGTCGGTGTTGATGCCAACCACTTCGCCCACTTGGCCAATATCGATGATTTCCGGCTGAGTCATCTCAGGCGTCTGACGGGTAACAGTGAGCTTTTTCGCGCGAATCAGCTCGGCGTCTTTACCGGTCAGGCCGATGGCGCTGCCGCCGTGACGGTTGATCAGGTTGACGATGTCTTTGTTGACCTGGCCGCCAAGGACCATTTCCACCACGTCCATGGTCTGCGCGTCAGTCACGCGCATACCATCGATGAAGTGGCTCTCGATCGACAGGCGCTTGAGCAGGTCGCCGATTTGCGGGCCACCACCGTGAACCACTACCGGATTGATGCCGACGGCTTTCATCAGCACGATATCGCGGGCGAAGCCGGTTTTCAGCTCCTCGCTTTCCATCGCGTTGCCGCCGTATTTGATCACCAGCGTCTTGCCGACATAGCGGCGAATGTAAGGCAGCGCTTCGGACAGGACCTTGGCGGTGTTGGCGGCGGCTTCGCGTTCGAGGGTCATTCAGGGCTCCGGATGCTTCAGAAGATCAAAACGGTAATTGGAGATCAGGTGCAACGCGTTTCAGCTGGACGTGGAACACATCCTTGATGCGCTGCAATTCAGCCTCGTCATCGGCCTCGAAGCGCAGCACCAGCACCGGTGTGGTGTTGGAGGCGCGAACCAGGCCCCAGCCTTTGGCATAGTCGACTCGCACGCCGTCAATGGTGGTCAGGTCGGCGCCTTCACCCCATTGCGCATCGTGCAGTGCATCAATGATGCTGAATTTGCTCTCTTCGGTCACATGGATATTGATCTCTGGCGTAGAAATATCGTTCGGGAAGGTTGCGAACAGCTCTTCCGCAGTGGATTTTTCCTTGCTGAGGATCTCCAGCAGCCGCGCGGCGCTGTAAATCCCGTCGTCGAAACCGAACCAGCGTTCCTTGAAGAAAATATGCCCACTCATTTCGCCGGCCAACAGGGCGCCGGTTTGTTTCATTTTCTTTTTGATCAACGAGTGACCAGTCTTCCACATTAGCGGGCGACCGCCGTATTCCTTGATCAACGGTGTCAGGCGGCGGGTGCATTTGACGTCGAAGATGATCTGCGCATCCGGATTGCGTGCCACAACGTCGCGGGCGAACAGCATCAGCAGGCGGTCCGGGTAGACGATGCTGCCGGTATTGGTGACGACGCCCACACGGTCACCGTCGCCGTCGAAAGCCAGGCCCAGGTCGGCGTTGGTTTCCTTGACCTTGGCGATCAGGTCCACGAGGTTTTCAGGCTTGCCCGGGTCCGGGTGGTGGTTCGGGAAGTTGCCATCGACTTCGCAGAACAGCGGGATGACTTCGCAGTTCAGCGCTTCGATCAGATGCGGGGCGATCACGCCGGCCGCGCCGTTACCGCAATCGACCACCACTTTCAGGCGGCGGGCGAGTTTGATGTCCTGGACGATTTCGGTGTTGTAGCGATCGAGGATCTCGACCTTGGTGATGCTGCCCTTGCCGCTGCTGAGGTTGTTGGTCTTGAGGCGTTCGTGCAGGGCCTGGATCTGTTCGTTGGCCAACGTGTCGCCGGCAATGACGATCTTGAAGCCGTTGTAATTCGACGGGTTGTGGCTGCCGGTGAGCATCACGCCGGATTTGCCGGCCAGAACGTTTGCGGCGTAGTACAGCGCAGGCGTTGGCACCAGGCCGACGTCGCTGACGTGGCAGCCGCTGTCGGCCAGGCCCTGGATCAGTTGTTCCACCAGTTCCGGGCCGGACAGGCGACCGTCACGGCCGACGGACACATTGGGTTCGTTCTGGGCCAGGCTCTGGGAGCCGATGGCGCGACCAAGCCAATAAGCGGTTTCAGCGTTCAAGAATTCCGGGACGGTGCCGCGAATGTCGTAGGCGCGGAAGATGCTGTCGGGGAACTTGGGTGCGACTTGGGCTGGGGTGCTCATTTCTGGAAATGCTCCATCTCTAAAGTGGCTGGACAAGCCTGCGAAAAACTCGTGGGCTGGCTCAAACTGAAGGGTATGACGGCGTTTTCGGCAGAGAGTTCGTGGTGTGAAAAGGCCATGCCATCAGCATTGGCGAGCAATTGTCCGTTCAATGCCTTGATTTTCAGTGGTAAACCTTCCAGATGACGTCTTTGCAATTCAGTGCAAAACCTGTGGGAGCGAGCCTGCTCGCGATAGCGGACTCACAGGCGACATCTTTGTCGAATGTGCAACCGTCATCGCGAGCAGGCTCGCTCCCACAAGGAAATCATCAGTGGCTGCCGGAATGTCCGAAACCGCCGGTACCACGCTGGGTTTCGACGAACTCTTCGACCATTTCAAAATGCGCTTGAACCACCGGTACCAGCACCAATTGGGCCAGGCGTTCGCCTACCACCATGTTGAAATCGGTCTGGCCACGGTTCCAACACGACACCATCAGCGGGCCCTGGTAATCGGAGTCGATCAAGCCGACCAGATTGCCCAGCACGATGCCGTGCTTATGGCCCAGGCCTGAGCGCGGCAGAATCAGCGCGGCCAAACCTGGATCGCCAATGTAGACAGATAGGCCGGTTGGAATCAGCAGGGTTTCGCCCGGCTTGATGACGGTGTCTTTTTCCAGCATGGCGCGCAGGTCGAGCCCGGCAGAGCCAGGCGTGGCGTACTGTGGCAACGGGAATTCGGTACCGATGCGTGGGTCGAGGATCTTGGCTTGCAAAGCGTGCATGTAAATTAAACCTGGTTCAGACGTTCGGCGATAAAAGTGATCAGCTGGCGAGCGATTTTGCTCTTGCTGGTCTGGGCGAAGAGTGTGGCGTGCAGCTCACGGTCGATCACGCTGCAGGCGTTTTCTTCGCTGTTGAAGCCAATACTAGGGTTCGCGACGTCGTTGGCGACGATCAGATCGAGGTTCTTGTCTTTCAACTTGCGGGCAGCGTAATCGAGCAGGTGTTCAGTTTCGGCAGCGAAGCCGACACTGAACGGACGATCGGGACGGGTGGCGATGGTGGCCAGAATGTCTGGGTTACGCACCATCTGTAGCAACAAGCCGTCGCCGTTCGTAGGGTCTTTCTTGAGTTTCTGTGGGGCGACGACTTCCGGGCGGTAGTCCGCGACCGCAGCAGAGGCGATGAACAGGTCGCAAGGGATCGCCGCTTCGCAGGCGGCGAGCATGTCGCGGGCACTGACCACATCAATGCGCGTGACGCGATCCGGGGTCGGCAGGTGCACGGGGCCTGTGATCAGGGTCACGCGGGCGCCGGCTTCTACCGCGGCTTCGGCCAGGGCAAAGCCCATTTTCCCGGAGCTGTGGTTGGTGATGTAGCGCACCGGGTCGATGTTTTCCTGCGTCGGGCCAGCAGTGATCAGCACGTGTTTGCCGGTCAGCGCCTGACGCTGGAAGCAGTCTGCCGCGCACTGGGCGAGGTCGTTGGCTTCGAGCATGCGGCCCATGCCCACGTCGCCGCAGGCCTGGCTGCCGGAGGCTGGGCCGAAGACCTTGAGGTCACGGCTTTCGAGGGTTTGCAGGTTCGCCTGGGTCGCCGGGTCGCGCCACATGGCCTGGTTCATCGCCGGGGCAACCGCCACCACCGCGTCGGTGGCCAGCACCAGCGTGGTCAGCAGGTCGTCAGCAATGCCTTGGGCCAGGCGGGCGATCAGGTCCGCGGTGGCGGGAGCGATCAGCACCAGGTCGGCCCACTTGGCCAGCTCGATGTGGCCCATCGCGGCTTCGGCCGCCGGGTCCAGCAAGTCGAGATGGACCGGATGCCCGGACAAGGCCTGCATGGTCAGCGGGGTAATGAATTCGCTGCCGCCACGGGTCATGACCACGCGCACTTCGGCGCCCTGGTCGATCAGGCGGCGAACCAGCTCGGCGCTCTTGTAGGCAGCAATGCCGCCGCCGACGCCCAGAACGATGCGTTTCCGATACAGCCGCTGCATAGGTCTGCCTTTCATTTCGTTGATGACTGCTTGGCGATACCCCCTCCCCAGGGATGAATTCGCCAGCAAAAAAGATGGGCTACGATATCACAGCGTCCGCTATGGAACAGCGGCGCCCACAGACATGGAGGTGTTATGAGCATTCGCGATTGGCCGGCGGCGGAGCGGCCGCGGGAGAGGTTACTTGAGTTGGGCTCGGGGAGCCTTTCGGACGCCGAACTGCTGGCGATTTTTTTACGAACCGGCGTGTCGGGTAAAAGCGCGGTAGATCTGGCACGACACCTGTTGAATCAGTTTGGCAGCCTGCGCTCACTGCTCGAGGCCGATCAAGCAGCATTCAGCAGGCAGTTGGGGCTCGGGCCGGCGAAATTCGCTCAGTTGCAAGCGGTCCAGGAAATGAGCCGGCGGCATTTGGCCGAACGTGCGCGCCAAAAATCGGCGCTGGAAAATCCGCAGGCGGTTCGTGATTACCTGAAGTCAATGCTGCGCCATGAGCCTCACGAGGTGTTCGGCTGTCTGTTTTTGGATTCCAGGCATCAAGTACTGACCTTTGAAGTGCTGTTTCGCGGATCCATCGACAGCACCAGTGTTTATCCGAGACAAGTGGTTAAACGCGCATTGGCCCACAACGCCGCAGCGTTGATCCTCTGCCATAACCATCCGTCGGGTAATACCAACCCCAGCCAAGCCGATCGAGTGCTGACCAAGCGCCTGCAAGAGGCGCTGGACCTGATCGATGTGCGGGTACTCGACCATTTCATCATCGGTGACGGCGATCCGCTGTCCATGGCCGAGTACGGATGGATGTGAGCGAGGGATGCGAAGCTAAGTGAGTCCATGTGGGAGCGAGCCTGCTCGCGATGGCGTCCCTTCAGTCACTAAATAGGGTGACTGACACGAGGCCATCGCGAGCAGGCTCGCTCCCACAGGGTTTTGTGGTGAAGCTGATTACTTGAGGTTGACCTTCGAGTAATCCTGGCGGCCGAACGGGCTCACTTGATACCCCTCAACGTCCTTGCGCGTCAGCGCGAAGGCGGTCGGGTGGGCCAGCGGCAGCCACAGCGCCTGCTGCTGGATCTGTGCCTGGGCCTGTTCGTAGAGCTTGGTACGCACACCTTGCTCGCTGGTGGTCTTGCCGGCGCTGATCAGCTTGTCCAGGTCCTGGTTGCAGTAGCGTGCGAAGTTGGTGCCGGATTTGACCGCGGCGCAGGAAAACTGCGGCGTGAGGAAGTTGTCCGGGTCACCGTTGTCGCCGGCCCAGCCCATGAACAAAAGATCGTGTTCACCGGCCTTGGCGCGGCGAATCAGTTCGCCCCATTCGATCACCCGAATCTCAGCCTGGATGCCGATTTCCGCGAGGTCTGATTGCAGCATTTGAGCGCTGAGGCTCGGGTTCGGGTTGAGCAGACTGCCAGAAGGTCGGGTCCAGATGGTTGTCTGGAAACCGTTCTTGAGCCCGGCCTTGGCCATGAGTGCCTTGGCCTTTTCGATGTCATGCGGGTAGCCCGGCAAGCCTTTGGCGTAGCTCCAGGTGTTAGGCGGATACGGGCCGTTGGCGGGCTCGGCGGTGTCTTCGAACACGGCTTTGACGTAGTTGGCCTTGTCGAACGCGAGATTGATCGCCTGGCGTACTTCAGGCTTATCCAGCGGCGGATGTTGGCTGTTGATGCCAACGAATGCGGTCATGAAGGCGTCAGTCTTTTCGACTTTCAGGGTCGGCTCTTTCAGCGCGGCATGTACGTCCAGCGGTTTGGGCGACAGGGCGATCTGGCACTCGTTGCGGCGCAATTTCTGCAAGCGCACGTTGGCGTCCGGAGTGATGGCGAAGATCAGCGGGTCTACCGACGGCTTGCCACGGAAGTAATCCGGGTTGGCCTTGTAGCGAATCGAGGCGTCTTTCTGGAAACGCGTGAAGATGAACGGGCCGCTGCCGATCGGCTGGCTGTTGAGTTTCTCCGGGGTGCCGGCCTTCAGCAGTTTGTCCGCGTATTCGGCCGAATAGATCGAGGCGAAACCCATGCTCAGGGTGGGCAGGAAAGTCGAGTCCGGGTGATCGAGGGTGAAGCGGATGGTAAGCGGGTCCAGTGCGTCGATCTTCTTGATCAGCGCCGGTAACTGCATCGACTGGGCATGCGGGAAGCCGCTCTGGGCGACTTTGTGCCACGGGTTCGCCGGGTCGAGCATGCGGTCGAAGCTGAACTTCACGTCTTCGGCGGTCAGGTCACGCGTTGGGCTGAAGTATTCGGTGCGGTGAAATTTCACCTGCGGGTGCAATTTGAAGACGTAGGTCAGGCCGTCGGGTGTGACTTCCCAGCTGTCCACCAGGCTGGCGACCACTTTGCCGCTGGCCGTGTCGAAGTCCACCAGGCGGTCCATCAGCACGTCGGCCGAGGCGTTGGTGGTGGTCAGCGAGTTGTATTGCACCACATCGAACCCTTCCGGGCTGGCTTCAGTGCAGACGCTCAAGGCGGCAGCATGGGCCAAGGGGCTCAGTAGAAGCGGGGCGAGCAGCAGCGGTAGGGCAGCGAGGCGCATGGTCGGATTCCTTTACAGATCGAAGGCCCATCTGCAAGTGCAGTCTGGAAAAGGCTACCCTAGTGGGCTCTTTTGCAAATGACTATCCCCTTTTTCATTTTAAGGGGACTATAGGCGATTGTTTTCGGTGTGTGCCGGTTGAGCAAAACCCTGGATTGGCGTGTTGGCCGATTCCCTGCGACGAGCGGTCTCTATCGACGACAGCCTTTATCCAAGGCGCCCGGAGCCTGAAAAATGGGGTTTTTATCAACTCTACGCACACTGAATGTTGTTGCTCTCTGGTCTTTCTGGTATAAAGCAGCGCTCTTTTCTAGGGGCCCGGTTCCTTCACTGTAGGTGTAGCCGGTAAGACCTCTAAAGAAACGCGGCGCCTGGCGCCAAATGACTGAGAGATTAAGCGGCCAACCCATGCCGGGTTGGGCATGTGGTTTTAGAGGGCTGAGGCATGTCGAGAGTATGTCAAGTTACCGGTAAGGGTCCGGTGACTGGGAATAACATTTCCCACGCAAACAACAAAACCCGTCGTCGTTTCCTGCCGAACCTGCAGCATCACCGCTTCTGGGTTGAAGAAGAGAAACGTTTCGTGCGTCTGCGCGTATCTGCCAAAGGCATGCGTATCATCGACAAGCGTGGCATCACTGTCGTGCTGGCCGAAATCCGCAAAGCTGGCAAGATCTAAGGGAGCTAATCATGCGTGAATTGATTCGTTTGATTTCGAGCGCCGGTACTGGTCACTTCTACACTACCGACAAGAACAAGCGCACTACGCCGGACAAAATCGAGATCAAGAAATTTGATCCGGTTGTTCGCAAGCACGTGATCTACAAAGAAGGCAAAATCAAGTAATTGATTTTTCCCTCTTACGAAAAAGGCCCGTATCGTGAGATACGGGCCTTTTTTGTTGGCTATGTGTTTGTGTTGTCTGTCAGAGCCTGCTCGCGATGAGGTCGGCGGGGACAACGCAAATCTTCAAGCCTTCTGTTCAAACACCACATAGATTTTGCGGCACCACTCCAGCACTTCCCAGGTGCCTTTGAAACCCGCCGGAATCACGAAGCGATCGCCCACGCGCAGTGTCTTGGCGTTGCCATCGTTGTCACGCAGCACTGAAACCCCCTGAACGATTTCGCAGTATTCGTGCTCGGTGTAGTTCACTAGCCACTGGCCGACTTCGCCTTCCCAGACACCTGCACTCATCTGGCCGCACGGGCTGTTGTAGTGGTTGTACACCGCTTGCTCGGGGTCGCCCTTGAGGACTTTTGCGGGGTCGGGCCGATAACGATCGGGCTGGGTGTTGCCCTGGCTGAAATCGACGATATCCTGAATGCTCATATTCGTATTCCCCCGTGATTGCGCTGGAAAAATGAAAGTCTATGTTTATTAAAATGAACATCGCAAGGCCGTTTGCCAGCCTTGTGTCAAATATATTGAAACTTTACTGGCCGCTGGTTTAGGGTAACGGTTGCCTTCAGCCGAAAAGCAGGCTGGCCGGGCAGAATTCCTGACAGCGCCCGCATAGAACGCGGGGCACTCGTATTCAATAAGAGGAGGACACTCGAATGACCACCCTGACTCGTGCCGACTGGGAACAACGGGCTCGCGATCTGAAGATCGAAGGCCGCGCCTACATCAATGGCGAATACACCGATGCCGTCTCCGGTGAGACCTTCGAGTGCATCAGCCCCGTCGACGGTCGTCTGCTGGGCAAGATTGCCAGCTGTGACGCCGCCGACGCCCAACGTGCCGTGGACAACGCCCGCGCCACTTTCAATTCCGGCGTCTGGTCGCGTCTGGCGCCGGCCAAGCGCAAAGCCACCATGATTCGTTTTGCCGGCCTGTTGAAACAGCACGCCGAAGAGCTGGCCCTGCTCGAAACCCTGGACATGGGCAAGCCGATCCGCGATTCCCTGTACATCGACGTTCCCGGCGCGGCGCAAGCCCTGAGCTGGAGCGGTGAAGCCATCGACAAGATCTACGACGAGGTCGCCGCCACTCCGCATGATCAGCTGGGTCTGGTGACTCGCGAGCCGGTCGGCGTGGTCGGCGCGATCGTGCCGTGGAACTTCCCGTTGATGATGGCCTGCTGGAAACTCGGCCCGGCGCTGTCCACCGGTAACTCGGTGATCCTCAAGCCTTCCGAAAAATCGCCGCTGACTGCCATTCGCATTGCGGCGCTGGCGGTTGAAGCCGGCATCCCGAAAGGTGTTCTGAACGTGCTGCCGGGTTACGGCCACACCGTCGGCAAGGCCTTGGCCCTGCATAACGACGTCGACACCCTGGTGTTCACCGGTTCGACCAAGATCGCCAAGCAACTGCTGATCTACTCCGGCGAATCGAACATGAAGCGCGTCTGGCTGGAAGCTGGCGGCAAGAGCCCGAACATCGTGTTCGCCGATGCGCCGGACCTGCCAGCCGCCGCCGAAGCCGCTGCCGGTGCCATCGCCTTCAACCAGGGCGAAGTCTGCACCGCCGGTTCGCGCCTGCTGGTGGAGCGTTCGATCAAGGACACATTCCTGCCACTGGTGATCGAGGCCCTGAAAACCTGGAAGCCGGGCAACCCGCTGGACCCGGCAACCAATGTCGGCGCGCTGGTGGATACCCAGCAAATGAACACTGTGCTGTCCTACATCGAGTCCGGTCACACCGATGGCGCCAAACTGGTGGCTGGCGGCAAGCGCATTCTTCAGGAAACCGGTGGCACCTACGTCGAGCCGACGATTTTCGATGGCGTGAGCAACGCGATGAAAATTGCTCAGGAAGAAATCTTCGGTCCGGTGTTGTCGGTCATCACCTTCGACAGCGCTGAGGAAGCCATCCAGATCGCCAACGACACGCCTTACGGTTTGGCCGCTGCAGTCTGGACTGCCGACATCTCCAAGGCTCACCTGACCGCCAAGGCTTTGCGCGCCGGTAGCGTGTGGGTCAATCAGTACGACGGCGGCGACATGACCGCGCCGTTCGGTGGCTTCAAACAATCCGGCAACGGTCGCGACAAATCGCTGCACGCGTTCGACAAGTACACCGAGCTGAAGGCGACCTGGATCAAGTTGTAATGTGTAGCGGGCCCCGGTTCATATCGGGGCCCGACGCAACATAGATCCCTTGTGGGAGCGAGCCTGCTCGCGATAGCGGTATGACAGTCGACGTCAATGTTGAATGTTGCTCCGTCATCGCGAGCAGGCTCGCTCCCACATTGTTTTGTGTCGCCTGTAAAAAATAACAATCCACAGGAGCGTGGAACATGCGTTGGGCGACTTATTTCGCCGTTTTGGCATCTGTCTTGAGTGTTGGCCTGGCCTTGGGTGTCAGCATGCCGTTGGTATCGCTGCGTCTGGAAGGCTGGGGTTACGACTCGTTCGCGATCGGCGTGATGGCGGCGATGCCGGCCATTGGCGTACTGCTGGGGGCGAAAATCTCCAGCCATCTCGCGGCCCGTCTGGGCACGGCCAATCTGATGCGCCTGTGCCTGTGGGCCGGGGCGGGATCCATCGGTTTGCTGGCCGTGTGGCCGAGCTATCCGGTTTGGCTGGTGTTGCGGTTGATGATCGGGGTGATTCTGACCCTCGTCTTCATCCTCGGTGAAAGCTGGATCAACCAACTGGTGGTCGAGCAATGGCGCGGTCGATTGGTGGCGCTGTATGGCAGCAGCTATGCGCTGAGTCAGCTGGCCGGGCCATTGTTGCTTGGGTTCCTGGGCGCCGAGCACGATTATGGCTTCTGGGTCGGCGTCGGTTTGCTGATGATGTCACCGCTCCTGCTGTTGGGTCGCAGCGGCGCACCTACCAGCGAAGCCTGCAGCGTAACCCTCGGTGACTTGTTGACCTTCTGCCGCGGCTTGCCGGCAATTGCCTGGGCGGTGTCGCTGTTCGCGGCGTTTGAAGCGATGATCCTGACGTTGCTGCCGGTCTATTGCCTGCGTCAGGGCTTCACCACGGAAATCGCCTTGGCGATGGTCAGCACGGTGGTGGTGGGTGATGCCTTGCTGCAATTGCCGATCGGCGCGCTGGCCGATCGCTTGTCGCGGCGTACGTTATTCACCGGCTGTGCGGTGCTTTTGTTGCTGTCGAGCCTGGCGATTCCGTTGCTGATCGATACATTGCTGATCTGGCCGCTGTGGGTATTGTTTGGTGCCAGTGCCGGCGGTTTGTTCACCTTGTCGCTGATCCTCATTGGCGAGCGTTATCGCGACGATGCCTTGGTGCGCGCCAATGCCCATATCGCACAGCTCTGGGGCATTGGTTGCCTGATCGGGCCCTTGGCGGCCGGTGCCGGGAGCCAGTGGGTCAGCGGGCATGCCTTGCCGTTGCTGATGGCGGCGGGCGCGTTGGGGCTGGTGATTCTGGTGTCGCGGCAAGGGGCGTTTGGTGTGGTGCAGCCGGCATAGATAGATCCAAAGATCGCAGCCTGCGGCAGCTCCTACGCGCCTGTGGGCGCTGCCGAAGGCTGCGATCCTGGCAATTTAAGCTACAACATCTTCTCCAGGCCAACCATGCTGCTGAGCCATGAATTGAAGTGTCGCCACCAACCTCCCGGTTCTTCGGTCAATGTGTGCTGCTTGCCGTCATCTTCGGTGACCCAGACGATCTGACCCTTTTCCAGCCGGGCCTGATAGCTGAGGGCGGGCGCCATGCCCTCCAGTGCCAGTTCGCGTACTCGTCCGGCGAGCTGCGGGTTGTCCACCAGTACCCCGACTTCGGTGTTCCACAGTACCGAGCGCGGGTCGAAATTGAACGAGCCGATGAAGGCTTTCTGTCGGTCGAAAATAATCGCCTTGCTGTGCAGGCTGGAATCGGAACTGCGGTAGGACCCGCTGTGAAACAGGCGTGGTCCGCTGCCGTTGTCGCCGGGCTGACGGCGTAATTCGAACAACTGCACTCCATGCTCCAGCAAGGCTTTGCGATAAGGCGCATAACCGCCGTGCGCCGCCGGTACATCGGTGGCTTCCAGTGAGTTGGTCAGCACACTGATCGATACGTCGGCATCGGCACGACCGGCCAGGTACACCAGTCCCGGTTGGCCGGGTACGAGGTAGGCCGAGACCATGATCAGTTCTTTGCTGACCCCATCGAGTTCAGGTGCCAACTGGGTGGTCAGCAGCAAGTGCGGATCCGGCTCACCCTTGGACAGCACCTTGCTTGGTGCGTCCCACAACGCCTGGTTCCACGCCCAGATCAGTTCCCGACGCCAGACATCCAGGCGCGGGTGAGTGGTGTAGGCCATCAACTGCTGATAGAGCGCCTGATTCTGTTTGCGCGTTTCCTCCAGGGATTCGTCCAGTCGGGTTCGGGTGTTTCTCAAGTCCCTGGCTGTCGGCTTGGTCGAGAGAAACTGCTCGATCGGCTTGCTCAGGGCGCTGTTCCAGTACTGGTCGAAGCTGTGCCCCAACTGCTCTGCAACCGGGCCGACGCTGAGCATGTCGATGTCGGTGAAATTCAGGTTGGGCTCAGCATTGAAATACTCGTCCCCGAGGTTGCGCCCGCCCACGATTGCCGCGCTATTGTCCGCTACCCACAGTTTGTTGTGCATGCGCCGGTGTTGCAGCGACAGGTTGAAGAACCGGCCCATGGTTCGCGTAACGACGGTGCTGCGGCCCAGGTGCAGGGGGTTGAACACGCGGATCTGAATCTTCGGATGTGCGGGGAGGGTCGCGATGATCCGGTCCAGGCCATCGCTGGTGGTGTCGTCGAGCAGAATCCGCACCCGCACGCCGCGGTCGGCGGCATTGAGCAGCTCGCTCACCAGTATTCGTGTGCTGATGCCGTCATGGACGATGTAGTACTGCAGGTCGAGGCTGCTTTGGGCGTTGCGAATCAGCTCGGCGCGGGCGGTGAAGGCCTCGGCGCTATCGGAGAGCAAGCGAAAACCCGATTGGCCCTGATGGGGAGCGGCCTGTGCCTGAATCGAACGGCCGAACGCTGAGCTCGCCGCCGGCAGGGCCTGACTCGGTTCGCGAGGGACATTGAGTGTTGTGCAGCCACCAAGGAGTGAGGCGAGTAACAGAAGAGCAAGCAGGGGCTGTCTGATTCTCACGGAGCGTATTCCGGATGGTGGCGGTTAGCATATGGACGCCGCATCCCGAAGAAAGGTCAGTCGGTTTGCGCCAGCAGTTTGATCGCTGTCGCTCCGACCTTGCGCACGGCTTCTTCGATCTGCGGGGTTGTTTTGGCAGCGTAGTTCATCCGCAGGCAATTGCGGTATTTGCCCGAGGCAGAAAAGATACTGCCGACCGCAATCTGTACGCCTTGATCATGCAGCGCCCGATTGAGTTTCAGGGTGTCGAAGCCCTCCGGCAGTTCGACCCACAGCATGAAACTGCCTTGCGGACGACTGGCCCGAGTGCCAGCGGGGAAATAGCGGGTCACCCAGTCGATCATCGCGTCGCGATTGCGTTGGTATTGCGTGCGCATCCGCCGCAAGTGCGGTTCAAAGTGCCCGGCCTTGAGAAATTCGGCAATCGCAATCTGCGGTTGCGGCGCGGTGGAGCCGGTGCTGATGTACTTCATGTGCAGCACCCGTTCCAGATAACGACCCGGCGCGACCCAACCAATGCGCAGGCCGGGTGCCAAGGTCTTGGAAAAAGAACTGCAGAGCAGGACGCGGCCGTCTTCGTCGAAGGATTTGATCGTGCGCGGGCGCGGGTAGGTGTAGGCCAGTTCGCCATACACATCGTCCTCGATAATCGCCACGTCGAAACGCTGTGCGAGCGTCAACAACGCACGTTTGCGCGCCTCCGGCATGATGTAGCCCAGCGGGTTGTTGCAGTTGGGGGTCAACTGTATGGCTTTGATCGGCCATTGCTCCAACGCCAGCTCCAAAGCATCGAGGCTGATGCCGGTGAGCGGATCGGTGGGGATTTCCAGGGCTTTCATGCCCAGGCCCTTGAGCGTCTGCATGGCGCCGTGAAAGCTCGGTGAATCTACGGCGACGATGTCACCTGGCTCGCAGATGGCGCGGATGCTGGTGGACAGTGCTTCGTGGCAACCGGTAGTGACCACCAGATCGTTAGCGCTCAACTGGCAGCCGGAGTCGAGCATCAGGCGAGCGATCTGTTCGCGCAATTCAAGGGTGCCGTAGATGTTGTCGTAATACAGACCGGGCATGTCCTGCCGACGGCTGATTCGCGCCAGGTTGCGCAGCAGCGGTTTCATGGTCGGCGTGGTGATGTCCGGCATGCCGCGACCCAGTTGCACGACATCCTTGCGCGGTACGGCGCGGATCAGTTCCAGCACTTGATCCCACTGCGAAATATCCACCGGTCGTTGGGCGGGGCGGCCAACCACTGGCAGCTCCGGCAGTTCGCGACTCACCGGTACGAAGTAGCCGGACTTGGGTTTGGGCATCGCCAGGCCAACGTCTTCCAGCACTCGATAGGCCTGCTGCACCGTGCTCAGGCTGACCCCGTGTTCGACACTCAGTGCCCGCACCGAGGGCAGCCGGTCGCCGGGGCGATAGAAGCCCTGTTCGATACGCGTGCCGAGCAACTCGGCGAGATTGACGTAGAGGGTCATGGCGCAGTCTCGGTGTGGGTGATTCGGTTAACCAGTACAGATGGGGCAAAAATATGTGATTCAGAGGCTGAAATGGAAAATCTGTATGGAGTTAATACATCATTGTTGAATCTGTAATGCTTTTCGTCGTCCACGCATCATGAAAGCTCTGGCTACCCAAGTAAACAGGAGCAATGAAAATGAACGGCTTGAGCGATGTGCGGCTGACGTTACACAGTCAGGAACTGGCGGCATGGCAAAAAAACGGCGCACGCGAGGCGGTCATGCGCAACGCACCGTCCGGCCTGAGTCGCTGGGGCCTGTTCTGGCATCGTCTGCACACGCGCAAGGCGTTGCTGACGCTGACGCCGGAGCAGTTGATGGATGTAGGGTTGAGTCGGGAGCAGGCGTTGGAGGAGGGGCTTAAACCGTTCTGGCGGATCTGATATTGCGGCGGTCTATAGATCCATTCGCGGGCAAGCCTCGCTCCTACAAGGTCTACGCATGACCTGTAGGAGCGAGGCTTGCCCGCGAAGGCTTCGACACAGACGCCGAAAATCTTTCAGACCAATTCTTTGAACCGATGCCACAACATCCCCAGCGCCAACAACGGCGAACGCAAATGCTTACCGCCAGGGAACGTGATATGCGGCACCTTGGCAAACAGATCGAACCCTCCACTCTGCTGACCACTGATAGCCTCAGCCAACAACTTCCCCGCCAAGTGCGTGGCATTCAACCCATGACCGGAATACGCCTGGGCGTAATACACATTCGGCTGCTCCTTGAGCCGACCGATCTGTGGCAGGCGATTGGCGCCGATGCCAATCATCCCGCCCCATTGATAGTCGATTTTTACCCCGGCCAATTGCGGGAACACCTGCAGCATCTTCGGCCGCATGTAGGCGGCGATGTCTTTCGGGTCACGTCCTGAATAGTGGCAGGCGCCGCCGAACAGCAAGCGTCGATCCGCCGAGAGTCGGTAATAATCCAGCGCCACCCGTTGATCGCAGACCGCCATGTTTTGCGGTAGCAAGGCGTGAGCCTGTTCTTCACTCAAGGGTTCGGTGGCGATGATGTAACTGCCGGCGGGCAGCACCTTGCCGCCGAGTTGCGGATTGAGATCGTTGAGGTAGGCGTTACAACCCAGCACCAGCGTCTTGGCGCGGACCGAGCCCTGGGCGGTGTGGACTTTGACTTCGGGGCCGTAATCGATGCGGGTCACCGCCGATTGTTCGAACAGCTTCACGCCCAATTGCCGGGCGGCGGCCGCTTCGCCGAGTGCCAGGTTCAAGGGGTGCAGATGCCCGGAGCCCATGTCGATCAAGCCGCCGACATAACGGTTGGAACCCACCACGCTGTGCATTTCGTGGGCTTGCAGCAGGCGGGTTTCGTAACGGTAACCGAGGCTGCGCAGTTCCTCGGCGTCTTCGGCGAAGCCTTCGCGGTCGTGAGCCTTGTTGGCGAGGTCGCAGTAACCCCAGGTCAGGTCGCATGGGATCTGAAAACGCTCGATCCGCTGTCGGACGATTTCCACCGCTTCCAGGCCCATCAGTTTCATCTGACGCACACCGTCGACGCCGATCACATTGGCGAACTGATGGAGGCCATGCCCGACGCCGCGAATCAATTGCCCGCCATTGCGTCCGCTGGCGCCCCAACCGATCTTGTGCGCTTCCAGCACCACAACGCTGAAGCCACGTTCGGCCAGTTCGAGCGCGGTGTTCAGCCCGGAGAACCCGCCGCCCACCACGCACACGTCCGCAACCAGCTCACCTGTGAGCACCGCAAAATCGGGTTGCGGCAGGCTGCTGGCGGCGTAATAAGAGGCGGCGTGTTGATGGCTCGAGGCAGGTTGCTGAACGGGGGCGTTCATATCCGTCATCCTGATGCGTGTGTTTGAAAAAGTTGACGGAGCATAAGCCGCCGCTTTGGACACGGGCAACACCGGTCGGTGTTGCTGTCTGAATCGGGGCTTTTGCGTCAGAATCCCGGTCTATTTTGCATTCGGTCACCGCTTCGATGAGTTGCAACAGTCAGAAAATTCGCACGCTGCGCCAACAGATTCCCTCTTTCGAGTGCGTGCCAGGCTGCCATGACTGCTGTGGGCCGGTGACCACCTCGCCCGAAGAAATGTCCCGCCTGCCACGCAAGACCCGCGCCGAGCAGGATGCGGCGATGGATGAACTCAATTGCGTCCATCTGGGCCCCAATGGCTGCACCGTGTATGACGAGCGACCGCTGATCTGTCGGCTGTTCGGTACCACCAAGACGTTGCCATGCCCCAACGGGCGGCGACCGGTGGAGCTGATTCATCCGCGGGTCGAGAAGCAGATTCATGAGTACATGGCCAGCACTCGGCAGGTGTTGGTTTAAAAACAGCGTTACTTCAGCAGGGACCGAGTCGCTTCAATCGCGAGCAGGCTCGCTCCCACAAGGACACCGCTATACCTGTGGGAGCGAGCCTGCTCGCGATAGCGGTCGCTCAGGCAACCCTTCCCTTGTGGCTGAAGCCTTAATCCGGAATCGGCAGGCTCAAGCTCTCTTTCACTTCTTCCATCACGATATAGCTCTTGGATTCGCGCACATGCGGCAGCTTGAGCAAGATGTCGCCCAGCAATTTGCGGTACGAGGCCATCTCGGAAATCCGTGCTTTCACCAGGTAATCGAAATCCCCTGACACCAAATGGCATTCCAGTACGTGGGGCAGTTTCAGCACCGCGCGTCGGAACTCTTCGAAAGTATCGCCGGATTTGTAGTCGAGGCTGATCTCGACGAACACCAGCAAGCTACCCTTGAGGTGCTGCGGATTCAGGCGGGCGTTGTAGCCCATGATGATCCCTTCGCGCTCCAGTCGCCGGACCCGTTCGGTGCAGGGCGTGGTGGAGAGGCCGACCTTTTCCCCCAGTTCGGTGAAGGAAATACGCCCGTCCGCTTGCAGGATCCGCAGGATGTTGCGGTCGATCTTGTCCAGCTCACGTTTGGTTTGAGTGTTGGTCCGCATAGGGGATGCGCCTCCGTGAAAAGGGTTTTTGCCGAGAATTGTCGCCAAATATAGGCACTTATATAGTGAAAAGCACTGGCTAATCTTTTTTAAACTGCCCACATCTTCGGTCTGCACAATAAACGTCAGCGGTAAGCCGCGATGAGGGATATGAAAATGCGCGTTCTGGTCTTGGGTAGCGGCGTCATCGGTACCGCCAGTGCCTATTATCTGGCACGGGCCGGCTTTGAGGTGACGGTGGTTGACCGTCAGCCAGCGGCGGCCATGGAAACCAGTTTCGCCAACGCCGGGCAGGTTTCGCCGGGTTATGCCTCGCCGTGGGCCGCGCCGGGCGTGCCGCTCAAAGCCATCAAGTGGCTGTTGCAGCGTCACGCGCCATTGGCGATCAAAGCCACCGCCGACATTGACCAATACTTGTGGATGGCGCAGATGCTGCGCAACTGCACCGCCAGCCGTTATGCGGTGAACAAGGAGCGCATGGTGCGCCTGTCCGAGTACAGCCGCGACTGCCTCGACGAATTGCGCGCCGAAACCGGCATTGCCTACGAAGGTCGCAGCCTGGGGACTACCCAGCTGTTCCGCACCCAGGCGCAGCTTGATGGCGCCGCCAAAGACATCGCCGTGCTGAAAGAGTCCGGCGTGCCGTTCGAACTGCTCGACCGCGCGGGCATTGCCCGGGTCGAACCCGCCCTGGCCAGTGTCACCGACATTCTCGCCGGTGCCTTGCGTCTGCCGAACGACCAGACCGGCGACTGCCAGATATTCACTACCCGCCTGGCCGAGATGGCCACGAAACTGGGTGTGGAATTCCGTTTCGGCCAGGACATTCAGCGCCTCGACTTCGCCGGTGATCGCATCAACGGCGTGTGGATCGACGGCAAGCTGGAAACCGCCGACCGCTACGTGCTGGCGCTGGGCAGCTACTCGCCGCAATTGCTCAAGCCGTTGGGCATCCGGGCTCCGGTGTATCCGCTCAAGGGTTACTCGCTGACCGTGCCGATCATCAACCCGGCGATGGCCCCGACGTCGACCATTCTCGACGAGACCTACAAAGTCGCGATCACCCGTTTCGACAACCGTATCCGCGTCGGGGGCATGGCGGAAATAGCCGGTTTTGACCTGTCGTTGAATCCACGTCGACGCGAAACCCTGGAGATGATCGTCAACGACCTTTATCCTCAGGGCGGCGACCTGCCTCAGGCGAGTTTCTGGACCGGTCTGCGTCCGACCACCCCGGATGGCACGCCGATTGTCGGTGCCACGCCGTTCAAAAACCTGTTCTTGAACACGGGCCACGGCACGCTCGGCTGGACCATGGCCTGTGGTTCCGGTCGTTTGCTGGCGGACCTGATGGCCAAGCGAACGCCGCAGATCAGCGCCGAAGGCCTCGATATTTCCCGTTACGGCAACAAACTTCAGGAGTCCGCAAAACATGTCAATCCAGCGCCAGCTCACCAATGAGCGCATGAGCCAGATCGTTGTCCACAACAGTACGGTGTATCTGGCAGGGCAGGTCGGCGACGACATGAGCGCCGGGATTGAACAGCAGACCCGTGAAACCCTCGCCAACATCGAGCGTTTGCTGGATCTGGCCGGGACCGACAAGAGCCGTCTGCTGTCTGTAACGATTTACCTGAAAGACATCGACGCGCACTTCGAAGGCATGAATTCGGTGTGGGACCAGTGGCTGCCCAAAGGCGTTGCACCGGCTCGTGCGACGGTCGAATCGAAGCTGTGCGAACCGCAAATCCTGGTCGAGCTGTCGGTTGTTGCCGCGCTGCCATAACGCTCAACCAGAAAGATCCCTCTCCCGGTGCTGTTGGCGGTTCACGCTGTCAGCCAGCGCCGGTTTTTTTTCAAATGACCGACTAGAAGTCTGCCGCCATGCGTCCAGCCCGTGCCCTGATCGACCTTCAAGCCCTGCGCCACAACTACCGGATCGCCCGTGAAGTCTCCGGGGCCAAGGCCCTCGCGGTGATCAAGGCCGATGCCTATGGTCATGGCGCGGTACGTTGCGCCCAGGCACTGGAAGCCGAGGCGGACGGGTTTGCCGTGGCGTGCATTGAAGAAGCGTTGGAGCTGCGTGCCGACGGCATTCGTGCGCCGGTGTTGTTGCTGGAAGGTTTTTTCGAAGCCGATGAGCTGTCGCTGATCGTCGAGCATGACTTCTGGTGTGTGGTGCATTCACTGTGGCAGCTAGAAGCCATCGAAAAGGCCGCGCTGAGCAAGCCGATCACTGTCTGGCTGAAGCTCGACTCGGGCATGCATCGCGTTGGCCTGCACCCGGCGGATTACCAGGCGGCCTATCAACGGCTGCTGGCCAGCGGCAAAGTGGCGAAGATCGTGCTGATGAGCCACTTCGCTCGCGCCGATGAACTGCACTGCCAGACCTGCACCGATCAGGTCGCAGTGTTCGAAGCGGCGCGGCAGGGGTTATCAGCCGAAATCAGCCTGCGCAATTCACCAGCGGTGCTCGGTTGGCCGCAGATTCCGAGCGATTGGGTGCGCCCAGGCATCATGCTCTACGGTGCGACACCTTTCGAAGAGGCCAATGCCGTGGCGTCCCGCCTGCAACCGGTGATGACCCTGGAATCGAAAGTGATCAGCGTGCGTGAATTGCCGGCCGGCGAGCCGATTGGTTACGGCGCGAAATTCGTCACCCCCAAACCGATGCGCGTGGGTGTGGTGGCGATGGGGTATGCCGACGGTTATCCGCGCCAGGCGCCAAGCGGCACGCCGGTGCTGGTGGCGGGGCAGCGCAGTCAGTTACTGGGCCGGGTGTCGATGGACATGCTCTGCGTTGACCTGACCGATGTGCCACAA
Organism: Pseudomonas sp. MDT1-85; assembly: GCF_054898065.1. NCBI lineage: Bacteria > Pseudomonadati > Pseudomonadota > Gammaproteobacteria > Pseudomonadales > Pseudomonadaceae > Pseudomonas > Pseudomonas sp. MDT1-85. The sequence continues at coordinate 28,972 of NZ_CM142715.1, read as the reverse complement.
GCTGGCCTCGGTTCGCCCGTCGAGTTGTGGGGCAAAAATATCCTCGCCAGTGATGTCGCGACGGCCGCTGGAACGATTCCTTACCAGATTTTCTGCAATCTGCATCGGGTGCCGCGGCTCTATTCCGGGGCCTGACGAATAGCGCCCCCGACCGAAAGTCGCTTCGCCAAACCGGATTCAGGTCCAAGTGTTGTAAATACTGAACGCTGTCGCCATGATAACGCTCAATATTCCTGCAACCTGAATCCCTGGAGGCTCCAGCATTGGACGTCGGTGAACGACTGCAATCGATCCGTAAGCTCAAAGGTCTTTCCCAGCGTGAGCTCGCCAAACGCGCGGGTGTTACCAACAGCACCATTTCGATGATCGAGAAGAACAGCGTCAGCCCCTCGATCAGTTCACTGAGGAAGGTACTGGGCGGGATTCCCATGTCCATGGTCGAGTTCTTTTCCGAAGAAATCCTGCAGGAAAAACCGACTCAGATCGTCTACAAGGCCCACGAGTTGATCGATATTTCCGATGGGGCAGTGACCATGAAACTGGTCGGTCGGGCTCATCCGAGCCGGGCTATCGCGTTCCTCAACGAAATCTACCCGCCAGGCGCCGACACCGGTGACGAGATGCTCACCCATGAGGGCGAGGAAACCGGGATTCTGCTGGAAGGTCGGCTGGAACTGGTGGTCGGGCTCGAAACATTTGTGCTCGAAGCCGGCGACAGCTACTACTTTGAAAGTACCAAGCCGCACCGTTTCCGTAATCCGTTCGATGCCCCGGCGCGACTAATCAGCGCAGCTACCCCAGCGAATTTCTAAGAGAAGAGGCGTCCTGCCCGGATTGTGGAGACGCCCGTGCTGTATTCCCATCCCACGACAAGACCCCTTCGACTTTGGGGTTGTTTCAGTGTGACGGGCTTACCGCTATACTTGCGCCCGCCTGCGAACCGTGGCCGTGGGCGTGACTAGCCACCATTGAGGGTGAACGCGTGAATCTAATTATGAAAATGCTGGCCGTACCAGCAACCGTATTGGCCCTTTGGGCAGTCAGCGCACAAGCTGCGACCAACGACGATATCGCTAAACGTCTTGAACCCGTCGGCCAGGTTTGTGTCCAGGGCAAAGAGTGCAAGGGGATGGAAGTCGCTGCTTCTGCGGGTGGTAGTGATGCCAAAACCCCTGACTCAGTGATTGCAAAACATTGCAACGCTTGCCACGGCACCGGCCTGTTGGGCGCGCCGAAAGTCGGTGATGCCGCAGCCTGGGGCGAGCGCGCCAAGAAAGAAGGCGGCCTTGACGGCTTGCTGGCGAAAGCGATCTCCGGCGTCAACGCGATGCCACCCAAAGGCACCTGCGCCGATTGCTCTGATGCCGATCTCAAGGGCGCCATCCAGAAGATGTCCGGTCTGAAATAAGCCCGTCTTCAACGAGAAGCCGCTTTCGAGCGGCTTTTTTGTGCCTGCGATTTTCCCCTGAGGCTATTCTTTGCAGCAAATCCCCGGCAAGCTCGGTCCAACCCCAATTTCATGGAACGTCGGGAGGATCAGATGGTGCAGTTGTGTTCTATCGAGCAGGCGGTCGATGACGTTCTGGCGCGGTTGCCGGCGCATATCCACATGGGTTTGCCACTGGGGCTGGGCAAACCCAACCACTTCGTCAACGCGCTGTATCAACGGATCGCGCAACTGCCCGAGCGGCAACTGACGATTTACACCGCCCTGTGCCTCGGCCGCCCGCCATTGGGCGATGGCTTGCAAAAGCGCTTCCTCGAACCCTTCATCGAGCGGGTGTTCGGCGATTACCCGGAGCTGGATTTCCTCGCCGACCTGCATCGCGACAGCCTGCCGACCAACATTCACGTCCGTCAATTCTTCCTGCAGCCAGGCAGCCTGCTTAACAGCGCATCGGCCCAGCAGGATTACGTCAGCAGCAATTACAGTCATGCCGCCCGGGACATCAATGCCGCTGGTTTGAACCTGGTCGCGCAACTGGTCGCCAGCCACAGCGAGCATCCCGATCGCCTGAGCCTGAGTTGCAACCCGGACATCACCCTCGACCTGTTTCCGATGATCGCCAAACGCCGGGCGGCGGGGGAGACGATCCTGATGGTGGGCCAGGTGCACAACGATCTGCCGTACATGCCCGGCGATGCGGAAGTCGGCATCGACAGCTTCGACCTGCTGATCGACGCGAAAGACCACACCACGCTGTTTTCCACGCCGAATATGCCGGTGGGTTTCCAGGATCATTTCATTGGGCTGCATGCCAGCACGCTGGTGCGCGATGGTGGCACCTTGCAGATCGGCATCGGCTCCATGGGCGATGCTCTGACGGCGGCGTTGCTGGCGCGGCAGGCTGACAATGACGGTTACAAGGCATTGCTGACGGATCTGAATCTCAGCCAGTGGACGCAGTTGATTGAGCGCGAAGGGGGTATCGAGCCGTTCGCCAAGGGCCTTTACGGGTGCAGCGAAATGTTCGTCAACGGCTTGCTGGTGTTGGCGGATGCCGGGATCGTGCGGCGCAAAGTTTACCCGGACGTGCCCACCCAGCAGCAGGCGAATGCCGGCACGCTGGATGAGGTCGCACAAACCGACGGGATCTGCGTGCATGGCGGGTTTTTCCTCGGGCCGCGCAGTTTCTATGAACGCCTGCGGGAGATGCCTCAAGGCAAACGGCTCGAATTCAACATGACCCGCATCAGCTACATCAACGAGCTCTACGGTCAGGAAGAACTCAAACGCTTGCAGCGCCTCGATGCGCGCTTCATCAACACCGTCTTCACCATGACCTTGCTCGGCGCCGGCGTGGCCGATCAACTCGAAGACGGGCGGGTGCTGAGCGGTGTCGGCGGGCAATACAACTTCGTCGTTCAAGGCCATGCGCTGGAAGGCGCGCGTTCGATTCTGCTGCTGCGCAGTTGGCGCGAGTCGGGCGGTGAAGTCAGTTCGAACATCGTCTGGGAATACGGCCACTGCACGATCCCGCGGCATCTGCGGGACATCGTCGTCACCGAGTACGGCATCGCCGATTTGCGCGGCAAGACCGACGCGGAGGTGATCGAGGCATTGCTGAATATCAGCGACTCACGTTTCCAGCCAGGGCTGATCGAGCAGGCGCAGAGCGTTGGCAAATTGCCGAAGCATTTCCAACTCGATCCGCGTTTCGCCGACAACAGCCCGCAGCGGTTGCAGGCCATTCGGGGTCGGCATTCGAATCTGTTCCCGGAATATCCGTTGGGCTGTGATTTCACTGCTGAGGAGCGGGACTTATTGCGGGCGCTGAACTGGTTGAAGAGCAAGTTCAAGCTCACGGAAATTCTGGAATTGGGCAAGGCTGCGCTGGATGCACCAGAGCCTTCGGAATTTCCAGTGCATCTGGAAAGGATGCAGCTGACGAAACCGGAAGGGCTGAAAGAGGATTTGTTTCAGCGGTTATTACTCACGGGCCTGAAGGCTACCGTGCTGTAACTGCCACCACAAAAAACCTGTGGGAGCGGGCTTGCTCGCGATATAGGAGTCAGCTCGAAGTGACTGTTTAAAGGTGTTTAGAGTTACTTCCTGAAAGCTACAGCACCTTGCGGCATTGCCTACGACTACGCCAGAATCCGCCGGCTTGTGCGCTCTGGGCAACCTCGGTAACTTGATTTCCGTCACTGATTCCCAGTGATCGGGTTTAGTAGCCCGTGGTATGAGAAGGTCGCACGAGCGTCCGTCAGACAGGTATTTCCATGCCTGTATTTGATGGTGGCTGTGCGTAGGGCGCCCTCGGGTGCGCCGGCTTTCTTCTTTTCCCCGGTCTACTAACCTGCGTACAGCCGCCACCCCTCGTATTAGTAGCGAGGCGTGGCTGCCCATTAGGAAAAGAATACTATGTGCAAAATTACGCCCAATCCGCCAGATACCGATCCGGCATCCCCCTACGAATCACTCGATTCAAGAAAACTCCACGAAGCCGCCGACCGCGCCCTCGATCACTACCTCAACCCCTCCATCCTCAAATCCCCGGTCGCCCGCAAACCGAGCACCATGTTCATGGTCGCGCCGGATATCAGAGATGAAGACCTGCTGGCGCACACTTGCGAATCACTCGCCTCGGCCAGCGTCATGACCAGCGACTTCGCGGGTTATCTGGAAGGGCCACATCGGCACACGGCGATGGCGATTCAACAGATCATCATGTTGGCGGAACTGGCAGTAAACCGGATGCTGGATAACGTCAAGGTGTGCAAGTAACTATCGGGAAACCGTGTAATCGTTCATCGCGAGCAGGCTCGCTCCCACTCGGATCTCCAGAGAACACAAATTTTGTGTACGACGCTGATCAAATGTGGAGCGGGCTTGCCCGGGATATCAGCTCGGTCTCAAGCGATCCGAGACCTACACATAAACTCCTTCTAAATTTGCACGTCTGCGGAGTAAGACTGCGCTGTCAGCCCCTTCTGATTTTCTCCACTCTACGGCTGTACACCCCAACAGCTGTGTACCTTGTCGGCAAGGACCCATTGTCGAGAGAAAGAGCATGGACACGTCTTCAAGGAAAACTGTTACGGACGCCGCACTTAAACAAGCTCTATTACTAGCTGATCTAACCGAAACAACAGATCCCGATCACGCCGTCCGATTGCTGCTAAATGAAATCCTCAAAGGACTCTCTGAAAAAGGTTGGCCTCAAGCGCAGCTACAAACCGGGCCGAGGATTGTGTCTGCTGAAGAAAATTACGGTTTGCTCGGTTATGACCCGGCAGAGGTTACGCTGGGGAGTGAACACACCCGTTGGGTCGATGAGCACTCGCTGTTGCGAACACAAACCACCAGCCAGATCCCGGTAGCGCTTCAGCGAGCGGCTCAGGTGCGCCAGCCGGGACAGACGATATTGCTGGCAGCGCCAGGCATTACTTTCCGTCGTGATAGTCGGGATCGTTGGCATTGCGCTGAACCGCATCAAATGGATGTTTGGGTGCTGGGTGATCCGGAACTGGCAACGCACGAACATCTGTTGCGTTTGGTCGGCGATATCCTTAAGTCCGCCGTTCCTGACAAATGTTGGGTCCATAGCGATAGTCCGCATCACTACACAGAGGGCGGAATCGAAGTGAATGTCTTGAATGATGGGACTCCGGTTGAGGTGCTGGAGTGTGGTCGTATTGCGAGATCTTTGTTGGAGCGCTTGAACATCGACCCGCTGCATCATGGAGGGTTGGCGCTCGGGATGGGGTTGGATCGCTTGACGATGTTGCGAAAAGGCATTCCAGATATTCGCTTGCTACGCGATCAGAACGTGCGAGTGCAGGCGCAGATGTATGATTTGAATCCATGGACGGCGGTATCTCGTTTGCCGTCTATTGCTCGTGACATTTCGTTGGCGGTAACGCCGGGACTGAGCGAGGAAGTGTTGACCGAAAGAATGTTGCAGGCCGCCGGCGACTGCTCTGACTGGATCGAGGAGATGCAAGTTCAGGGGCGGTGGGAGTTCTCGGATTTACCTGCGCAGGCAATTGAACGGCTCGGGCTGCTGCCGGGCCAGGAGAATGTGCTTTTACGCGTGGTGCTGCGCGATTGTTCGCGATCAATCACTACCGCTGAGGCGAACGCCTTGTATACGGACATTCAGGCGGCGATGCATGAAGGAGCGCCTGGTGCGGGGTACAGAATGGACCTGCCAAAGGCTTGAAACCGAGGTGTCCGAGTAATCACTTGTGGGAGCGGGCTTGCTCGCGAATGCGGTGTATCAGTCAAAGTTGATGTCGACTGACATACCGCATTCGCGAGCCAGCCCGCTCTCACATTGGTTTTACGGTGTGGCGGTTTATTCGATGAAGGTCACGACACCGTCGGCCAGCGACTGAACCCGAGCCAACGATTCAACGCGATAACCCTGAGCATCCAGTTCCGCACGGCCGCCCTGGAACGACTTCTCGATCACAATACCCAAGCCTGCAACGGTCGCGCCGGCCTGTTTGATGATCGAGATCAGCGCTTGCGAGGCCTTACCGTTGGCCAAGAAGTCGTCGATGATCAGCACGCGGTCGCTGCTGGTCAGGTGGCGCGGGGAGATCGCCACGGTGCTTTCGGTTTGCTTGGTGAACGAGTAAACGGTCGCCGACAGCAGGTTTTCAGTCAGGGTCAGGGACTGATGCTTACGGGCGAAAATCACCGGTACGCCGAGGTTCAGGCCGGTCATGACCGCCGGGGCAATGCCCGAGGCTTCGATGGTGACGATCTTGGTGATGCCCGAGTCCTTGAACAGCGTGGCGAATTCGTCGCCGATCAGCTTCATCAGGGCCGGGTCGATCTGGTGGTTCAGAAAGGCGTCGACTTTCAGAACCTGGTCGGAAAGCACGATGCCTTCTTCGCGAATTTTCTTGTGCAGTGCTTCCATGAAGCTTTCCTCTACTGGCGTCTTGTGCGCCTAACTCGTAAAAAGTGTTTGGTTAAAAAGTAGGCAATTCTAGCGCTTTAACATCGCGCGTATATCCGCCAATGCGGTATTACCGCGAACCGCCTTGACTTCGGTCGGGGTGTCGTCGGTGCCTTCCCAGGCCAGGTCGTCCGGCGGCAGTTCATCGAGGAAACGGCTGGGCGCGCAGTCGATGATCTCGCCATATTGCTTACGCTTGGCGGCGAAGGTGAACGCCAGCGTCTGACGCGCTCGGGTGATCCCGACGTAGGCCAGGCGACGTTCCTCTTCGATGGTGTCGGCTTCGATGCTGGAGCGGTGCGGGAGGATTTCCTCTTCCATGCCCATGATGAACACGTAGGGAAATTCCAGACCCTTGGAGGCGTGCAAGGTCATCATCTGCACGCCTTCGGCGCCGTCTTCCTCTTCCTGCTGACGCTCCAGCATGTCGCGCAGGACGAGTTTGCCGATGGCGTCTTCGACGGTCATCTCGCCTTCTTCGTCTTTCTCCAGGGTGTTTTTCAGCGCCTCGATCAGGAACCAGACGTTACCCATGCGGTAATCGGCGGCCTTGTCGCTGGAGCTGTTGGTGCGCAGCCAGTTCTCGTAGTCGATGTCCATGACCATGCTGCGCAGGGCGGAGATCGGGTCTTCGCCGGCGCACTGCTCGCGGACTTTGTCCATGAAACGCTTGAAGCGCGACAGGCGATCGGTGAAGCGCGTGTCGAGATGCTCGCCCAAGCCGATTTCGTCGGTGGCGGCGTACATCGAGATTTTTCGCTCGGTAGCGTAGTTGCCCAGCTTCTCCAGCGTGGTCGAACCGATCTCCCGGCGTGGGACGTTGATCACGCGCAGGAAGGCGTTGTCGTCATCCGGGTTCACGATCAGGCGGAAGTAGGCCATCAGGTCTTTCACTTCCTGACGTCCGAAAAAGCTGTTGCCGCCGGACAGGCGATACGGAATCTGGTGATGCTGCAGCTTCAGCTCGATCAGCTTGGCCTGGTAGTTGCCGCGATACAGAATCGCAAAATCGCTGTAGGGCCGATCCGTGCGCAGGTGCAGGGTCAGCAGTTCCACGGCCACGCGCTCGGCTTCGGCGTCTTCGTTGCGGCAACGGATCACGCGGATTTCGTCGCCGTGGCCCATCTCACTCCACAGCTGTTTTTCGAACTCGTGCGGGTTGTTCGAGATCAATACGTTGGCGCAACGCAGAATGCGGCTGGTAGAGCGGTAGTTTTGCTCGAGCATCACCACTTTCAGGGACGGATAGTCGTCCTTGAGCAGCATCAGGTTTTCCGGACGGGCGCCACGCCAGGCGTAGATCGACTGGTCGTCGTCGCCCACCACAGTGAACTGATTACGCTTGCCGATCAGCAGTTTCACCAGCAAATACTGGCTGGCGTTGGTGTCCTGGTATTCGTCCACCAACAGGTAGCGGACCTTGTTCTGCCATTTTTCCAGGATATCGTCGTGTTCCTGGAACAGTTTTACCGGCAGCAGGATCAGGTCGTCGAAGTCCACCGCGTTGAACGCCTTGAGCGTGCGCTGGTAGTGGGTGTAGACGATGGCGGCGGTCTGTTCCTTGGGGTTGCGGGCGTTTTCCAGGGCTTCGGGCGGCAGGATCAGGTCGTTTTTCCACGAGCCGATCATGTTCTTGATCTCGTCGACGCCGTCGTCGCCCGAGTATTCCTTCTGCATGATGTCGGTCATCAGGGCTTTGACGTCGGTCTCGTCGAAGATCGAGAAGCCCGGTTTGTAGCCCAGCCGCACGTGTTCCTTGCGGATGATATTCAGGCCCAGGTTGTGGAAGGTGCAGACCGTCAGGCCACGGCCTTCACCGCCTTTGAGCAGCGTGCCGACCCGTTCCTTCATCTCGCGCGCGGCCTTGTTGGTAAAGGTCATGGCGACAATGTATTGGGCGCGGATGCCACAGCTCTGGATCAGGTGCGCAATTTTGCGGGTGATCACGCTGGTCTTGCCGGAGCCTGCGCCAGCGAGCACCAAAAGAGGGCCGCCGACGTAGCTCACGGCTTCTTGCTGCCGGGGATTGAGTCGGGACATACGAAATCAGGGAGTCATTAGCGAAATGGGCCGGCATTTTAACAGGCTCAGCGAATTGTGCTGCTCTCTCCGACTTGTGACGCAACACGCGATCTCTATTTGCCGGTTTTGCTACTTTCACGCAGGATGCGCAGTGAATTTGCGTCTAATGTTCGTATTCAAGACACAAAAACCGTGTTTGATAACCGATGTCATTTGGTCATTGGTTATCCGCGCGGCATAATGCCCGCCGCCTACATCTTTGCAGAGTCTAGGGAGCTAGCTTGTCTACGCCTGTCGAACCCTTGCGTTTGCTGCTACTGGCCGAAGAGCCGGCGTGGACAGCGTTGTTGCGCGAGTGTCTGGCTCCGATGGGGAGTTCGGCTGTGCTGCTCAGCGCGCCGAGCTGGGAGTCAGTCAGCAATTTGTTCGATGACAACCGCAGCGCGGTGTTGTTGACAATTCCTGCACTTCAGCCGGCACCCGGTCGTTGCAACCTGCCGACCGTGTTGCTGCTCGAACATGAGCCGCTGGCGCCGCCCGACGGTGTGAGCGACTGGCTGGTGCGCAATCTGCTGGATTCCGGCATGTTGCGCCGCTGCCTGCGTCATGTGCGTGAGCGCGGCGTGCTGGAAAACACCTTGCAGCGCCTGGCCGAACAGGACCCGTTGACCGGTATCGCCAACCGTCAGGGTTTCCAGACCTTGCTGGCGGCACGTCTGGCTGAAAACGAAGGCCGCGGCCTGGCCCTCGGTCATCTCGACCTCGACAACTTTCGACACGCCAACGACGCCCTCGGCCATCAGGCTGGCGACCGGTTGATCCTGCAAGTGGTTTCGCGGCTGAAAAGCCAGTTGGAGGCCGGCGATCAACTGGCGCGGCTGGGCAGCGATGAATTCGCCCTGTTGATCGACACCCGCCGCGCCCCTCAGCGTGCCGAATGGATGGCCGAGCGCATTACCGAAGCCCTGTCCGAACCCTATTGGGTCGACGGTGAAAGCCTATTGATCGGTTCCAGCCTCGGCATTGCCCACGCACGAGCGCAGGCGGGCGCCGACCCGTTGATGTGGCACGCGCACATCGCCATGCAGCAGGCCAAGAGCACTCAGGGCTGCACCTTTCATATCTTCAACGAACGGATCAATCGCAATGCCCGCAGCATCGCCGACCTCGAAAGCGAGTTGCGCCGGGCCTTGCGCCGCGATGAGCTGGAGTTGCATTACCAGCCACGGCTGAACCTTGAGGACGGTCAGATCGTTGGCCTCGAAGCCTTGGTGCGCTGGCGTCATGGCGAACGCGGTTTGCTGCCCCCCAGCGAATTCGTGCCGCTGGCCGAGCAAAGCGGCTTGATTGTGCCGCTGGGTTACTGGGTGATTTCCCGCGCCCTGCGAGACATGCAAGCGTTGCGCGAACGAGGTCTGCCAGCGCTGCACATGGCGATCAACCTGTCGTTCCGGCAGTTTCAGGACAGCCAGTTGCTGTCGACCCTGAGCCGGCTGATTGCCGAGCGTGGCGTCGAGGCGCAATGGCTGGAATTCGAACTGACCGAAACGGCGGTGATGCGTCGCAGCGATCTGGTCAAGCAGACCATGGACGCCCTCGGGCGTTTGGGCGTGCGCTTCTCGCTGGACGATTTCGGCACCGGGTTCTCTTCGTTCGTGCACCTCAACAGCCTGCCGATTGCGTTGTTGAAGGTCGACAAGAGCTTTGTCGGCGGCATGGAAGAACGGGAAGAGAATCGCAAACTGGTCCACGCCATGATCAACCTGGCGCACAACCTCAACCTCGAAGTGGTTGCCGAAGGTGTGGAAACACCGGAGCAGCTGGATTTGTTGCGCGGGTTTGGTTGCGATCAGGTGCAAGGGTATCTGATCAGCAAGCCATTGCCATTGGCGGGGTTGGTTGAGTACCTGACCTTTGGTTCTAGCCAGCAGCCAGCGCTGGAAGTCGTGGTTTAACAGTCACCACGACCCCTGTAGGAGCGAGGCTTGCCCGCGAATGGCTTCACACGGTGTACCTGATTCACCGTGCAACGGCTTTCGCGGGCAAGCCTCGCTCCTACAGGTGATTTCATTCGGTCCGAATAGCCTCGAAACTTTGAGACGACGGCTCCCGCCGAATCATCTTTTTCATCTTCCACTCAAACGCCAGCGTCAGACTCACCGCCGCACACGCCAGCCCCAGCGCCAACCCCCACCACACGCCCGTTGGCCCCCAGTCCAAATGGAAGGCCATCCACCAAGCGGCCGGCGCACCGATCAGCCAGTAGCAACCCAATCCCACCAGGAATGTGGTCTTGGCATCCTTGAGCCCGCGGATGCAGCCCATGGCGATGGTTTGTGTGCCGTCGAACAGCTCGAACCATGCCGCTACCGCCAACAGGCTCACGGCCAGATTGATGACTTCGCGGAACGCCGGGTCGTTGTGGTCCAGGAACAAGCCGATCAACTGATTTGGCAGCAGCCAGAAGACCATCGCGAAGCCGAGCATTGCCGCCGCACCAAAGGCGATCCCGACTCGTCCGGCCAGCCGCGCATCGAGCAATTGCCCGGCGCCGTAATGTTGGCCGATGCGCATGGTGATCGCGTAGGAAAGCCCCGCCGGAATCATGAACGCCACCGAGACGATTTGCAGGGCGATCTGATGCGCGGCCAGTTGCGTACTGCCCATGGTGCCCATGCACAGCGCGGCGAAGGCAAAGAGGCCGACTTCCACCGCATAGGTGCCGCCAATCGGCAGGCCCAGGCGCCACAACTCCTTCAAGTACTGACGGTTGGGCCGTGACAGACCCTGACGCAATGGATAGGCGTCGTAGGCCGGATGCCGACGAATATGCAGCGCGAGCGCCAGCGCCATGAGGTTGGCCACGATCGCCGTGACCAGACCGATGCCCACCAGACCCATTTTCGGCAGGCCGAACATGCCGGTGATCAACGCATAGTTGAGCAGGAAGTTAGCTACGGTGCCGGCGAGGCTGATGACCATCACCGGTGTCGCCCGGCCGATGGCGCTGGTGAAGCCGCGCAGCGCCATGAAGCTCAGGTAGCCGGGCAGGGCGAACGGCAGAATCAACAGAAACTGGCCGGCAGCCTGAACGTTGGTTTCGGTCTGGCCGAACAGCAGCAACACCGGTTTGAGGTTCCACAGCAGCAGACCCGCCACCAGCGCCATCAACCACGCCAGCCACAATCCGGCCTGGGTCAGCCGCGCCGCGCCAATGATGTCGCCCGCGCCCTGACGGATAGCCACCAGCGTACCGACCGCGGCAATCACGCCGATGCAGAAAATCGACACGAACGAATACGTCGCCGCGCCCAGACCGCCGCCGGCCAGCGCCTCGGGGCTCAGGCGAGCCATCATCAACGTGTCGGTGAGAACCATCAACATGTGCGCCAACTGCGAGGCAATCAACGGCCCCGCCAGCCGCAGGATGGCCCAGAGTTCAATACGCGCTGGATGCTGCATGATCATCACGCTCGAGTGTCAGAGAGAACAGGAAGCGTCGATTCTCGGCGCTCTGCGGGGTTTTCACAAAGGGATAAAAAGGATGGGTGGCATGATTAAAACTCATGCTGGGGAGTTTCTGATAAGTTGGTGCGATCGCGCTATAGGAGCTTTCCCGATGTCTCGTCGTCTTCCTCCCTTGTATGCCCTTCGAGCATTCGAAGCGGCGGCGCGGCATAGCTCGTTTACCCGCGCCGCCGAAGAACTGTCGATCACGCAAAGTGCGGTCAGCCGGCACATTCGTACGCTCGAAGAGCATTTCGCCTGCCGGCTGTTTCATCGTAGCGGGCGCAACCTGCAACTGACTGAATCGGCGCGGCTGATCCTGCCCGGCATTCGCGAAGGCTTCACCGCCCTCGAGCGGGCCTGCAATACCTTGCGTGCCGAGGACGACATCCTGCGCATGAAAGCCCCGTCGACCCTGACCATGCGCTGGCTGTTGGCGCGGCTCAGCCGTTTTCGGCACCTGCGACCGGGGAACGAGGTGCAATTGACCAGCGCCTGGATGGACATCGATAGGGTGGACTTCAACCACGAACCCTTCGACTGCGCCGTCATCCTCAGCAACGGGCATTTTCCACCGGACTGGGAGGCGACTTTCCTGTTCCCCGAAGAGCTGATTCCGGTGGGCGCGCCGAATCTTCTGAAGGATCAACCGTGGGACGTTGCGCGGCTGGCCAGTACCGAGCTGCTGCACCCGACGCCGGACCGTCGCGACTGGCGCAACTGGCTGCAGCGCATGGGCCTGACCGATCAAGTCTCGCTCAAGGGCGGGCAGGTATTCGACACGCTGGAGCTGGGTATGATCGCCGCTGCCCGAGGTTACGGTGTGTCCATGGGCGACTTGCTGATGGTGGCGGAGGATGTTGCCCAGGGACGCCTGAGTTTGCCGTGGCCGACGGCCGTCGCCAGTGGTGAGAATTATTACCTGGTCTGGCCGAAAACCCGCCCCGGCGGTGAGCGTTTGCGCCGCCTCAGCGATTTCCTGCAAGGCGAGGTCCGGGCCATGGAATTACCGGATGTCGAACGTCTGGGCTGAATCGATGGAGCCGCCGCAATGGCGGCCTTGAGCCATATCCCCGCCATTTACTCAAGTATTCAGCTTTGCCGCCGAAAATCTGCTGATGGCACCGTCGTGCAGGTTCCATGTTTTCCCCACAACCAGAAATTTTGCCGAGTGTGCGATGGGATCAGAATGATCCGGCCACTGGGTCAGGAGCTGTCATGTCTCAACCTCGTGCTCGGATTGCCTCACAGCTGGGTTTTGCGCTTGCCGTGATACTGGCGATTGTCATCAGCGGCAGTACCGTGTTCGCCCTGCGCTCGCTGGACACCGCCAACCTCGCCACCCGCGAAGAGCATCTGGCCAGTGAAGCCCGCTTGCTGGCCGATCAGCTGAGCACCTTTCACGGCACCTTGCGTGAAAGCACCCAGCGCCTGGCCGGCCTGTTCGAGAAGCGCTTCAGCGCCGGTTTGAGCGTACACCCGGATGAGCCGGTGACTGTGGCGGGTGTGCAGACTCCGGGCCTGCACCTGGGCAGTGAAGTGTTGAACAACAACTTCGCAGAAGTCGACGAGTTCAAGCAGATGACTGCAGGCGTCGCGACCGTGTTCGTGCGCAGCGGTGAGGAGTTCATTCGGGTCAGCACGAATGTCACCAAGCAAGACGGAAGCCGCGCCATCGGCACTCTGCTCGACCACGCGAACCCGGCTTACGCCCGTTTGATGGCGGGACAGAGTTATGTGGGTCGAGCGTTGCTTTTCGAACGCTTCTACATGTCGCAGTACACCCCCGTACGCGACAGCAGCGGTAAGATTATTGCCGTGCTGTACGTAGGATTCGATTACACCGACGCGCAGAACGCCCAGTTCGCCAACCTCAAACGCTTCCGCATCGGCCAGACCGGCTCCTTGGCGTTGCTGGATGAGCAAGGTAAATGGCTGGTGCCGATTGCCGGTGTGCAAGCGCTGGATCAGGCGGTCTCGAGCATCGTGGGTTTGGCCAAGACACCGGGCAAAGGCGACTTCTGGAACGACAAGTCGCAAGACTTTTACAGTGTTGCCGTGCCGTTCGAAGGCGGGCCGTGGTCGGTAGTGGCGAGCATGCCGAAAACCGAAATCCGCGCCGTGACCTGGAGCGTTGGTATTCAGTTGGCGATCGGCAGTCTGTTGGCGATGCTGCTGGCGGTCGGTGCGGCGGTCTGGTTGCTGCGCAGCAAACTGGCGCCACTGGGTGATCTGGTGCGTCAGGCCGAAGCCTTGGGTGCCGGTGATCTGAGTGTTCGCCTGAACGTGTCGAGCAATGACGAAATCGGCCAGCTTGCCCGCGCCTTCAATCAGATGAGCCAGGCCCTGTCGACCATGGTCGAGCACATCCGTAAGGCCTCGGGAGAGGTCAACAGCCGTGCCCAGGCATTGTCCGGTTTGTCCGGTGGCGCCTATGAAGGGATGGAGCAGCAGTCCGGCGAAATCACCAGCATGGCCGGCGCCGTAGAAGAATTCAGCGCCACCTCGCTGAACATCGCCGACAACATGGGCAACACCCAGCGACTGGCGCAGGAAAACGCACAGCAAACCCAGATCGGTCGTACGTCGATGGACGAAGCGTCCTCGTCCCTGGAGCAAATTGCCGGTGCACTGAACAGCACCGCGACAGTGATCAATACCTTGGGGCAGCGCTCCCAGGAAATCGGCGGCATTGTCGGGGTGATTACCTCGATCGCCGAGCAAACCAACCTGCTGGCGCTCAACGCCGCCATCGAAGCCGCCCGCGCTGGTGAACAGGGCCGTGGGTTTGCGGTGGTGGCCGATGAAGTGCGCAACCTGGCCTCACGCACCCGCCAGGCCACTGACGAAATTTCCGGGATGATTCAAAGCATCCAGCAGGAAACTGGCAACGCCATCAGCACCATGGAGCAAGGCAACGTGCTGATGCAGGAAGGTCTGTCGCGCAACGCCAACGTCGCTTCGGCACTGGCGCGAATCGATGAACAAAGCCGCTCGGCCGGTCAGCAATTCGCCGCTATCACGACCGCAACCCAGGAACAAAGCAGCACCGCGACCTTGCTCAGCAGCAATCTGCAAAGTATTGCTTTGGCGAACCGTGAACAGCGCGAAGTGGTGTCGAACCTGGCTGTGACTGCCAAAGAACTGGAGAAGCTGGCGGCGGATTTGCGGCACGAGGTTGACCGGTTTCGCTGAGTCGCTGCCGAAATCGCCATCGCGAGCAGGCTTGCTCCCACAGGTGATCTCGGGTGTTCACAAATTCCGTGTTCACCTTCGATCCAATGTGGGTGCGAGCCTGCTCGCGATGGCATCAATTCCCGATTTGCCAAATCTGCGGATCAATTCCTCACTAAAAGTCTTCCTTGGCATTTAACACCATTGTCTCGATTTTTATGCTTGCTGAAACGTTTCTTCAAGTCTATAAAAATGGCACAACTCCAAGAAAGGCTGCCGCCATGACCCCGCTCAAACTCTTTGTCGCTCTCAGCACACTGTCCGCTGCGTCCCAAGCCATGGCCTGGGATTACGTCCTGCTCGACACCGATAAAGCCGCCCAGAACTGGCAAATCACCAGCCAGCAACTCGGCGTAAAAACCGACAGACCCTTCAGCGTGGCCCTGCGCACCTTGCACGGCGGTCGGCAGGAAGGCGTCAGCATTGTCGACATCGATAACGGCACGATGAAACTTTCGGTGGTACCGACTCGCGGCATGAACGTCCTGCAGGCCTCGGTCGGCAATGTGCGCATGGGCTGGGATTCGCCGGTCAAGGAGGTGGTCAATCCATCCTTCATCGAACTCAACGGCCGTGGTGGCCTGGGCTGGCTGGAAGGTTTCAATGAGTTGGTCACCCGCTGCGGCTACGAATGGGTCGGTCACCCCGGCATCGACAACGGCGAACTGCTGACCCTGCACGGTCGGGCCGCCAACATTCCTGCGAACAAAGTCACCCTGCACATCGATGAAAAACCACCGTACGCCATCACTCTGCGCGGCGAACTGAAAGAGCAGGCGTTCAAGAAGGTCGACTTCTCCGTCGCGACCGAACTGGTCACCGAACCCGGCAGCGTAGCGTTCGCCCTCAACGACACCCTGACCAACAACGGCGACTATCCGAAGGAATACCAGGCGCTGTATCACAGCAACTTCAGCACCCCGTTCCTGGAGCAAGGCGCCCGCTTCGCCGCGCCGGTGAAACAGGTGTCGCCGTTCAACGACAAGGCCAAGGGCGATCTGCCGGATTGGCAAACCTACCGCGCACCGACCAAGGACTACGACGAAACGGTCTACAACGTGGTGCCGTATGCCGATGCCCAGGGCGATACGTTGACCGTGCTGCATAACAAGGCCGGCAGCTTGGGGGTTTCGGTCGGCTTCAACACTCAAACACTGCCGGTGTTCTCTCTGTGGAAAAACACCGATACCCAGGGGCAGGGCTATGTCACGGGGCTGGAGCCGGGGACGAGTTTTTCCTACAACCGCCGGTATCAGCGGCCACTGAATCTGGTGCCGATGATCGGGCCGAAGGAACAGAAACAATTCCGGATCAGCTACAGCTTGTTGGCGGATAAGGCGGCTGTGGATAAGGCGTTGAAGCAGGTGAGCGAGATTCAGGGTGGGCGGGAGACTGAAGTGCGGCAGACGCCGTTGGTTGATCTCACCAAAGGGTGATGCTGACTAGAGTGTTGTCGGCCGATATTGCAGCGCTTCGGCCAAATGCTCACGGGTGATGCCATCGACTTGTTCAAGGTCCGCCAGAGTGCGCGCTACTTTGAGCAGTCGATGGGCAGCTCGCAGTGACAAGGTCAGCCGTTCACACGCTGTTTCCAGCCAGGTTTCGTCGACTGTGGATAACTTGCAGTGTCTGCGCAGGCCCGGCAAATCGAGGAATGCATTGGCACAGCCTTGGCGCTTTTGTTGCCGTTCTCGTGCATCGGCGACCAGCGCGGCAGAGGTAGCAGTGTCGTCGCCGGGTTTCAACGCAGGATTTAACGCCGTGGCTTCGCGAGCAACTGTCAGGTGCAGATCAATGCGGTCAAGCAGTGGCCCCGACAGTTTGTTGCGGTAACGCTTGACCATGTCCGGTGTACAACTGCATTTACCACTGGGCTCGCCAAGATATCCACAGGGGCACGGGTTCATTGCGGCCACTAATTGAAAGCGGGCCGGAAACCTCACTCGATCCTTGGCGCGGGATATCACGATGTGGCCGGATTCCAGCGGTTCCCTTAACACCTCCAACACCTTGCGATCGAATTCCGGGAGCTCATCGAGGAACAACACGCCATGGTGGGCGAGGGTGATTTCACCGGGTTGTGGTTTTGAGCCGCCGCCCACGAGTGCCGGGCCTGAAGCGGAGTGGTGTGGCTGTCGAAAGGGGCGTTGTGGCCAATGGCTCAGTGGCACACAACTGGCGACGGATTGAATCGCCGCGACTTCCAACGCTTCACTCTCGGCCAATGGCGGCAACAGGCCGGGCAGACGACTCGCCAACAACGTTTTCCCCGTCCCCGGCGGTCCGCTGAACAGCAAGTTATGAGCCCCTGCCGCCGCAATCAGCAACGCGCGCTTGGCCGCGAGTTGCCCCTGCACTTCATTCAAATCGGGGTAAGGCTTGCTGGCGTAGAGCAAGCCATTGGAAGCGTAGGGCGCGATGGGCGTGTGGCCATTGAAATGCGCGACCGCCTCCAGCAAATGATCCACCGCAATCACTTTCAGCCCCGAAGCCAGGCAGGCCTCCTCGGCATTCGCCCGCGGCACCACCAGCGTGCGCCCGGCCTTGCGCGCCGCCAGCGCCGCGGGTAACACGCCGCGAACTGCCCGCACAGCGCCTGAAAGCGCCAACTCCCCCAGGCACTCCACGTCATCCAGCGTCAACGTCGGCACTTGCACGCTGGCCGAGAGAATCCCCAGGGCAATCGCCAGATCGAACCGTCCGCCGTCCTTTGGTAAATCGGCCGGGGCGAGATTCAAGGTGATGCGCCGTGCCGGAAACTGCAGCCCTGAATTGATGATCGCGCTGCGCACTCGATCCTTGCTTTCCTTCACGGCGGCTTCGGGCAGCCCGACCATTGTCAGAGAGGGCAAGCCATTGGCCAAATGCACTTCTACGGTAACGGCGGGCGCTTCCACGCCGACCTGGGCGCGGCTGTGGACGATGGAGAGGGACATAGTCGTTCCTTGAGCTGAAGAGCACCGCTTCCTGCGGTTTTTTGAAGGGTAGTTGGTGGAAGAAGTTCTGGTGGGGTGGTTTAGGCGACAAACTTTCACTGGATGTTGCAAGTACGAAGCAGGCCAATCGCGAGGCATAAAAAAACCGCCACTCGGGCGGTTCCTTCGGGGAGCCTAGTCAGGCTCGTGCACCTGCAAGCAAGCCATCAGGTTCAAGTTCTTTGCCATATGTTGCCGCCACTGTAAAAAAGCGATGCTGGCTGGCAGAAACGTTTCCGGCTAAACGGAGCGCCTCGGCATGATACTCAGCGATCATTAACGGCTTCGCTTTTTGCTTTTTGCGTTTCATAGACACCTCGCGTGCCTGGATGAGTGTTCGAGTCAATCAGCTTAAGAGATGTGCTTACTTGTGAGGCAATGGGAATTGGAGGTTTTTTTTGTAGGACTCAGCTTGGTTTTGAAGACCTTCTGAAGGGCGCAGGTAGTCCTTTTCCTAGATTTTTGAAGGGAGGCCAAAAGTCAAAACAGCACGTTTGCATTTGTGAATTCAGGTTATATACTCAAGATTAATGCATAACGTTAAGCTTTAAATTATGATCGTTAGCTTTAAGTGTTCTGAGACCAAGTACCTGTTTCGCAGCGGAAGAACCCGTGTGTGGTCAGCCATTTTGAATGTCGCGGAACGAAAGCTGACGATGCTTGATGCCGCAGCTGTGCTAATAGATCTCCGATCACCGCCGGGCAATCGTCTGGAAGCGCTCGAGGGTAGTCGCAAAGGGCAGCACAGCATCCGTATCAACGCCCAATGGCGAATTTGCTTTATCTGGAGTCCTAACGGACCGGAGAATGTCGAAATCGTCGATTATCACTGAGGTGAGTAATGACTAAGAATGGTATGCGCCCGGTTCATCCCGGCGAGATCCTCAAAGAGGAATACCTGGAGCCTCTGAACCTTACAGCTGCTGCTTTGGCCAGGGCATTGAGCGTCTCGACACCGACGGTGAACGACATCGTGCTTCAGCGTAGGGGCGTCAGTGCAGACATGGCGCTCAGGCTTTCCATCTGCCTGGATACGACCCCAGAATTTTGGCTGAACCTGCAATCGACATACGATTTGCGCAAAGCCGAGATTGAACGGGGTGCCGTGATTCGAGATCAGGTTGAGCGTATTCCTCACTGCGCCTGATCTTTCGTATTAACTGAACCCCACGTCTAAAGCGTGGGGTTCTTTTTTGGAGATCAGAATGCTTGGAGCACCTTCGATACTCGCTTCCACCAAGGTTCGTTGACGGCGCTTCGTGGTCGATCCTGGTCAGGCAACATCTGCGGAACGTCTTGCAACCGAATCCACGGCTGGTTATTCCAGTGCAGCAAACTCAACGACATTTCCGGCCAATTCAGCAGGCTCAGAATCGGGCGCTCTGTTGAGGTGGGTTGCTGGGCGTCTCTGAGCGCCGGCACCACGTCGTGGGTCAGCCATTCGCGCAGGCCTCGGTATTCGGGGCAGTAGTGGTAGACCAGTAGTGCGTAGACGCCGGATTCGCTGATCAGCAGTGTGTTTTCGACGGTGCCGTGGATGAGCATCTGCAGATTTTGGCGTTGGTCGGGATCGAGTTTGCGTAGCGCTCGTTCGTCGAGGAATAGCCTGAGCAATCGGCCGAGGTCACGGGCACTGAACCAGGGTTGGTTTTCCAGGAGGAGGGCGTGGAGGTGGAGTTTGTGGCGGGTGAAGATGTGGGGGGTCAGGTAAGTGTCATCGTTATTCATTGATACAGCTCCTTTTGCTAAAGGGGCTGCCGTCAACCGTCGCCAAACGATTGGGTGGCAGCTGTACGCGGGTTGGCGAACCGGAGCAAAAGGAACCCGGCAGACCCGAAGATCTCCCACGCACAGCCGCCATGACTCGATATGGCGGAAATAAACCCGCCATCGGATGGTCGTTGTGCGCCTTAAGCTTCCGGGTCGCCAAACCCAGTGCTGAACATTCAGCAGAAGGTGAGCTTAAGAACCGGAGCCTGGCGGCGCAATCGGACGGCGGTGGTGTTCTTTGTAGGACGTTGCCGGGATGTTTGCGGGGCTTAAGATCAAAAGATCGCAGCCTTCGGCAGTTCCTACAGAACACATTGAATGATTGTTCCCACGCTCTGCGTGGTAATGCATCCCGTGACGTTCTGCGTCACATCTACATCTACATCTGGAACGGAACGCGGAGCGTCCCTGGCGGTATTCCCACGCAGAGCGTGGGAACGATCAGCTTACTCGGCGTCAGTTGGTGGATTGAGCTTCGCTTCCAGCTCAGCCACTTTCGCCTCAAGGCTCTCCAACCGTGCCCGCGTCCGTGCCAGCACGACCATCTGGCTATCAAACTCTTCCCGGCTCACCAGGTCCAGCTTGCTGAAGCCGCTCTGCAACAGAGCCTTGAACTGGCTTTCGATTTCGCTTTTTGGCAGTGGGGTGTCGCCGCTGAAGAGGCGGGAGGCGGTGCCGCTCAGGGCGTCGAGGAAGTCTTTGGGCGCGAGCATGGGAAATGTCCTGTCAACAATGGCGGGCAGTGTATCACGCAGTGTCTATAGTCAATCTCGGCAGCTGCGATGCACGCTTTTCGCGCAATCGAGTGGGCAGCCGCGCACTGTTGTTGTGCGTAACGGTTGCGTCAATCGGGCGAAAGGTTCTTCGGCAGCGGCCAAGGTATTGAAATCAATGGGTTTTGGATAGATGGCAAGCTTTCTGCTTAGTCGCTGGTGACCCATGCACTGATGCAGTCGCTGTGACGAATGCAGTGCGCCAAGCGGAACGGGGGAAGTTTCGTGCGGAGTGGTTCGCTGGCGTCGGACGGGCAGGTAAGGCCGACGATGCGTTACAAAGCCAGGCACTGCGCTTAGACTTGAGTCGGGTTTGTTTTCCTGGGGCAAGTCCACCAATTCGGGAGAGAGTTTTCATGAAGCTAGTCACTGCCATCATCAAGCCGTTCAAACTGGACGACGTGCGCGAGTCGCTGTCCGAGATCGGCGTGCAGGGCATTACCGTTACTGAGGTCAAAGGCTTCGGTCGGCAGAAGGGTCACACCGAGCTGTATCGCGGCGCGGAGTACGTGGTCGATTTTCTGCCCAAGGTGAAGATCGATGTCGCCATTGACGACAAGGATCTGGACCGGGTTATCGAGGCGATAACCAAGGCCGCCAACACCGGCAAGATCGGTGACGGCAAGATCTTCGTGGTCAATCTGGAACAGGCGATTCGCATCCGTACCGGCGAAACCGATACCGACGCAATCTAAGCCGCCACACACCCAACGCCCCAGGAGAAAACAATATGACTCTGCGTAAATTCGCAGGGCTAGGAGCCCTGTTGTCCCTCGTAATGCCCGGCCTGGCCATGGCGGCAGACGAAGTGGCGGCCCCAGTCCTCAACTCCGGCGATACCGCCTGGATGTTGACCTCGACAGCCCTCGTGCTGTTCATGACCATTCCCGGCCTCGCGCTGTTCTACGGCGGCATGGTTCGCTCGAAAAACATTCTTTCCGTGATGATGCAGTGCTTCGCCATTACCGGTCTGATCAGCATTCTGTGGGTCATTTATGGCTACAGCATTGCGTTCGACACCACCGGCATGGAGCAAGGCGTCGTCAACTTCAACTCGTTCTTCGGCGGCATGGGCAAGGCGTTCCTCGCCGGTGTCACGCCTTCGAGCCTGACCGGCCCCGCGGCGCTGTTCCCCGAGGCGGTCTTCATCACCTTCCAGATGACGTTCGCCATCATCACCCCAGCGTTGATCGTCGGTGCTTTTGCCGAGCGGATGAAGTTCTCCGCCATGCTGATCTTCATGGGCATCTGGTTCACTCTGGTTTATGCACCAATCGCGCACATGGTCTGGTCCGGCAACGGCGGCCTGATGTGGGACTGGGGCGTGCTCGACTTCGCCGGCGGCACCGTGGTGCACATCAACGCCGGTGTGGCCGGTCTGATTGCCTGCCTGGTATTGGGCAAGCGTAAAGGCTTCCCGACCACCCCGATGGCCCCACACAACCTCGGCTACACCCTGATGGGCGCCGCGATGCTGTGGATCGGCTGGTTTGGCTTCAACGCCGGCTCCGCTGCCGCTGCCAACGGCACTGCCGGCATGGCGATGCTGGTCACCCAGATCGCCACCGCTGCTGCGGCGCTGGGCTGGATGTTTGCCGAGTGGATCACCCACGGCAAACCAAGCGCACTGGGTATCGCTTCGGGTGTGGTGGCCGGTCTGGTTGCAATCACTCCGGCGGCGGGCACCGTGGGCCCGATGGGCGCGCTGGTGATCGGTCTGGCGGCGGGCGTGGTGTGTTTCTTCTGCGCAACCACCCTGAAACGCAAACTCGGTTATGACGACTCCCTGGATGCCTTCGGCGTGCACGGTATCGGCGGTATCCTCGGCGCGATCCTGACCGGTGTGTTCGCGGCACCGGCCCTCGGTGGCTTCGGCACCGTGACCGACATCGGTGCACAAGTCTGGATTCAATGCAAAGGCGTGGGCTTCACGGTGATCTACACCGCGATCGTCACGTTCATCATCCTCAAGGTCCTGGACGCCGTCATGGGGCTGCGTATCACCGAGGAAGAAGAAGCTGTCGGCATCGATCTGGCGCTCCACAACGAACGCGGCTACAACTTGTAAGCACGCGCATGAAAAATTTGCCCGGCTTGCCGGGCATTTTTTTGGTGCGCCAGGCATGGCGCGTTGCGCGCAAGCGCAACCAGCTGGGCTGTGGTGGCCACGCTGGTGACTTGGAGGTGAAAGTCCTCTACACACCCGGCAAGGGGAAGTGTTAGCCAGAGGCAAGGGTGTCGCGGGTGACTGCGAATCTGAAGGAAGCCCGAGGCAAAATGCTGGCCTGACGAACAGGAAGCGGATAGAGGCGGCGCAGCGGGGTAAGAAGGCCAAAATCTTCAAAGCCCAGTACTTGCACGGAACGCTGTGACGTAGATCCGACAGGCATAAGCAGGAAGGTCGCGCGAATTACCCTGGGAGATCTGCACGTTTGCCACTGTGCTACCGCGCGTCGAGAGGCGACGGGATGAGCGTGCAGAAGTCAGCCGAGGCCGTAGTAAGTGGCAAATAACCCTGCCACCAAGGGCCGAACAGGTTATGCCGCCAGTAGGCGTCAGAGTCTCGTTGAATACCGAAATGCAGAAATTTCTCCCAGAGAAGACTGTTACTCCGAGTCCCGGACAGAATCCGAGGATGACGGCTGATAGCGCAAAGGTATCGACGGCGTCTGTGACGTGGACGAACGCGGAGCCGGACACGCTGATGGCGCGGGTGCTTGCACCCGCCAACCTCAGACGTGCGTATCATCGCGTAGTCAGCAACAAGGGCGCGCCGGGTGCCGATGGCATGACGGTCGACCAGTTGGCGGACTATGTGAAACAGTATTGGCCGACCCTCCAGAAGAGGTTGCTGGCCGGCGAGTACCACCCGCAAGGTGTACGCGCCGTCGACATCCCCAAACCCAAAGGCGGCACCCGGCAGCTGGGTATTCCCAGCGTTGTGGATCGCCTGATCCAACAGGCATTGCTGCAACAGCTCACGCCGATCTTCGACCCGCTATTCTCGGACTATAGCTACGGCTTCCGACCGGGCAGAAGCGCCCACCAAGCCATCGAGAAAGCCCGCGCCCATGTGGCGGCAGGGCATCGCTGGTGCGTGGAACTCGATCTTGAGAAGTTCTTTGATCGGGTTAATCACGACATCCTGATGGCTTATCTGGCGCGCCAAATCGAAGACAAGCGGGTGCTCAAGCTGATCCATCGTTACCTCGAAGCGGGAACGATGTCAGGCGGTATCGCCAGCCGACGGCAGGAAGGGACGCCGCAAGGCGGCCCGCTCTCGCCGTTGCTGTCGAACATCCTGCTCAACGAACTCGACCGCGAGCTGGAACGACGGGGGCATCGTTTTGTGCGTTATGCCGACGATGCGAACATCTATGTGCGCAGCCCTCGTGCTGGCGAACGAGTGATGAGGAGTGTTGAGCGCTTCCTGAATCAGCGCCTGAAACTGACGCTGAGCCGGGACAAGAGCCGAGTTGCGAGGTCTTGGAAGTGTGATTACTTGGGTTACGGGATGAGCTGGCATCAGCAACCGAAGCTGAGAGTGGCGACGATGAGTCTAGGTCGCTTGCGCGACCGACTCAGAGAGCTGCTACGTAAAGCGCGGGGCCACAAGATGGCGAATATCATCGAGCGGATAAACCCCGTGCTGCGTGGTTGGGCGGGCTACTTCAAACTGAGCCAAAGCAAACGGCCACTTGAGGAACTGGACGGCTGGGTGCGTCGCAAGCTTCGCTGTGTCGTCTGGCGTCAATGGAAGCGGCCCTCTACGAGGGCGCGCAACTTGATACGCTTGGGACTTAATGAGGCGCGGGCGTGTAAATCGGCAGTCAATGGCCGAGGCCCATGGTGGAACTCGGGAGCGCCTCATATGAATCAGGCGCTGCCGAAGAAGCTGTGGGACCGACTCGGGCTGATCTCGATACTGGATACGATAGATCGGCTTAGCCGTGTAACCTGAACCGCCGTATACGGAACCGTATGTACGGTGGTGTGAGAGGACGGCGGATGTAAATCCGCCTCCTACTCGATTCTGGAATTTGTCCGTGGAGGAGGGGCTGAAAGGTTTTTTCTCACACGTTCAGTCGCGTTTACGACGGGCGTTTTTCTGCGGCCAATGGCTTACACGATTGAAGGAATATTAGGGCCTTTGTTTTTTCACAGAGCGCGCTAGAATGCGCCCCGAACGTGCGGAGAACTGTATGTGGCAACAGACTCTGATTACCCTGCGGGCACGGCCCCGGGGCTTTCATCTGGTAACGGACGAATTACTCGCCGGTTTGCCTGAACTCAAGGCGTGTCGGGTCGGTCTGTTGCATTTGTGGCTACAGCATACCTCGGCGTCGTTGACCATCAACGAGAACGCCGATCCGGCGGTACGTCGCGACTTCGAACGATTTTTCAATCGTCTGATCCCACAAGGAGCAGACGGCTATGAGCATAATGACGAAGGCCTGGACGACCTCCCGGCGCACTTCAAGGCCAGCGTACTTGGCTGTCAGCTCAGTTTTGCCGATCTCGGCAGGCCGACTGGCGTTGGGGACCTGGCAAGGTGTTTATCTGGGCGAGCACCGTGATCACGGCGGTGCCCGTAAAGTCCTCGCCACCGTGCATGGTGAAGGGGCATAAAACCGCTGGTTACCAGCGGTGGTTGATTTTTTTCCGGCAGCCGTCGACAGACAGCAAAGCTGGGCTATAACTAATCTGCTTTTCGCAAGTCATGAGGTAGAACATGAGCGACGATGATCTGGAAAACGACGACCTCGAAGTAGGCGACGAAGACGAAACCGAAGAAGGCCTTGAAGCGGCGGCAGAAGACGTCGCTGAAGATGACGGCGGTGATGCGCCCGTTCCGACTGCCAAAGGCAAGGCCAAGGCTGCGGTATCGGTCGATGAGCTGCCGAGCGTCGAAGCCAAGAACAAGGAACGCGATGCCCTGGCCAAGGCCATGGAAGAGTTTCTTGCACGGGGCGGCAAGGTGCAGGAAGTGGAGGCCAATGTGGTCGCCGATCCTCCCAAGAAGCCTGATAACAAGTACGGCAGTCGGCCTATCTAAGCGCCTGCTTCTTGCTTGCTGAAAAAGCCCGCCGTCGCTGCGGGCTTTTTCATGGGCGGTGTCAAAAGTCTTGGGTTCGACGTGATCCAGTGTGGGAGCGAGCCTGCTCGCGATGAGGCCGTCTATTCAATATTGATGTTGGCTGACACACCGCTATCGCGAGCAGGCTCGCTCCCACAGGAGTATGTGTGTATTCAGTGTCAGTGTTGGGCATTCCACCGCGCCAATAACCCCGGCAATTCGTTCAAACTACGAA
Organism: Pseudomonas sp. MDT1-85; assembly: GCF_054898065.1. Lineage (NCBI taxonomy): Bacteria > Pseudomonadati > Pseudomonadota > Gammaproteobacteria > Pseudomonadales > Pseudomonadaceae > Pseudomonas > Pseudomonas sp. MDT1-85. Next base: position 2,966 of record NZ_CM142715.1, on the reverse strand, counting down.
TCTGGGCATCCGGCGCCTTCTCGGCTTCCCACACCTTGCCCGCCGGGTTAAACCAGATTGCCCGCAACCCCGCCTGCTGAGCGCCGGCAATGTCATCGCCAGGATGGTCGCCAATATGCACCGCTGTTTCGGCGGTCGCGCCGCCCCGTTGCAGCGCTTCATGAAACAGTCGCGCATCCGGCTTGGCGATGCCGATGTCTTCGGCACACAGGGCAAACTTGAAGTAATCAGCCAGCCCTAACCGACGGACATCGGCGTTGCCGTTGGTGACCACGCCCAAGGCGTAATGGTTGGCCAGAATCTCCAGCGTCGGCTCGACTTCAGGGAACACCTCAATCTGATGCCGGGCATGCAGAAACACTTCGAAACCCTGATCGGCCAGGTCAGATGCGTCGGTATGTCCGTAACCGGCTTCTTCCAGCGCATGGAACAACACCCGCCGACGCAGGGCACTGATGCGGTGCTTGAGGCTCGGTTCGTTGCTCAGCACTCGCTCGCGAATCGACCACAAATGCTCCACCGGCACCGCGCCCAGGTTCGGTGCGTGCTCGGTCAGCCATTCACGCAATACGATTTCGGCGCTGGCGATCACCGGGGCGGTGTCCCACAGGGTGTCGTCGAGGTCGAAGGTGATCAATTGGAGGGTCATGAATCATCGCCTTTAATGCGTTTGGCCCGTGGATGGGCGCTGTCGTAGACCGTCGCCAGGTGCTGGAAGTCCAGGTGGGTGTAGATCTGAGTGGTCTTGATGTCCGAGTGACCGAGCAGTTCCTGCACCGCGCGCAAGTCCTGAGAGGACTCCAGCAAATGGCTGGCGAAGGAATGTCGCAACATGTGCGGGTGCAGGTTCTGCCCCAGCTCGCGTTCGCCGGCAGTCTTGACCCGCACCTGAATCGCCCGAGGGCCGAGGCGCCGGCCTTGCTGGCTGACAAACACGGCGTCGTCCGCCGGGTTGGTCATTGCCCGCAATGGCAACCATAACTCCAGTGCTTCGCGGGCTTTTTTGCCCACTGGCAACAGTCGAGTCTTGCTGCCCTTGCCGAGCACCTGGACCATGCCGTCAGCCAGGTCCAGCTGATCAAGGTTGAGCCCGGTCAGTTCCGAAAGTCGCAAGCCGGAGGAATAGAACAGTTCCAGAATCGCCTGATCCCGACGCGCCAGAAAATCATCCTCTACCGCGCCCTCAAGCAGTTGCAGTGCGCGGTCGGTGTCGAGGGTCTTTGGCAGGCGGCGTTCACCCTTGGGCGGTGCCAGGCCGTTGGCCGGGTCGTGGTCGCACAGACCTTCGCGGTTCAGATAGTGATAGAGCCCGCGCACTGCCGACAGCAGTCGCGCCAGGCTGCGGGACGATTGACCTTGGGAATGCAGGCGAGCGATCAGGCTGCGCAGGCGCTGGATGTCCAGCGTGGCCCAGCTGTCGATGTTCTGTTTGACGCACCAGCCCAGCACTTTGTCGAGATCGCGGCGGTAGGCGTACAGCGTGTGCGGTGACACCTGCCGCTCACTGCGCAGGTGTTCGCAGTAAGCGTCCAGTTGTCGTTCCATGGTCAGCGTACCGAGCGCAGGGAGCTGTTGACGCGTGGCAGCACGCGGCCCATGACTTCGGCGATGTAACTCAGGAACAGCGTGCCCACCGAGCTCTTGTAGTGCTGCGGATCGCGGCTGGCGATGGCCAGAACGCCGTGGATGCCCTGGTGACTGATGGCGACGACGGCGGTGGAGCCGATCTGCTTGCGCTGTTCTTCGCCGAACAGGAAGTCCAGTTCGTGTTCGCGCAGGCTGCCGCTGACGCTTTTGTCTTCCGAGAGCAAGCCGCCGATGGCCGTTTGCGCGTCGGCATGCGTCACCCACCGGCCCACCGGCATCGGGTTGTCACCCAGCAGGATCAGGCTGACGAAGGGCACCTGGAAGTCCTGGCGCAGACTGTCTTCAACGCTGATCACCACATCTTCCAGGCTGGTGGCGTCCATCAGCGCGAGAATCAGGCGGCGGGTCTTGTCGAAGAGTCGATCGTTGTCGCGGGCCACGTCCATCAAGTGCGAGAGGCGATGACGCATCTCGATATTGCGGTCGCGCAGAATCGTCATCTGACGTTCGACCAGCGAAATGGTGTCGCCGCGCTGGTGCGGAATGCGCAGCGCCGGAAGCAGTTCTTCGTGCTCGACGAAGAAATCCGGATGAGCCTCCAGGTACGCGGCAATCGCCGCCGCCTCAAGGCTTTCGGAAGGGGATTCGTCGGGCTGTAGGGCGGGAACCTGAGGCTTGTCGGTCATGGATTTGGCTCACTCAAAGACGCACTTGTCCTTCGTATACGCGCACTGCCGGGCCGGTCATCATGACTGGTTGGCCTGGGCCTGCCCATTCAATGGACAGACGCCCGCCGGGCAGGTCGATCAATAGCGGCGAATCCATCCACCCCTGGCTGATCGCGGCCACTGCGGCAGCACAGGCGCCGGTTCCGCACGCCTGGGTTTCCCCGGCCCCGCGTTCCCAGACGCGCAACTGCGCGCGGCTCCGGTCGATGACCTGGAGAAAACCGACATTGACCCGCGCCGGGAAGCGCGGATGATGTTCGATTTTCGGTCCCAATTCATGCACCGGTGCGTTGTTGATGTCGCTGACCCGCAACACGGCATGGGGGTTGCCCATGGACACCGCGGCCAGTTCGACCGTGGTGCCGTCGACGTCGACCTGATAGCTCAGGGCCTGGCTCGGGGCTTCGAACGGAATCTCGGCCGGTACCAGGCGCGGGGCACCCATGTTGACGCTGATCTGGCCATCGCTGCGGATGTCCAGTTCGATGATGCCGCTTTTGGTCTCGACGCGAATCAGCCGCTTGGCGGTCAGGCGCTTGTCGAGTACGAAGCGGGCGAAACAGCGCGCACCGTTGCCGCATTGTTCCACTTCGGAGCCGTCGGCGTTGAAGATCCGATAGCGGAAGTCCACATCCGGGTTGCTCGGCGCTT